>JASFVE010000028.1:0-24726 GCA_050049995.1 Chlamydiota bacterium | reverse complement strand
TAATCTTGAGGAATCTTTTTTTTCTACTGTTCTTTCCAGAGCTACAAAATTAAAAACCATTATAGTTCATTCTTCAATTACAGATGAACAGCTTGCTGAAATTTTTGTAAAATGCCCAAATTTGAAAAACCTGAACCTTTTAGGGTCAAATATCACAGGCAAAGGTCTTTCAAATATACCTAAGAACAATCAATTAGAAAGTATTAGCTTACATTCTGACAACCTTGAGGAAGGGTTCCTTTCTATGTTTTTCTCTAAGGCTATCAAGCTAAAAAGCATTTGCTTAACTATTTCAAACATAACAGGTGAAGCTCTTTGTCATATTCCAGTAAACAATCAATTGGAGGAAGTGTGCTTAGGGCTTAACGGAAATCTTGAGGAAAATTATCTCATAGAATTTTTCTCTAAAGCAACAATGCTGAAAAAAATTGATTTATCTAACACTCTAACAACAGGGCAAGCCCTTACTTATGTAGTTAGTAAGCAACTAGAAAGTGTAGTATTGAATCTATGTCCAAACCTCAAAGAGAATCATCTTATTCAATTTTTCTCCCAAGCAACAACACTTAAGGAAGTATGCTTAGATGTGGTATCGATGACAGGAGAAGCATTAGCTAATATCCCTCTAAACAACCAACTAAAATTTATTAGTATAAATGGTTGTAAAAACCTTGAGGAAGCATTTCTTTGGGAATTTCTCGCAAAAGCCAATAAAGCGACAACAATAAGATGCCAAGGACTAAGCAATCCTTTAAGAAAAATACTTCGCATGTTTCAAATCCTTATTCAAGGAGTTGATTTTAAATTATCTCTAACGCCAAAAGAGATAATAAATTTCTTACACCATTTGCCCGCGACTAAAAGAGAGGAGGTTCAATCATTAGATTTTACCGCCGGGCCTGGTGTGTTTACATCAGTAACAGAAGAAGAAATTGCAATACTGCTTCAGCTATGTCCTAATGTAAAATTCTTAAATGTTTTCTTAAAGACTTGTGAAGGGCTTTCACATATATCTGAGAACAACAAACTAGAAAAGCTTGCTTTAGCTACTATTCGTCCTGATGAAGAGGCTTTGGCGCAGTTTTTTTCCAAAGCAAAAAACTTGAAAGAATTTGATTTTCGTTATTCAAGAACAACAGGAGAAGGTCTTTCGAACTTACCTGAAAACAATCAATTAGAAAGAATAAGATTGAATAATTGTAAGCGGCTTAACGAAAAGGCTCTTGCAAAGCTTTTTGCGAAAGGAGCCAAACTAAATGAAGTTGATTTGAGTTATTCAAACACCTCTTGTGAAGGGCTTTCATATTTACCGGAAGAAAACCAGTTGGTGAAGCTTAACTTATGCGGTTGTCGCTTTGATCAAGAATTCTTTACCATTGTTTCTAAAAAGGCAACCAAATTAAAAAATGTTAAGTTTAAGTTAGGTTGAATTTATTAAGATGAAAGTAGTTCAGTTTTTTATAAAAATCTTGAGGATTAAAGTTGATCTTTAATCTTTTTTTTTAAACTTATATAGGATAATTATTATGTCTTCTTTGAGTATTTCTCCGACTATTTCCCATTTACCTCCAGAAGAAAGAGTAAAAATTCTTTCCTATTTAACTCTTCAAGAACAGTTGCTAACTATGCGCAAAGTTAGTAGTACTTGGAACGAACTCTCTCATGATACAGTAGGGTTGTTTGCTCTCGTACAGTCAGTAGCGGGAGCTTGTCCCAGCATTAAAACGAGTAGAATAGATCTTGATACCAAGAAGCTTTACGATAAAGACCCAAAAGCTTTTGAACTTTTTTTGGATACAATAATCAATACCACCTTTAATCAAAGTTTGGATTCTGATAATAAAGTTATGTCGGGATTTTTTTCGAAAATCCTTCAATTTAAAAGTCAGGCAGATTCCGAAGAAATGTTGCAATGGTTAAGAGGTTTACCTCTTCAAAAAAGAGCAATTATTCAGGATTTAAAGTTTACAGATCAAAATATTACAGACGACCAACTTGCTAAAGTTATTCAATTATGCCCAAATTTAAAAAATTTATCCCTTGTGAAAACAAGGATTACAGGTGAGGGACTTTTACAGAGCAATCAGTTAGAAAGCATTACCTTATTTAACTTACTTGACGATTCTGATTTTTCTGACAATCTTGATAAACATTTCCTTTCCACTTTTTTTTCCAAGGCAACCAAGTTAAGGAGTATATGCTTGGCCTCTTCTAATATAACTGGAGAATCCCTTTGTCATATCCCAGAGAATAACCAGTTAGAAAAGGTGGATCTTTCTGATTGCGAAGAACTTGATGAAGAAGCTCTAGCAGGCTTTTTCTCTAAAGCAACTATGCTTAAAGAAGTTGATTTAAGTAGAACATACATAACGGGAGAAGGACTTGCTTGTATAGCTAGTAATCAAATAGAAATAGTAAGATTAAGTTTTTGTGATGATCTTGATGAAGAAGCTTTGATAAAATTTTTCTCTAAAGCAACTATGCTTAAAGAAGTTTACTTAGCATTTTCTTCAACAACAGGTCTAGGGTTATCTTATATCCCAGAAAACAATCAACTAAGTTATGTTAGTTTAAAACGTTGCAAAAAGCTTGATGAAGAAGTTCTGTCGCGATTTTTCTTAAAAACAAAAGTGCTTCAAGTGCTTGACCTAGCATTTTCTTCAACAACAGGGGAAGGGCTTTCGCATTTACCTGAGGACAATCAATTAAAAGGATTGAACCTTCCTTATTGCGAAATGCTCGATGAAGAAGCCCTTGCAAAGGTTTTTTCTAAAAGAAGCGCATTAAAAGAAGTTATATTAAGCTGTTCTAATACGACTTGCAAAGGTCTTTCATATCTGCCTGAGGACAATCAATTAATGGCAGTAGATTTTACTGGCTGCACAAAACTAGATGAAGATGCTCTTGCAAAACTTTTTTCAAAAACAGGCGTGCTAGAAGTAGTTGATATGCATCGTTCCAATACGACTTGCAAAGGACTTTCTCATATACCAGAAGACAATCAATTAAAAAGAGTAAATTTTTCTGATTGTGATGAACTTGATGAAGGAGCTCTTGCAAAATTTTTTGCGAAAGCAACTAAGTTAAAAAAGGCTGAACTTAGCTAAGCAAAAAAAAAATTATAAAGAATAGTCCCTTAGTAATTGATTAAAGTAGTTCCTTTCTTTCAGTTTGCTTGATATTTCTTTTTTAGCTAGGTTGTATACTAGAGGGATATCATGGAAATAATACCTGAAATTACTGAACCTTTTCGGTCTATATTGATTTTTGGTCCTCCGGGATCTGGTAAGGGGACTTTAGGGGGCTTTTTAAGCAGCGCTGGTAATCATTTTCACCTTTCTTCGGGTGATATATTTAGAGGGCTTTCTCCTGAATCTCCTGCCGGCAAGTTATACCATAACTATGCTAGTAAAGGACTTTTATTGCCAGATGAGGTGACTATCAGGATTTGGCACCACTATCTACATGGCCTTATTGCTACCAATAAGTACTTTCCTAAAGAGCAATATTTGCTATTAGACGGCATACCAAGGACATTAAGGCAAGCTGAGCTTATAGAGGAATATGTTGAGGTAGAGGGGGTTATTGTTTTAGATGTGAACAACCCCAATGTGTTGATCAAGAGGATGCAACGAAGGGCTCTAATAGAGAAAAGAACTGATGATAAAGATCCTAACGCACTGAAAACCAGGCTTGACATCTATAAAAAAGACACCTCGAGCGTTTTAAAACACTATTCTCAAAAAAAGATTTACACATTTAATGCAGATCAGAAGCCTTTAGAGGTCTTAAGGGATGTTTTAATTAAATTTACTCCAATATTATGTTGATAATAAAAATTTTATTATCACTTATTTTATTTTAAATATAGGGATATGTTATAATTAATTAAATTAATTGCAGAATTTAATTATTATGGCTATTTCTTTACCTAGAATCACTTCTCTAGAAAATGCAAATGTTTTAAACGTGCCTGTGGATAGATTTTTAGAGGCAACCGTTCCTTCTAAGCTAGTAAATCGTCTCATAGGATCTATTAATGAGGTTTTAGCGCAAAGTACTGTAAGAGCATGTCTTAAAGAAAAAGAGATCCATCAAATAAGTATTTCTATCAATGAAGAAGGGCTTTCCATATCAGAGCTCAATGAGCTTAACCTACCTATTGATTTGAATCCTGCCATTGAATTTTATAGATATCTGAGAAGAAGCGGCTCAGCACCTAACCTTGTTACAGATACCTTTATAAAACATCCCTATGTTAGAAATGACCTAGCAGAAATTTACCAGAAAGTTACTGAAGAAATTAATGAAAGGCATGGAAAAATAGAACCTACTCTTTTTGGACAATGCACACCGGCCCCAGCCAGTTTAAGCGATTTACTAGGGGTCATAAGAAACGGTTATTCAGCCAATCCCGGCATTGATCCAGCCTCTCCCCTTTTATTAGGATTGGGAGCTGGTGGAGGCGTGCTGGCGACTATTTCAGGACTTCTAATAACTAAGACTGCCTATGAAATGCATCAAGTATCTAAAGAGGCTGAGGATAAAACGGGAATGATTCAAGCTAGGCTGCTGGCTTCGATTGGAACTAGTTTAAGTACTTTAGGGGCAGCTTTTACAGTTGATAAAGGATATGGCTTATTCGTTGACCCTGAAGTTACTACTGTATTTAGTTCTGCTATAGCTCCTTTATACGGCTTGGTTTCTATAGGAGCTTTGGCGTATGGTGTTCATGGTTTAAGTGATGTGGAAAGTTTTAAAGAAGATTTGTATTCCTATCTTTATTCAGGACATAGTGAGAACCTTAAAAATACATTAAAGTTTTTAAAAGATTCGCTAGGAATTGATGAATTAGAATACAACGCTATCAAGCAAGAAATAGACAATAATGATGACATAGCTGCTGCTGATAAAAAAAGCCAGCTAGAAGAAGAGTTAAAAAAAGCATTCCTAAGAAAAAGACTTCAACTAGAAAGGTGGACAAGTCCTGAATGCGTTCAATATTTAACGAAAAACCTAGATAGGGTTTTATCTACTGGTACGGCTGAGGAAGCTAAAGAGCTTATACAAAAAGTAGTTGATGCTAACTTTAAAAAAATCCTGTATTATTCCTTGATTGTTATCGCAGGACTTTTAGGGATAGCCACAGCTACAGTCTCTATTCTTGCAGTTCCTATTTTACCCGCTGTTTTAATGGGCTTGACCTCAAGTTTTTGGCTGACAGTAGATACAAAAATTCTGCGAGAGACCGTGGCTTCTGGCTGCTTAAAAATTCATAAAAAAATCTACGGAGAGATATAAAGCTAAAGGTGTTTTTGCTATATATTAATATATGCAACAACACTTGGTAGATTTTATATTTTATCTTAAAGTAGAAAAGGGTCTTTCTAAAAATACTTTAGAAGCTTATCAAAGCGATATTAAGTCTTTTCTCTCGTTTAAAAAAGACAAAAATATAACAAATGACCTCATCTATTCTTACTTGAAAAAACTTCACCAGGCAAACCTAGCTTCTAGTACTATTGCCAGATATCTCATAAGCATTAAGGTTTTTTTAAACTATTTAAGAAAAGAAAATATCTTCCAAGAAAATATACTCATTGACACTCCTAAAGTATGGCAGCTTATTCCTGAAGTTTTAACCTACGATGAAATTACAGAACTTTTTAAAGCACCTAATACGACAACTTTAATTGGAGCCAGGGATTTGGCTATTTTAGAGTTAATTTATTCCAGTGGGCTCAGGGTTAGTGAAGTTTGTCAGATACTTTATAAAGACCTGCAGAAAAATATTCTTAAAGTCATGGGAAAAGGAAATAAGGAAAGGATTGTTCTTGTAGGTAAAAAAGCAGAAAGCGCCATTCAAAATTACTTATCTCACTTTAGAAAAGGTATAAAAGAAAAAGACTATCTTTTTGTGGCAAAAAAAGGCAGGCCAATGGATAGGGTAGCTATTTGGCACAGAATAAAGTTCTATGCTAAACAAGCAAAAATTAGGAAAAACATCTCGCCTCATACACTACGCCACTCTTTTGCGACTCACTTATTAGAAAATGGAGCAGATTTAAGAGTCATACAAGAATTATTAGGACATGCTAGTGTAGCAACGACTGATCGATATACACAGATCAGTCAAAATATCATGCAGCAATCTTTTGATAAATTTCATCCTAGACCTTAGCTTTTTTTAAAGAAGAAAGCTTTCTTGAGAGAGCTTCAAAATAGTAAAAGACCACTGGAGTCAAATAAAGTGTAAGGGCCTGTGAAAAAATAAGACCTCCAACAATGGTAAGACCAAGGGATATTCTTCCTTGCGCACTAGCTCCTCCAATGCCAAGAGCAATTGGGACAGCGCCCATAAGGGTTGAGGCGCTAGTCATAATAATAGGCCTAAACCTGATAATACAAGCATCATAAATTCCATTATAAGGATCTTTATTATGTGTTTTTATCTGTTCTATCGCAAAGTCCACCATCAAAATACCATTTTTCATCACTATGCCAATAAGTAGAATAAGACCTACAAAGGAATATAAAGACAGAGTTTCCCCAAAAAGATATAGAGTTAACAACCCGCCAACAGTTGCAGGAGCCAGCGCTGACATAACAGTGATGGGGTGGATGAAGTTCTCATAGAGTATGCCTAAAATGACATAGATGATAAAAATCATAATGAGAAAGAGAAAGCTCAAGTTCTGAAACGCTTTTTTAAAAACATCAGCTGTACCTAATACTTTTCCTGAGACACTTTTGGGTAAAATCTCTTTAGCTGTAAGCTCTACATTTTCTACTGCGGTACCTAAAGGAACATTAGGGGCTGGGTTGAAGGCAAGCGTTACAGAAGGAAGACCATTAATGCGGTTAACTGTAAGAGGGCCCACTGTTTCTTTAATACTGGTAATGCCATTCATGGGCACTAACTTCCCACTTGATGAACGCACATATAGTTGATTTACTTTGGAAGGGTCTTTGTAGAAAACAGGCTGCGTTTCAATTATGACATCATACTGATTGATAGGCGCATTAATAGTAGATATTTTTCCTCCTGAGTAGGCAAGGTCAAAAACCCTTTCAATTTCTGAGGCGCTGACATTCAAGCTCGATGCCCTATCCCTGTCAATAGCTACAAAAATCTGGGGTTGGGTTATTTGAAGGTCTGATGAAACTTGAGAAAGCAGATTATTTTTTTTCAAAGCATCTTCTAATTTGATAGAAGCTTCATTTAAGGCTTTTTGATCAAGGCCTGTCATGGAATATTGATATAATGCTTTTGCTTGTTGGCCTACCTGTAAATTAATAAGAGGCAAGGGAGAGAGATAGGTGTTTATCCCAACAATCTGTGAAGATTTTTTCTCAAAATCTGCAATGATGGGATACATTGGGCCTCTTTCTTCATAAGGCTTAAGCCTGACAAATAAGAGCCCTTGATTGTCTTGTGTTAAAGAGGCGACAGAGACAACCGATTCTACTCTTGGATCATCTTTGTATATTCGGGATAATTGCCTTTGGTATTCCGCCATTTTAAAAGGGGAGGTTCCATCCCGCGCTTCCGTGAAACCCTGAATAAAACCGACATCATCCGGTGGTAAAAAGTCTTTAGGTAAATTCAGAATTAAATAGACAGATCCACCTGCACAGGCAAACCCAATGAGCAAGGTGAAAAACCTATGGTTCATGGACCAGCTAAGGGTTTTTCTGTATACATTCAACATTTTTTCTGTAACGAAGTCTGTCCATCGCTCTACAGGTGATTTCTTAGTTTCTTCTCCGTATTTAGGAATAAACCTACTGCAAAGCATAGGAGTTAAACTAAGAGAAATAAAGGTAGAGATAACTACTACAACAACTAAGGTAACTGCAAATTCTCGAAATAATTTCCCGACGACTCCTCCCATAAAAATCATAGGGATGAAAGCTGCAATCAAACAGACAGAGGTGGATACAATTGTAAAGCTAATTTCTTTAGAACCTTTTAAACTTCCTTCATAAGGTGTCTCACCCATTTGTACGTGTCTTACGCTGTTTTCCAAAGCAACAATGGCATCATCTACTAAAAATCCAATCGAAAGGGTCAAAGCAAGAAGGGATAAAATATCTAAGCTAAATCCTAATAGATACATTCCCGCAAAGGTTCCAAAAATAGCTAAAGGCAAAGTAACAGAGGGGATAGCTGTATTGATTAATCTGCCCAAAGAAAGATAAATAATGCCAATAACAAGTAGGAAGGCAATGATAAGAGTCAGTTGCACATCTCTTACCGACTCCATAATGGTCATTTTTTTATCATACAAATCATGGATTTTTACTGAGGAAGGCAACTCTTTTTGAAGAGTAGGAAGAAGCTTTTGCACATCATTAATAATTCTAACAGCATTTTCTCCAGACTGTTGTTGTACAGCTAATAATACCGTTTTTTGATCAGTATCCTTAGTAAGATAGCGTAAATAATACTTATCGTTTTTTAGGCTATCTATTGCCTCACCAAGATAGCTTATACGAACTTGGTTGCCGTCTTTATTTTTAATAATTAATGGATTGTACTCTTTGGAGTTCATCAGCTGCCCATCAACGTCCACCGTAAATTCAGTATTGGGTCCAAAGAGGGTGCCTGTAGGATCATCTACATTCCCTTTCATGACCTCTTCTTCCAACTGGTCAAAGCCTATTTGCTTAGCTGCTAATTTCTCAGGGTCTACTTGAATTCTCACAGCAAATGGCTCACCATAAGTCATTACCTGCGAGACCCCTTTAATCATGGAAAGTCTTTGCCCTATAAGAGTATTTCCAATTTCATAAAGCTCGCCTAAAGAAAGAGCTGGAGAAGTAATCGCCATATAAAGAATAGGTGTAGCAGAAGGGTTGACTTTTTCGTAGGTGGGGTTATTAGGTAAATCCTTAGGAAGGTTGGGTTGGGCTCTATTAATAGCTGCCTGCACATCTTGCGCGGCGCTATCGATATCTTTTTCTAAGACAAACTGTAAAACGATACTGTTTTTTCCTGTTGAGCTTTGAGAGGTGATTGTTTCTAAACCATCAATGGTCATAAACTCTTTTTCCAAAGGAGTTCCAATGGTATTTGCCATAGTTTCTGGAATGGAGCCTGGGTTAATGGTAGTGATTTGAATAGTAGGAAAGTCCACATTGGGTAGATCACTTACAGGAAGCATTTGGTAGGCAATGATTCCAAAAAACAATAAACTTGCCATGAGAAGGGTCGTCATGACAGGTCGTTTGATAAAAGGCTCAGAGAGGTTCATTTTCTTTTTCTGTTTTTTGCAATTGTACTTTAGCGCCGCTATATAAGTTCAGCATGCCATCTGTTACGACCATTTCATTTTTTTCGACGCCACTGACTACTATAATTTGATCATCTATTCGCTGTCCTAGCTTGACGTTTCTTTTATCTACTGTCTTATCGTTGTTCACGACATAAACAACAGACCCATTTTGTGTGTAGTCAACAGCTTCACTAGGTATGAGTATGGCATCCATTATTGTATCTAAGATAAGTCGCGTTCTAACAAAAAGGCCGGGCCAAAGTCTTTTATCTTCATTGTCGAATTTGCCTCTAAATTTGATCATTCCAGTCTCTGGGTCAACTTGATTGTCTACAATTTCTAAATGACCTTCAAAAGTATCTTCCTTGAAATCTTCATAAGAGACCTTCACAGGTAGGTTAGGGTTTTTGCATTGATACTTTTGCACAGTAGGCAAGAACTTTTCAGAAAGGGCGAAGGTAACATAAATAGGGGAGATTTGATTAATGGTAATTAATTCATTTTGATCGTTTGCTCTTACCAAGTTACCTTTGTCAATCTGCAAAATGCCTGTCTTTCCTTCAATGGGTGAGTAGATCCAGCAGTAGTTTAAGTTGATTTTAGCATCTTCTACATCTGCTTCTGATTTTTTTACCAAGGCGTCATCTGTTTCAGCAGTTGTCTGCAATTGTCTGTAATCAATTTCTGAATAATACTCTTCTTGGACTAGGGTGGTATATCTTAAGACTTTTTCTTGAGCTAGCTTCAAGTTGGCTAAGTTTTCAGCTAGAGTCCCTTCAGCAAATTTTAGTTTTGCTTCATAGGGTCTAGGGTCGATAGTAAATAAAAGGTCTCCCTTTTTTACGTAGTCTCCCTCTTTAAAGTAAACTTCAGTCAGCTCACCTTCTACTCGAGACATTACCTTAATATGTTCAATTGACTCTACATGACCTATTGCTTCCAAATACAAAGGAGCATCTTTTTGTATAGCCTTTACAGCTGTTACCAAAAAAGCAGGGTCACTTTCTGCGAGTTCACTTTTTTTCTTACAGCTTCCTAAAAAAAGAACCCCAACAATTAAGAAAACTCTTCCCCAAAACATATAAAAAAACTTTTACAAAAATTAAGTTCCTTTTACATGAAGGGGGGATTTTTTCAAATAGATTGATGATTTTCACGAAGTTGAAAGTATAAAGTTTCAGTCATCCATTTGATATGCATCGCATTTATTCTCCAAAATACATAAACTATTTGCCTTTTAAAACATAAGGGCGAAAAGTATGACATTTCCTGACGCTAGCAGTGTGCGAGTAAATAATTGGAGCAATAATCTAAAAAGAGATCAGGTTCAGCCAGATAAAGAAGAACCCATAAGCATTGTTTCTAGAGAAGCTATTCACACTTCAGTAAATGCAGCTCAAACATCTCTAAATGGAGCTAGCAAAATAGCAGTAACTCAAAGTCCTGAAAATGTACCTAATCCTCCTGAAATTCATACTATTGATGGAAGGTGGTTGCTATTGAAAGGGCCTTGGATGAATGAAAGAGAACTTAATAGCCAATTTCATGAATCTATTGAACGGTTACAGACTTTTGAAGTGGCGAGAGCTTGTGTTGACTTTATGACGGCTTATGTAAGAAATTCAAATGTCAAAGCCGGGTATTATTTTTTATGGCTTCTTAAAGAAGTAACAGGCTGTGCTTATGATATACCAGAAAAAGAGATTTTTAACGGCTCAACAGTACCAGATGTTTTGTCCCAATTTTTTGCATCTAATGGAGAGATAAAAAATCCCATAAAATTAGTGGAAATATTTCAGTATCAAGAAGCTTGGAATGATAGACCATTATGTCTATCTTTAAATTCCAACAACCTAACTTTCTTTGAAAATATTGTTGCTAAACTATTGCAAGAAGTGCCTATAGATAACTGGCCAGGAAAACGGACTGTCATAATAAATTTTCTTAAAATCTATAACCATAATGAGCGACTAGCTATTGCAAAAGACTTGGTAAAGAGTGAAGATACTACTACCTCTAAAATTGGAGAACATCTGCAAGAAGCTCTATTGAGCTCATCCCTGAATGAAGCTATACCACATTTTTATGCTTTACAAGAGCTATTGGGCCGATTTGACTGTACAATTGCTCATAGTGCTTTTGGTAAACTTTTTGTAGAATTCCAAAAAAATAAAGCCTTTTTTCCAAACGATCCTGCATTCATAAAGCGATTGAATTTTAATGAAATGGAAAAAGTGTTTGTTCACGATTCCCTTATGATTGGGGTATATGATATACAAACAACGTTCTTGGATAAGCAAGTTTCTTCTTATCTTATTGCTTATGATAAGAACACAGAAAAGATGATTTGGGGAATTCCTTTAAATCCCGGTTTAACACATCTTATATGGGGACCGGAACGCTCTAGGTATTGTGCCCGTCAGGTAGGAAATCAAATAGCTCTTCAATTCTTAGGTGAAAAAAAAGTATATTTTATCAATCCGAACACTGGAGCGTTTGACTTTACCATTGAATTGCCGGAAGCTCTTGAAGGCGAATATAATGATCTTTACATTAGCAAAAATGGGTTTATTTATCAGGATGTGGAAAGAGGAGCTGATACCTTTTTAATTGGTGGGAAAATTGAGAACCAGCAATGGAGTCCACTTTTTGAATTTCCAAGGCCAAGTGGAGATTTCCTCTTACTTTCCACTCACTGCGGAATACGTGAAGATTTTGAAGAAACACTAGTTTTATTTTCTCCTAAAGGAAAGCAAATTGTTATTGAAAGTTGCATAGATGCTATAGCTCAAGATGATAAGCTATATTGTCTTGTAAGAGATGGTGATAAATGTCTTTTGACTGTGCGAACATTAAAAGAAGATGATGAAGTAGTCTCCGAAATTGAGAAAAGCATTGAAATCGATAGAAAAAAAGTTTCTTTTGGTAAACTTTGTCAAAATGGAAAAATAGTACTTTTTTCTGACAATTCACCTGATTTTATCGATTCTGGAAAATCACCCATTTTTATAGATCTTGCAACTCAAAATATCACTTACTGTGAACGTGAGTTTCATTCCAACACACAATTTGTTATTGATGCTGATTTATCAGAAGTATGGGCTTGGGATGAAGAATCAAAGAAAATCTGGAAGGTTTCTCGAGATAATATAACTTTGATGGGTGTTTCAGAAATTCATGAAAACAGCTTACTACTAGATGTCGATGAAAACTTCCTTTATTTAGCAGATATTTATTGTTAGGTAAAAGTGATTGAGCTAACGCTTTCTTTGGCTTTTTGCAGCTGTAAAAATTTGGGGTATCCAAAATTAAGGTGGATTCCTTTACAGATATTTTGGATTCTGGCTAATCCACTTTTCGATGAGTTCAATGTCTCTTAAGTCTTTTTCTCTTCGCTCTTTCTTTTTATAGTAGAGAGTAGTTTCAAGGGTATCAAATGGGAGGCCATCAATTATTTCTGCGTTAGCAATTCTAGAGGTACATGTTGGCGCCTTATCATCAAATTGCTTGGAGTAAAATGAATCCTGATAAAAAGCTTCAATAATTCCTCCTGGAAATGCGATTTTCTTCACACCATTTTGGTCGATTATCCCATATTTGGAAGCAAGGTCGTTCCATAACTTTTCAGAAACAATGATATCAATATCTCCAATAATTTTTAAATTTCGAATCCCCATCGGGCCACTTCCTGTAATCGCATATTGGTCAATAGGTAAATTAAATTGTCTTAAGGCATCAAATTTTTCTTGGTTATTGCTCATAGTAGTACTTGCTTGTGTTGATTATAAAACCTCATGAAAGAAAGCAACTATTTCATTCCAAGCATCTTGACTAGCTTGTGCATCTGCAGCTCTAGTTCCACCCATAGAAAACCAGAGTTTTCCGATTGGATGATAATAGGTTGGTTCGGGAATAGGAAGATTAGGAATATTAATTCCATGACCAGCTAAAGGGTAATGAAAGTGCTGGCAAGGAACCTTTGAGTTGTTTTTTTTTAAGCGATTTAATAACTGTTGAACATAAATATCGGAAGGCCACATTTGATCATCTCCTCCTGAAATTAAAAGAAGAGGACATTGAATGTTTTCAACAGGAATAGCAGCAGCTTCAAAGGCGCTTTGATCTTTCATGCCACTTAAGAAACTTTGTCGAGTACTAGCTGGTTGTTTTGAGCTTTGACCGATGTTTTCTTTAAAGTCAGTTTGTGCAATTGGAGCGCAAGGTAGAACTGCTTTACCTTGATACGTCCAGGCAGGCGTTGATGGGTCGCCGAGAGCTCCATAGACAACGCTGCTTGGAGCAATAGCTGCGATTCCTTGAATAGAGTTTGGGAAATAGGAACCAAGCAGTAATGCTAGTTCAGCTCCTCTTGAAACACCATATAAGCCTACTCGAGTGGAATCAATTTGAGATTGAGTTTTCAGCCAAGAAAATGCTGTTTCAAAATATTCTAAGGGGATGTTTTGTAAGTTAGAAGGAAGCCCTTCTACACCAAAAACTCCAAGTGCAAGTACCGCAAATCCATTAGAAGCTAAAAGCTTAGCTCTGTTTTCACTAATACCACCATTTGACCCACTTAAAGTAATAATGACAGGTAAAGGGGTTTCAGAAGGTGGTAAAAATAAAGTACCAACAAGACCACGTTCTTTTACCTCGATTCTTTTAACATTGGGCTTTTTCAAAAAATGAGTGATTGTTTTTTTGATCAAGACTTTTTCCTCTTGATAAAGAGTTAGATCAACAACAAATCGATCTTGTTTGCATTTAAAACTTGCTGACGAGTTATTAGAGGGTAACATTGACCAAAATAAGCCCATCTCATCAATAGTATCATAAGAAGATCCTGGAAGAGGTTGATCCTTTTTAAGGTTGATGTAGCCATTCTTATCAGCTTGAAAGTAGGCATGTGAAGTCCATATTTCTTCTTTTTGATCAACTGCCTTAGTTTTCAATTCAACGACCTGAAAAGGCTGAAGGCCCTCAACATAAATTTGAAGTGGTTGGTCAATTGTCTTAGAGGACTCAGTAACGGAAAGATTAGGTTGAAAGACAGCTGCTATTACACAACAAATAGAGCAAAAGGATGAAATTCCAAACATAATGGTCACTTGAATTAATTGGAATAATACATAAAAAAGCGCAAAACTTCTTTGCGCTTTTTTATAAAAATCTTATCTTTTAGTTATTCTTATAATTATCTAGGTCGGCAATCCTTAAAGTTACATCCACCAATTTTTTATAAGCAGAATTTTCTTCATCACTAAGAAGGCTTGGCCAAACTTTAAAATAGGTCATATTAAAAACATTTAAGCCAAATTGGTGCCTATTATGCCAGGAACTGTTTTTGCTTTTTGCCATGCCAAAGCCTCTAGGTGTCGATGTTGCTTCTATGACTTTATCTTCTTCTATAACACCACGTTCAAGAGCTACTAAAAGATTTTGCAAGATATGAGTAGCAGCTTCATAGATTCTAATTCTAGAAGAATCAAACTCACCGCAGTTAAAAAGCCTCACACAAAAGGATCGCTTATCGATTTGTAAATTACCCTCTTTATCTACACAGACATTTTCTTTTCCAAGTTTGTATAAAATATTAATGTTGTGTTGGATTCTTTCTACTTCCCAGTGAATTGTTATTGCCGTCATATTAGTCTCCTAATTTTGTGAGCTAGGGGATTTTAAAATGTGAATGAATAGAAGTATAGTTAGTTTTTTAAAGTAACTTTGCAATCCATGTATCTTCATTCATAGAAAAATGAACAGGCAGGCAATTATCAACTGTCCAATTATGATTTCTAATTTGTAACCAAAAACATATGCCCCAGTGAACTCCTCCATGAGAAACAATAAGGACAGGTCCTTGTTGCTTTAAAGCAAAGTTTAAACCTTGTTGTATGCGATCTAGAAACTCTTTTACAGAAGAGGATCCTTGTGTATAAGCATGGGATTGTAACGAGGTCATTTCTTTCCAGACTTGAGCTGTACATTCTCCAAGATCTGAACTTTCTGTGTGTTTGCTCTTAGGAAGTAAAAGCTCTTTAGTTTCTTTAGCTCTTTTTAGGGGACTGCAGCAAATGGTTTGAATAGGAAGCTTTTTTATGAGGGGAGCGCATTGAATCGCTTGCTTTTTACCAGTAAGGTTTAGAGAAATATCTGCATGGTCTACTTTGGTAAGAGACTTATTATAGTTTGTTTGACCATGACGTATAAAATAAAATTCTTTGTCTGGGATCATATTACTTTTTGTGTAGTAGAGAGGTAATTGTTATTTTGTAGTTTTTTTGAAAATCATTCATCTCTTGTTTGGTATGTATCTCATAAAGGGTTGTCTTAGGATATTTCATTTGGAGTTCTTTAATTTGCTCTTGGTATTTTTCAGTAAAGTTCCATAAGTACTTGATCAATTTCCATGAGATGGAATTAGTGGAGCCTTCCGGTCCATCTTTTTTGGATCGGTTCAAGGTAGAGATCCATCTATATAAAACTCTATACAAGCAGGTGAGTTTAGGAAGCCTGCAGTAGATCACAATATCTGCTTTTTTATAGCGCATTTCTAAAGTTTTCATGCCATTGCCATCGATGACCCATCGGTTTTTTTTCAAAAAGGAGCGGACTTCTTTTAAGAAAAGCTCTGGATCTCTTTCTATCCACCCTTTTTCAAAAAAGTGTTTGTCGACATGGAATATAGGAAGATCAAAAGTTTTAGATATTTTGTCCGCTAAGTGGGTCTTGCCAGATCCTGGAACGCCAAAGATTAGAATTTTCATAAGGGCATTATACTACTTAAGCTACTGCTAGAGAAGGAATTTTTATTTGATATTTTAGCTTGAGCTGTGCTATTATAGATGCCATGAACATTCAAAAAGCATTAGATTTTACATATATGATGCCAAACTCTAGCATATCTGCTAAGGGTTTTCTTCTTCTATCTCTAGTCCTTCTGTGCCGCTAGGCACAATAATATTTTTTTTCTCTTACATCTTATTCATTAAAAATCGGCTCTAAAAGAGCTAAAAATTAAAAATTATTTAGAAGGATTATTTTTTATGACTACGTCTATTTCAAGCCGACGGGCTATTGCTTGGGGGGCATGGGTAATTGCCTCGGTATTTTACGCATATCAGTATATTTTACGAGTGATGCCTAACATTATGTTAAATGACATAATGGAGCAGTTTGGCATCAGTGCTGCTACTTTCGGACAGTTTTCTGGGGTGTACTACATCGGTTATGCATTTATGCATTTGCCAATAGGTATCATGTTAGATAGGTATGGACCAAAGAAGATTATGAGTATTTGTATACTTCTTACTGTGCTTGGTTTGACACCCCTTTTATTTGCTGATCATTGGGTCTATCCTATTGTAGGTAGATTCTTAATCGGCTTGGGGTCTTCTGCTGCGATTTTAGGGGTCTTTAAGATTATTCGGATGACTTTTAGCGAAAAACGCTTTCCTCGTATGTTAAGCCTTTCTGTAACAATAGGCTTAATTGGAGCTATATATGGAGGGGGGCCTGTAAGTTACATGAGAGATACATTGGGATACCAAAGTGTAGTGCAAATATTTGCCGTAGCGGGATTGCTTTTAGCTGCTATTACCTACTTTCTTATCCCAGAAGTTAAGCATACTTCTGAAAAGACAGTACTATCAGATATTAAAGAGGTGCTAAAGAATAAACGGGTAATCTGGTCTTGTATTTTTGCAGGGTTGATGGTAGGTCCTTTAGAAGGATTTGCCGATGTGTGGGGCTCTGTATTTTTTAAACAGGTCTATGGCTTTGAAAAAACCTTAGCTGCCAGTATGCCATCTATGATCTTTATTGGTATGTGCTTTGGATCTCCAGTGTTAAGCTTCATTGCTGATAGAGCAGGCAGCTACCTTGCTACTATTATTGGGACAGCAATAATAATGAGTGCAAGCTTCCTATCCTTGTTGGTTTTCCCTATGCCATCTGTCATATTAACAGTAAGCTTTATACTAGTTGGTGTATGTTGCGCTTATCAGATTTTAGCTATCTATAAAGTTTCAACGTATGTAAGAGAAGAAGTCGCAGGACTTACTACTGCCATTGCTAATATGATCATTATGACCTTTGGGTATGCCTTCCATGCTATTATTGGAGGAATTATTAATGTGATGGGGGGACCTAATACACCACATGCGCTTATTTGGGGAGTAGCTGTTATTCCGGTTACACTTTTTATAGGAGCGGCAGGGTATGTCATGCTATTTGTGCAAGAAAAAATGGAGCAGAAAAAGCTTCAAGCTTAAATAGGTGGTTAAAAAGCGAGGTTACTACCTCGCTTTTTTTATAGTTTTTACAAGATGTGCCCTATGATTGTTGATGCAACATTCGTCTGCATCTCTTCTGGTGGGCAAGTATAATCTTTAATCATTCCTTTACTTGTTAAAAGTTCTTTTATTTTCAAGATTTCATTTACTAATTTCTGATCGGTTAAACGTTCCTGTTCATTGAGAGGTTCTTGAAAAATATTAGATATACTAAAGCTCTTTAATATAACCTGCTGAGGCGTTGCTACCTCTGTTATGTCTTTTAGTTTTATTTGTTCCTGGTTAATAGCTCTATAAAAATTTTGTAAAGTGAGAATACATATTTCGTGAATTCTAGCTTTAGAAAAGTCAAGATCACTACTAGCTAAAAACTTTATCAGATATGAGCGATCATCAACCTGTAGGTTGCCATTTTGACCTACACCGACATTATTATTTTTGCCAAGATGGCTGCATATAATATCAATGTTACTCATGATTCTACTTACATCCCAATTGTTTGCTGATGACATATCATCTCCATAAGTTTAGATTTGCTGAGTGATTTTAAAAATATGATTAATATAAGTCATTGATTTTGCAGCAATTTATTGAAAAGTTTGCACGGAGTTCTTAGTGTTGGCTTTTCTTTTTTTAAGGTGGGTAGTCATGAAAAAGCAGTCAGCTTCTACTCATGTAGATAAAAGCGAGTAAGTTTTTAGAAGGGGTTAAACAAAAGCAAGAAAGTACCGTAGGAAATAGTCTGACAAGCTGGATTCAGGATAGTAATTTAGCTATCTTAAAACTATGCGTAGGAATAGAGAAATAGTCCATGCTTTTTTAACATCTGCAGAAAAAATAGCCAGTAAGGCTTTCGATAAAGAAAGCAATCAAAGGAAAATTTTCTTCATAAAGGAAGCTGAAAAAATTAGTGAGAAGATTCCTTATGAAAAAATACAAAAAGAGGTAAAGATTGCTTTATTTCAGTTTAAAAGGAACCTTCCAAATATTCGTAAATGATCTGATGAATATCATCATAAATCTCGAGAGAAGGGTTTTTATTAAGTAGTTCTATGCCTTTATAATCTTGGATAGCCTTTAGCTTTTCCATATCAGCAAGATCCTTTATGGAAGGGTTATCTTTTAAGCTTAAAAGCTCTTGCAGTATCTTTAATCTAGCATTTTCTGGTCTTAAAGAAATTTCGTTAGCAACTCTTTCTTCAAATGTTTTTCTGTGCTCTTCGCTTTCTCTGAAATAACATTGAAGGAAGGTGAGAATAGGCATTTTATCATCGCTTTCTTCTAGAACGATATTTTGCATGGCAGCGGCAGCCACTTCCATAAAATCCACTTGGGTTTCTTCTTGCGTAAGTAAATCAAGAACAATGTCAAAATTTTGATGCCGAACAGCTATTTCTATAGGAATATTATGCTCGACAAGTTTTTCAGTGACTTTTTTGCTAACGGAGTTTTGCACCAAGCGTTTTTGGATAGCTCTTAGCTTTTCTTTTTCAGGAAGATCCTTTATGTCAGAATGGTCTTTTAAACTTAAGTATGCATGTAGGATCTGTAATCTCGCATACTCAGGGTATCTACGAATGTCAGCTGAAATTTTTCTTTCAATAACTTTTTTGTTTTCTTCATTTTCTTGGAAATAACATTGAAGGATGCAGTAAATAGGCATTTTATCATCTTCATTGCTTGGACTTGAAGTGATGCATTCAATTATGGAAATAGCAATCTGTAAAAAATTTACTTTAATTTCTTTTTGAGCAAGTAAGTAATTAACTACATTAAAATGCTTATTTTGAATCGCAAGTCCAATAGGTAATCTATTTTCCCCAATTTGATTGATATTGGCACCATGTTGTATAAGCAATTGAGTTGCTTTTAGGTGACCATTGGCAGTAGCGCCAAATAGGGGGGAGTAGCCATAAATATTAGGTAGGTCAACTTGTATTTCAGGATGGGCAAGTAGCACTTGCATGACAAGTAAATCCCCTTGTTTTGTAGCCGTCATTAAGGGAGACATTTGTTCACGGTTAGTGACTGCGTTGACATTTGCACCATGTTGTAAAAGGAGCTCAGTTGTTTTATGATCTCCTTTATTAACAGCGTAGTGTAGAGCGATAGCCCCATTGAAGCCTGGTTGGTTAATTTGTATTTTAGGGTTATTAACTAGCTCTTGTATGATGGAAAAGCGCTGTTTTTCTATTGCCGTTATTAAGGGGGTAAAACTGCTTTTATTCTTTGCGTGGGCATTTGCACCCTGAGCTATGAGGAGTCGGGAAATCTCTAGGTGTCCCTGGTGTGCGCTCCAAAGAAGAGCTGTATTTTCATTAGCGTCTTTTTGATCGATTTCTATTTCAGGATGCTTGAGTAATTCTTGTACAATAGGCAGTGAGTTGGCAATAACAGCTGAAATTAAGGGAGTTTGCCCTTCACATATATGAATATTTGCTCCATTTTGTATAAGCCTTATTGCTGCCTCATTTTGCTTACGATCAATTGCTAAGAAAAGCATATCCGTTTTTACTATAGTTGCAAGAAGATCTAAAGAGAGCTCTTCAAGAGAAAGAAAATACCAAAGGATTTCAGGTTGATTACTTAAATAAGCTATTTCAACTGGTAGAGAAGTATTTGCTTCTCTTTCATTTATATTTGCGCCAGTGTCTTTAAGCAGTTTAACTATTTCAAGGTGTCCCGAGGCGGTAGCTATATGAAGGGGTCTTTTTCCATTATCAAATTTTTCATTAGCTTCTACAATATGGTGGCGTAACAAGTCTTGTACAATGGTTAAGTTTCCTTCTTGAATAGCTAAGTAAAAAAGAAGTTTTTTTTCTTTTTCAGGAATGGAGTGGAGGTTAGGATAACAGTCTATTATTTGTTCTAGAACGTTAGGAGTATCAGCAATATTCCAAAGTAGTTTCAACGAGGCCGAAGCATTTTTTCTATGAAGTGCGATATGGAGTAAATCCAGTTTAACATCTTCGGGCATATAACTTAAATGAATGTTATCTAGTGAAAGTAAGTATAAAGCAACTTCGTAATGACCTTTTAAAAACGCCTTTTGGATAGGGGCTTTTTGATGAATATTAGCACCATTTTCTACAAGTAATCTAACCATAGCTAAGTCGCCCATATCAACAGCTAAATCAAGAGCTGTGCTATCAAAACTGTCTGTTTGATTGACATTAACATTCGGCAGTTTTAATAACTCTTCAGTAGCGATATACCATTTTTTAGTGACAGATTGCATTAAAGGATTATGGCCTAAACAATAAGATATAGATGCATTAGCCCCATTTTTTATAAGTGTTACTGCAGCTTTTTCAGATTTATATTTAAGAGCTATAAGAAGTAGTCTATTTTTATCTTCAGGAGAAAAAACAGTTAAATCTATGCCGTCTAAACAAATTAGATACAAAAGAACTTCATAGTTATGTGTCGGTGAAAAAGGGATATTCTTTAATGAATAAGCTTTTTCAATGAGCGTTTTTCCATGTCGATCTCTAGCATTAATATTTGCACCTCTTTCTACCAGTAATTGAACTATATTGAGATCGTCTTCTTCAATAGCTAAACTAAGAGGAGACTCAGTTTGGGCGCTATGCTGTTCTATATTTATGTCAGGATAATTAAGCAGTGCTCGCAAAACATCTTTGTCTTTCCTGATAACAGCTTTTTGCAAAGGAGTGAGACCATTAGAAACATAATTAGGGTTAAAAAGTCTGTTATTAATAGCTAGGATAGCTTTTTCCGTATGACCTTTTTCAATTTCTTTGCATACTTTTTTAGAAATTAAGTTAGATCTAACTTGCTCAAGTTTTGTAGTAGCTCTTATAGATGGTAGAGCAACTTGCTCAGCTTTTTCATCTTCTTGATTTACTGTTGGATCGCTAGAAATTGAAAAGCTAGTTCTTTTAGGTGATATGGGGACTGCCATGATTTTTCGTACGGTTAAAATATTTTAGTCCAAACAGTCTATAGATTCATGAGAAAAATATAAATAAGCTTTAGTAAGTCCCAAGAGCTAATTGCAGTGACATGGCTGATAAACTTCTTTCATTTCTTCTAGCTCAAGGTTTTGTTCATTTATGCAAAGGCTACCTGTTGCATATGCTAAACTAACAAGGGAGCTATATCAGCCTCTTTTTGGCATCGGGAAGGCTCGGCCTTTAAAAACTCTTGTTTATTGCTCCTATTGATCCTTTGAAGTTTATAAATTATTAATAGTTAATGACATAAGGTTTTTTTTAATTTTTTAAACAATAAATTTATGTATTATAATTTTCTTTATAATCTTTTAATACAATAATGTTATTATTTTATAAATAAAATTTATTTAGGTAATATTATGACTAATAACGTTTTTAGCTATGATCATCATCAGGAAAGAATTATTGATAATTTCATCCATACAGCAGATGGTAACTTCTTAAAAAATCAAGTTTTAACAAGAATAGGCTTCTTAGCTTTAATACCTTACGCTACGATTACAAGTGCAGTAAATATGATACGTGGAGTAGGTGCTGGTTTTGCAACTATTGTTACTGCAGGGAATCACTTACCGTCATTAAGGCTGGCAATGAATGATTTAAATAGTTCACAAAGAATTGTTTCTAAAGTCTACATGAATTTTTTAAAAGTTTTAAACCCACAAGCACAATTTACGAGTAAAGAACCTAGAACCTCTCCAGGTAGTATATATAGACATCTCACTGTTAATAGTAATGCTTTTATTACAGCTGATGGAGATGGATTTATTACTGACCATATAAGTAGTGGTTTAAAGAGCTTAGCTCGCAGTTATCTTAGTTCAGAAAATGTTTTTCAAAGACAAATTGCTTCAAGATTAACTTATGTTTTACTAGCTGTTTCTTCTGTAATTACTCGAGTTGCGGATGGTGTCATTGGTAGTGTAGCAGCTGTATTATCTTTATTAACTCTTGGGAAAGTAGAATCTATTAATAATTTAGCATATAGAGGTCTGCAAATACCTGGAATTGTAAAGGATCTTGTATATTGCGCTACAAAGATCATTAATCCATGGACTGGAGTAAAAGAAAAGATAAGCCCTCTATTAACGGAAAAGAAAGCTGCCCCAACATTCGCATAAATATCCTTATTGAAGCGAACAGGGTTGATAAACTTCTTTCATTTCTTCTAGCTCAAGATTTTGTTCATTTATGCAAAGGCTACCTGTTGCATATGCTAAACTAACAAGGGAGCTATACCAGTCTCTTTTGGCGTCAGCAAGGCGTGACCTGGCATCTTGTAAAGAGCTTTGAGCGGATAGTACATCTAGTATGGTTCCAGTTCCTACTTTGTAGTTGCTAAGAGCTATGTTGAATTGTTCTTGGGCTGAGCATAAATAGTCTTCAGCATCCTGTAAATTATCTATTGATGTTGTGACATTAAAATGAGAATCCGACACTTCTTTTATAATAGTAAGTTCTTTTTCCATTAAACTTGCTTGTGATTTTTCCAGGTTAGATTTGGCGACTCTTTCTCCATTCTTATAAAAGAACCCTTTGAACAGGGGAATATTAAGGGATACTTGCGCTGTAAAATTATAGTCTTCTTGTCCTCCTAGGCTATAATAGGTACTTCCCACACTTGCATAACCATCAATAGTAGGTCTTCCTTCTGCTTTTGCAAGGCGAACTTTTGCTTCTTTTGCTTTTACATCCGCTTTGGCAGCAAGAAAGTCCTGTCTGTTATTTTGTGCTTTTTCAATAAGAGTGTGAACACTTTCCAAGCAGATATTTGTATCAGTCTTAGAAGGAAGCTCTTCCACTTTAAAATGCACATTCGAGGGGATGCCTATATTTTTAGCAAGCTCAGTAAAGGAAGTTTCTACATCTCGTTTTACATTGGTAACGTTGATTTTAGCTTGCAAGTACTTGCTCCTTGCTTGCGCAACATCGCCTAGTGCAGCTAGGCCTAAGTCGAAGCGTTGTCTTGCTGCATCTAAAGAAGCTTGAGCATTTTCCAAGTCAGCTTCTTTTGCGAGTAGCTCTTCTTTTTGGAAAACATATTTGTAATAATCACCAATGACCATTTGTAAGACATTTTGTATTTCTTGATTATGCAAATAATCAGCGTAGTAAAGAGCTTGTTTAGCATTTTCAGAGGTGTTTTTTCTCTTGCCAAAATCAAAAATTGTATAATTTACATTTAGTAAAGGGTCAACGGTAGTTAGGTAGTATGGAATAATTGCAGCTACATCAAAAAAGTTTCCTCTTACCCTTGTATACGATGCAGTAATATCAAATTCAGGTAAGTAATCGCTCAATGTTTGCGCGTAGTTAGCAGCAGCAGCCCTTGCTTCAAACCAACTTTGTTTGGTTTCAGGGTTGTTTTGCAAGCCAATGTCAATGAGCTCTGCTAAAGTAAGTTTTTCACTGCTGAAATTTTTAGGGACAACTGTCTGACAATACTGTGAAGAAATGAGAGTGTTTCTTTTAAGGGGAGTCCAAGTTGAATTAGAAGTTTGCGGCGCTAGACAGTATGGATCATTAATATATTTGGTACACTGAATACAGAAAAGAGATAGTCCAACAATAAAAAGTTGGCAATATCTTCTCACAGTTTCCTCCCAGCTTAAAGGCTTCTACCTCAGAGCTCTTTTTAAGAAGGATTAGTTTTTGGAGTCAAGTTTTTTCTGAATAAGCTGGTTAACAATATCAGGGGATGCCTTACCTTTGGTAAGTTTCATGATCTGCCCCACTAAAAAGGCTAGAGCTTTTTTCTTGCCTGCAAGATAGTCTTCTATAGACTGTGGATTATCTTGGAGAACTTTTTCTACTAAAGGCTCAATAGCAGATGCATCACTCAGCGGTTGATAATCAGGGTTTTTCTTGACAATCTCTACAGGATCCATGCCAGGATTTTGCACCATGTCATCCGCTACTTGTTTTGCAATCCTACCAGTTATTTTCCCTTCATCAATCATTTTAACCAAGTTAGCTAAATGTACTGCAGGGATATCGATAGAAGACAGAGTATGACCAAGCTCTTTTAAGCGGCCTGGAAATTCCACAGTAATCCAATTACACAAAGCTTTAGTGTTATCCGAATAGGTAAGCGCTTCTTCAAAATAATCAGCTGTTTGTTTATCTAAAATCAAATTTGTTGCTGCATATTCAGACAAGCCCAATTGTTCCACATAT
>JASFVE010000027.1:0-24987 GCA_050049995.1 Chlamydiota bacterium | reverse complement strand
GTCTTTAGATCATCCAAGTCAATCGAAAATTGCTCCTTTAGATAAACCTCATCCTAAATTCAATCTTTCTATTGCAGAGTTTATCAAGAAAACAAAAGAATTAAATGATTATCTTGATTGATAGCAAAAAATTTTATTTAAGATTAAATTATATTCACTAAAAAACACCTAAAAAACCATGACTAGTTTATCCAACGACAATTTTAGCATTTTAAATAACCTTCCATTCGTTCTTTATCCTAAAGTGCTTTCTCATCTAAATTTTTTAGAGCAAACATCTATAAAAAAGGTTAATACACTTTGGAACCCAGCTACTAAAACCTTACCGGGACAATTTGCTCTCCTACAAGCTATTGGAGCTCTTGAAAGGAGAAGCATTAAAAAGCTAATGCGAAAAAACCCTCCACTCATAGATGCACTTTCATCGCAGGTATTTCACCACACGTTAGATCCTACCTATAAGTTCACTAACAGATTCCTATCCAAGGTACTTGAGATAAAATGTCGCTATTCTATAGAGGACATGATAACTTTTTTAGAGAGACTTCCTTCTGTGAACCGAATGGCTATTCAAAATTTAAGCTTACCTACCAATATAACAGACGACCACCTTGTTAAAATTTTTGAATTGTGTCCTAATCTAAAAGCCTTAACTCTTGCTAGCTCAAATGTTACCGGTAAAGGACTGGCGCAAATACTTCCTCACAATTGCCTAGAAAAGGTTTGTTTGAACAATTGTGACAATCTCGATGAAGAATGCTTAAAGGAATTTTTCTCAAAAGCAACCTGCTTAAAAGAAATTCATCTTATCAGCTCCAATATTAGTGGAGAAGGATTAGCTAGCATACCTAAAAATAATCAAATCGAATATCTTAATTTAAGTTTATGTCGAAATCTTACTGATGGCTTTCTTATAAAAATTATTGAATTATGTCCTAATGTAAAAACTCTATTCCTTAGCGCAACAAATATATCCGGTGAAGGCCTTTCTTATATTTCAGAGAAAAGTCAGTTAGAAACCGTTTATTTAAATGGTTGCAAACACCTTAATGAAAAATGTTTAGGCAACTTTTTCTTACATGCTTCCAGACTAACAACTATCCAACTTAGTGATACAAACACAACCTGTGAAGGACTTTCCTATGTTTCTCAAGAAAGCCCAATCCAATGCCTATATTTGGCATCATGTAAAAGTATCAATGAAAGTTTTCTAGGTAGCTTTCTCTCTATAGCTTCTCAATTAAAAGAACTTTATCTCACTAATACTGATATTTCAGGAGCTGCTCTTTCCCGGCTTCCTTCATACAATCAATTAGAAAAACTGTTCTTAATTGATTGTATGCGCCTTGTTGATGCAGCTTTTGAAAATTTTTTCTCAAAAGCTTCTAATCTCAAAATGATAGAGCTTTCCTCTTCCAATA
The DNA here is from genome assembly GCA_050049995.1 of Chlamydiota bacterium. Taxonomy (GTDB): domain Bacteria; phylum Chlamydiota; class Chlamydiia; order Chlamydiales; family SM23-39; genus 21-14-0-10-35-9. The sequence continues at coordinate 23,566 of JASFVE010000027.1, read as the reverse complement.
TTACATGTGAAGCGCTAACTCTTCTACCTGAAGTGAACTCTTTAGAAGAGTTGCAATTAGAGCATTGTGCACACCTTAATGAAAAAGCCCTTGCCCACCTACTTTTTAAAGCAGCTAAGCTGCAAGTATTTAATTGCAGCTACTCTCAACTAACAGGAGAGGCCCTAACTGAGTTACCTGAATATAATCAATTAAAAGTACTTGTTATGCATTACTGTAAGCATCTTAACGAAAAAGCTCTTATAAAATTTTTCCCTAAAGCTAATAAACTTGAAATGCTGGATTTAAGTGATTCAAACACATATGGAGTAGGGCTTAAAAAATTGCCTAAAAACAATCAATTAAAAGTACTTAAGCTTCATTTTTGCAAAAATCTTTTCGAAACCCATCTTTTCCACTTTTTTTCTTCAAAAGCTACAGCATTAAGAGAAGTGGATTTTGCACATTCCAATATAGATGGAAGTTCAATTATAGGTCATCCCAATCTACGTCAACTAACAAAAATTAATATAAAGGGCTGCTATCTTACACCTAAAGCAAAATCAATATTAAATAATGACTAGTATTCAAGCGCTTCCTAATGGGCTTTTATCCTCCGTGTTTTCTTATTTGTCCCCTGAAGAGCAGCGGATTAATCATAGAGTTAATAATTTATGGCGTGAGGTTTCTTGCGACCGACTGGGGCAACTAGCTTTTTTAGAAGCTACTACTGGGCTTTCAGAAGGACATATAGAGAGACTTCTCAATAAACCACCATTTTCACAGCTTATTGAGAAAATTTTAGGTAAAACATTTAGTCTGAGTTCAGATGCCGATACATTTAAAGGGAAACTTCTTTCAAAGCTGCTTTATATTGAATGTAGTAATTCCTCTGAAGGAGCGATTACTTTTTTAAAAAATCTATCGCCTGAAAAAAGAGCACTTATTAATGAATTAAAATTCCATTCTAATCATCATATTTCAGATGACCTTCTGCTACATTTTTTTAAGTTATGCCCTAATGTAAAGTCTCTAAGTATTGATGGAGCAATGATATCTGGCCTGTGTTTTGCTGAAATGCCTGAACAAATTCAATTAGAAGAATTGGCTTTATTTAACTGCAATAAGCTTAAAGAAGACTTCCTCAAAATATTTTTTTCTTCTAAAGCTCGCTCTTTAAAAGAACTCAATTTTATTTCAAAAACAACAGGAGAAGGGCTTGCATCTATTCCAGCTCTCAATCGATTAGAAAAACTTGACTTGAGCTGCTCTGATTACCTTAAGAAAGATTTTCTAAAAAATTTTTTTTCTTTGAAAATTCCTGAATTAAAAGAACTTTATCTTAATGGTTGTCTTTCTATAACTGGAGAAGAGTTATCTTACATTTCAGAGCAAAACCAATTGGAAGTAATTACATTAAATAGTAGCTTGAACTTAAACGAAAAATTTTTATCTATATTTTTTTCAAAAGCTAATAAACTAAAATTTGTAAGTTTTTCTTATTTAGATACTACTTGCGAAGGGCTTTCTAATATTCCTGAAGATAATCAATTGGAAGGTCTCAGTTTAAATAATTGCAAGAATATCAAGGAAGAGTGGCTTGGTCGTTTTTTTTCTATTAAGTCTTCAAGGCTAAAATGGGTTGATTTCAATGAATCAAATACTACAGGGCAAGGACTCTCTTTTATTCCTGAACAAAACCAATTGGAAGAACTTGACTGTTCTCAATGTAAAGAACTGAATGAAGAGTTTCTTAAAATTTTTTTTACTAAAGCTTTTAAATTATTACAAGTTTCCTTCTCACTCTCGAACACTACTGGCGAAGGACTTTCTTTTATTCCTGAAAATAACCAATTGGAAGAACTTGACTGTTCTCAATGTAAAGAACTGAATGAAGAATTTCTTAAAATTTTTTTTACTAAAGCTTTTAAATTATTACAAGTTTCTCTCTCTAGCTCAAATACTACTGGTGAAGGACTTTCTTTTATTCGTAAGCAAAACCAATTAAAAAAACTTAGCTTATTTAGTTGTAGGCACCTTACAGAAGATTACCTCAAGGACTTTTTCTCAAAAGCTTTTGCTTTGCAAAAACTTAATTTAAAGAATACAAATACCACTTGCGAAGGGCTATCATTTATTCCTGAAAATAACCAATTGAAAGAACTCGTCTTGATTAATTGTAACTCCCTTGCAGAAGATTATTTAAAAGTTTTTTTCTTAAAGACCTCTATGTTACAAAAGCTTTATTTACAACATTCAAATACTACCTGCGAAGGACTCTCTTTTCTCCCTGAGAAAAATATATTACGAGAGCTCTCGCTTGATTTTTGTAAAAATCTTGATGAGGATTTTCTTAAGACTTTCTTTACTAGCAAAGCTTCCATGTTAGAGGTGGTTAATTTTTTTCTATCCAATACGACCTTTGAAGGAATTCTTCATTTACCTGAGGAAAATCACTTAGAACTTATTATTGTGAAATTTACGCCTCACATTAGTGTTGATTTCCTACAAAGATTCCCTAATGAAATTGTAATGAGCTAACTTTTTAATAAAATTATTTCTTGATAGTTTGAATTTTGTTGTGTATATTTCCTTTAATTTCAGAATTTTTTTATGAGAATTCACGATTTTTTTCAAAAATTTGAAGGAGAAAGTTTTACTTATAACGACCTTATTTGCCTGCCCGATTTTATTAACTTCTCCATGGAAGAAATCAATTTAACTTCCAAAATTACTCGTGAAATCACTTTAAGAACTCCTATCATCAGCTCTCCTATGGATACAGTCACAGAAGCTGACCTAGCTATTGCTTTAGCTCTGCAAGGTGGCTTAGGAATTATCCATTATAACATGAACCCTCAAGATCAGTTAGATCAAGTGCAAAAAGTAAAAAAGTTCAAAAATGGATTTATTTCAGATCCTATTACTTTATCACCGAGCAGTACTATTCGAGATGTTGTTCTTATAAAAAAGGAGCACGGATATTCCATCGTTCCCATCACAGAAGATGGCAAGCCTCATTCCAAGTTTCTTGGTTTAGTTACAAAGTATGACTACTCCACTTTATCTTTAGAAGACTTAGAAAAACCAGTTTGGGAAAGAATGATTCCTCTTGAAAGACTATCTACTGTAGTCTTTGAAGAATTTTATTCAGATGGCTACTTTGATTTAGTAAAGGCAAATAACAGACTCTTAGACTCACATCAAGCAGCTTTGCCAATTATTGATCGATTAGGAAATTTAAGATATTTAATGACAAGATCAGACCTTCAAAAACATCAAAATTACCCCTTGGCAACAACAAATTCTTCTCAAGTATTAAGGGTTGGGGCTGCTATTGAGACGTGGCATAATAAAGCAGTAGAAAGACTAGAGGCTTTAGAAAAGCATGTTGATCTAGTTATTTTTGATACATCACAAGGACATTCTTCTTATCTGGTTGATTTAATAAAATTTACAAAATCAAAGTATCCTCACTTGCAGATAATAGGTGGCAATGTAGTTAGTAGTGACGCTTGTGAAGCATTAATAAAAGCAGGAGCTGATGGAATTAGAGTAGGAATGGGTTCTGGGTCTATTTGCACAACACAGGAAGTTGGCGGAGTAGGAAGAGCACAAGCCAGCGCTGTTTATAACTGCGCACAAATCTGCAAGAAAAAAAGTATTCCTTTGATTGCAGATGGTGGGATTACTGGAAGCTCAGACATGGTAAAAGCCTTTATTCTTGGTGCAGATAGTGTCATGTTAGGTTCTTTACTAGCCAGCACCTCAGAAGCACCGGGAAAATGTCAGATTAAAAATGGCATCTTGCTCAAGGAATATAGAGGTATGGGATCTTCTAAGGCAATGCAAAAAGGAAGCTCTTTTAGATATAGCACACAAAATGCCACGATTAAAATTCCTGAAGGTGTGTGTGGCGCAGTTCCTTCAAAAGGATCTATTTCAGAATGGGTCCCCTGCTTAATACAAGGTGTCAAACAAGGCTTTCACAAACTTGGATATAAAAACTTCTCTGAACTTCGCTGCGCTTTTTTAGATAACAAGCTAATGTTAGAAAAACGATCAGATGAAGCAAAAAAAGAAGGCTCTGTGCATAGCTTGTATGAAGTTATGCAGGATGCCCCTCCAACTTTTTCTAAATCACATCATGAGGACCTCATTAATGTCTAAATTAGAAAAAATTCTTATTTTAGATTTTGGCTCTCAATATACACAGCTTATTGCAAGAAAAATCAGAGAGATGAAAGTATTTAGTGAAATAGTGAGCCCTTACATTTCTTTACAAGAACTATTAAAGCATAACCCTAAAGGAATTATTCTATCAGGAGGCCCCAACTCATTACAACAGAAACTATCTGGTTTTGCTGAAGAAATATTAAATTTGGATATTCCTATTTTAGGAATCTGTTTTGGGATGCAGCTGATGACTCAATATCATCAGGGCTCCCTTTCTTTTTCTAAAACACGTGAATATGGAAAAAGCACCTTACATGCTCAAGAGCCCCATCATGTCCTTTTTAAAAACTTTCTTTTTGAAAAGGATGTTTGGATGAGCCATCAAGATACTGTAGTTTCACTTCCTTTACACTTCAAAGTAATTGCCACATCTGACAATGGGCAAATAGCAGCCATTTCTCATAAAAGCAAACCACATTTTGGATTGCAGTTTCACCCTGAGGTCAGCCACACGGAAAATGGCTCCATCCTTTTAAAGAATTTCCTAAAATGCTGCCAAGTACAAGAAAACTGGGATGTTCAAAATTATATAGAAGCTCAAGTTGATTGGATTAAAAAAAAAGTAAAGCAACAAAAAGTCATCAGTTTAGTTAGCGGCGGCATCGATTCTATGGTCTCTACCCTGCTTTGCTTAAAAGCTTTGGGTCCTGAAAAAGTCTATTCCATTCATATTGATACAGGACTTATGAGAAGTAATGAAAGCGTCCAAGTAATAGACACTCTTAAAAAATGTGGATTTGAAAATCTAATTTTTGAAGATGCTTCTAAGGAATTCCTTTCACTACTCAAAGGAGTAAAAGACCCTGAAGAAAAAAGACAAAAAATTGGCAACCTCTTCATGGAAATCCTCAATCGAACCTTACTATCTTTAAATTTGAGCGAAGATACCTTTATCTGTCAGGGTACTTTATACACAGACCTCATTGAAAGCGGCCACACTAAATATAAAGGAGCTGCCCTCATTAAAAGTCACCATAATGTTAATTGCACATATGTTGAAGAAAAAAGAAAAAAAGGATTGATTCTTGAACCTAACCGTTACATTTTTAAAGATGAAGTTCGTAAAATTGCAGCTGAGTTATCTTTGCAGGAAAGCATCATTGATAGGCACCCCTTTCCAGGGCCTGGTCTGGCTATTCGGATTTTAGGTGAAGTAACAGAACGAAAATTAAATATTTTAAGGCAAATTGATCAAATTTATTTAGAGGAGATCACTAAAGCTGGCCTTTATAAAAATATTTGGCAAGCCTTTGCTGTATTACTTCCTCAAAAGAGTGTGGGAGTTATTGGAGATCAAAGAACTACAGGATATATAGCAGCATTGAGAGCAGTCGATAGTATTGATGGAATGACAGCCGATTTTTCTAAAATAGATTATACAATTTTAAGTAAGCTAAGTACAAGGATTGTCAATGAAGTTTCTGAGGTATCCAGAGTAGTCTATGATATTACCTCGAAGCCTCCGGCTACCATTGAATGGGAATAAAAATTGACATCAATTCCATAATTCAGCTTATAATATGTGGCCTATGGCGATCGTAGCTCAGTTGGTTAGAGCGTTGGATTGTGGTTCCAAAAGTCGCGGGTTCGAGTCCCGTCGATCGCCCCAAATTCAATTAATGTATTGTGTCTTTACTGCAAGCAATTATTTTAGGAATTGTTCAAGGAATAACGGAGTTTTTTCCCGTTAGCTCTTCTGCTCACCTTTACTTAGCTAGAAACCTCTTACATATAGAAACTAAAGATATTCTCTTCGATCTCATTGGCCATTTGGGTTCCCTTTTAGCTATTAGCATTGTGCTTAGAAAAGAAATTATCCAAGTACTCAAATCTCCTAAAAGTATATTAGAGTATTTTGTAGCCTTGCTACCCTTAATCCCGGCTTATTTTTTATTAAAGCCCTATCTTCTCAAGTTTTCTGAAATAAGATATTTAGGATATTTTTTCTTAGTATCTTCTGCCTTTATTTTATTTTCCTCATGGAAAAGAAAGACACCAGCTGAACGTAAATTCCAAGATGTGTTATTTATTGGTTCAATGCAGGCCATGGCGCTTTTGCCAGGAATATCGAGGAGTGGTTTTACCATTTCTGCAGCAAAGTTAAGAGGATTTGATCCAAAGGAAGCGGTTCGTTTTTCTTTTATACTGGCCCTTCCAACAATTGTAGGTGGGTTTTTAATGGAATCAGTTAAAGCAAGTATTTCTTTAAAAGAACTATTTCAGTTACCCTATTTGACCTGTTTTTTTACCTCATTTATTTTTGGATTTTTAAGTTTAAGATTCCTCTTTAAAATTGTAAAAAATGGTAAGATTTCCTTTTTTGGATGGTATCTGCTTTTACTTGGAATTACTTGCATTTGGTTTTATGGCTAAGAAAAAGAAAAAAAAGAAGAAACAAAAACAATCGAGTCACCTGCACCCTGAAGCTAAGGGACTCATCGTATTTGCCCTTACCTTATTTTTATCCTTGTCTTTAATAAGCTTTCACCATTCACAGCCAAGTGAAAACTGGCTAGGTATCTTAGGGTACGTCGTAGCATTTGTTTTTGAGTATCTTTTCGGACTGAGTTCCTATTTAATGGTCCTTTATTTCTTATGGATAAGTTATAAGCTCTTCAAAGATCAAAAAGTAAAAGGTCTAAATTTACGCATTTCTTATTTCAGCACATTTATTTTTTGTATTTGCATGCTTTTAAATGTAGGAGCAGAGCTTTTTGAAGAAAAAGCCTCTATTTTACAAAACATTGTCTATACCGAAACGGCCACCTTTTATGAACCACATCCAGTAATTCATTATAGATATAATCTTGGAGGAGTCCCTTTTTACTATCTTTACATTGACTTCCCGATTTTTAATTTGCAAAAACTTTTAAGTGATTTTGGTGTTGCCATTATTTTTTCTATGGGAGCCGTAGTCTCTTTTGTTCTTCTTTCCCAGACAAGCGTCAGAAACAAACTGCATCTTTTAAAAGAAGCTGTAGCAAAGTTATTTTTCTTTCTTGCCAAAATCACTTTGGTTTTTAAAAGAAGAAAACCTGCCTATGAGCCAAGGGTAAAGCCTACTAAACCAGTATTCATAGCCAAGCCCAAACCGTTTGAGCCAGTTGAAAAAGAACCTAAGCAGTCTATTTCCTCCGAGCCTATTATTCATACGCTGGAAGAAAAAATTCCTGTTCAACCCATTATCAAGCCGATCAAAGAAACAACAGGGTCATCTAATTCTGCTTTTTTAGAATTTCAGTTACCTAGCCCTAATCTTTTAACCGATGCACAAAAAGTAGACCAACCTAACCTGAAAAAAGGATTAAAAAAGCAGGCAAAACTTTTAGAAGATACCCTTTATAGCTTTGGAATAGAGGCAAATGTTGGAGAAATACACTGTGGACCTACTATTACTTCCTTTGAGGTGCAACCTCCTGTCGGTGTCAAAGTACAAAAAATTAAGGCATTAGAGAAAGACATAGCCCTTAATTTAGAAGCCAAATCTATCAGGATCATTGCCCCTATTCCTGGAAAAGCAGCTGTTGGTGTAGAAATACCCGCCATGCATCCGCAAGAAGTTAGCTTTAAAGAGATGCTTTTACAATATCAAACACAGAAAAAGATGCACATTCCCTTGCTTTTAGGAAAAACAGTAAGTGGTGAAAATGTAATTGCAGACCTTGCTAAAATGCCCCATTGTTTAATTGCTGGTGCTACTGGATCTGGAAAATCCGTATGTATCAACACACTAGTTATGTCCATACTCATGAACGCTAAGCCTGATGAGGTAAAGCTATTAATGATCGATCCCAAAAAAGTAGAGCTTACTCAGTATTCTAACTTACCTCATATGATAGCTCCTGTTATTTCAGAAGCACATGGCGCTTATGCAGCGCTACAGTGGCTGGTATCAGAGATGGGGGCCCGCTATGAAATACTCAAGAAAATTGGTCTTCGAAATATAGCTTCTTTTAACTCCAGAAAAAGAAAAAAGGATGAAGACCCGGAAATTCCAGAAAAACTACCTTACATCGTCTGTATCATGGACGAGTTTGCTGACTTAATGATGGTATCTAGCTCCGATTTGGAAACCCCTATTGCAAGGATTGCCCAAATGGCCAGAGCGGTTGGTATTCATATGGTATTGGCTACACAAAGGCCTTCTAGAGAAGTTATTACAGGAATAATCAAAGCCAATATTCCTACTAGAATAGCTTTTAAAGTAGCGAGTAGAATCAACTCTCAAATTATCCTAGATGAAACAGGGGCAGAGACCCTTTTAGGCAATGGAGATCTACTATTTTTACCTCCAGGTTCTTCTCAACTTGTAAGAGCGCAAGGTGCTTACATAAGGGATCAAGATATTAATCAATGTGTTGAAGCCATCTGTGAACAAGCTCCTCCTGACTACCTAATCAAGTCTTTTGATGCTATGAAAAAAGAAGATGTTTTAGGTGAAGAGGCTGCCCCTAAAGATGAGCTTTATGATGCGGCTCTTGAAATAGTGGTACAGACAAAAACAGCATCTACTACCTATTTACAAAGGAAATTAAAAATAGGTTACGCTAGGGCTGCAAGCTTAATGGATGAGCTGGAATCTAATGGTGTTGTCAGTGCTCCTGAAGGTAGTAAACAAAGAAGAGTGCTACTAGACCCGTCTGATCTACCATAAGAACTTTCTTTATTATTAATAGCATTGTCCATTATATCCCAAGTTAAGAAAGGCAATAGGATATAATGGGCACTCGCAAAAAAAGAATTTTGCTAGCTGATGACTCAAAGTATTGGCGGAAAAAGATCACAAAAGCAAATCAAGCTAGCTCTTATGTTTTTAGCTTTGCTGACAATGGAAAAGATTGCCTAAAAAAAATAAAGAGCTTCAAACCTGACTTGATTCTTTTGAAGCTAATGCTCCCTATGATCCATGGGATAGAAATCTTAAGCAAAATAAAATCAAGCCCCGAAACAAAAAATATTGGCGTTATTATCACCACTTCCAAGCAGATGATCCAAGACTATCACGCTGCCATGGAAGCCCAAGTAGACTATTTTTTAATAAGACCTTTTAAAGTAGATGCTTTTTTCAAATTAGTAGAGGCCTTTTTTAAAGGAAAGCTAAAGCCACAGCCTTTTATCAAAAAAAATAAACCTGTCACAGCGAAAAAAGATATCTATAACCCAGCTATTCATGAACCTGATTCTTATTTGAAATTTTGGGGAACAAGAGGCTCAATTACTGTGGCAGGGACAAAATATGCAAGGTATGGTGGAAATACTAGCTGTTTAGAGATAAGGCAGGGCAAAGATTTAATTATTATTGATGCAGGAACCGGCATAAGACAGTTAGGTTTTGATATCTTAAAAAGTGACATACGAAAAATCCATCTTTTTTTAGGTCACACCCACTGGGATCATATCCTTGGCTTTCCATTTTTCGAGCCTTTGTATAAGTCCAACTATGAAATTCATATTTGGGGTCCTAAAGGTTTTGGAAGGGTTACAGAAGAGCTTTTTACCGATATGCTTGCTTATGAGTTTTTTCCTATTCGATTAGATGAAGTACAGGCAAAAATACATTTTCATGAAATTGCCGATAGAAAACCCGTAACTATTAACAAAAACATTAAGTTAGACTTTCATTTTACCTTTCATCCGGGAATGACCTACTGTTTTAAGATTTACACTAAAAAGCATGTTATTGGTTATGCGACAGATAATGAAATGCTTATGGGATATCTCGGACATCCTAATAAAATTAAAGTGAAAGATCCTAAGCTAGAGCCTCATCAAAGCCTTATTAAGTTTTTTAAAGAGTGCTCCATTTTAATCCATGAAGCGCAATATACCCCCCTTGAATACAAAGATAAAATAGGCTGGGGCCATTCCTCTATTCCAAATGCTTCTGTCTTGTTAAAATATACAAAAGTGCCAGAATGGATTGTAACACATCATGATCCACAACATGATGATGAGTTTTTAATTAACAAGCAGCTTTTACACAGACAAATCTTGGGCGATTGTAAAATCCCCTGCCATGTAACGTATGCCTTTGACGGATTGACTGTTGCTATTTAAAAAAATATTATTCGGATTTTTTAGAGCGAAGAAGATAAGCTTTTTTTATAATAAATTTGAATTTATCTGAAAGCTCCTCTTCTTCAAGCTCATGAAAACCACCATTATCTATAGTTTTTAAGTTTTGTAGATATGAAACTATAGGATCTTTGGGATCTAAAAGAACTATTCGAGAAAATTGCATGAGTTCAGCATCTTCTAAATAATCTTTTAACTTAGAAGAAATAATCTTATAAGAGCCCATTTCTGTAGGGTTAAGCCATGAAGCTGAGATAATAATATCCCATTTTTCAAGGGGTTCTTGGCGTAAAAAAAGGGCACAAATCAATAACGGCTGTTTTTCTTTCTCTAGAGAAGTGATTGCAGATTTTATCTTATTAATAATTTCAATCATAAATGTTCCAACAAAATCTCTGTTGCCTCGATCATTAAACTAACGTCTTCTTTTATTTGACGTTGCGATGAATAGCGTGTTTCTGATTCCCAGTTCTTTAAAACTGACCACTCAGCCATTAATAACGTTTTTATCGATTTTTCAACTCCAGACAAATGAAGAAGAACTTCAAAGTCGTGAGTTTTAAAAGTTTTATATTTCTCTGAACCTTTCCCTGTTGAGGGATACTCGTCCCAACCTAATGTATCGCAAATTTTATGTTTTAACGCCATTTCTACTGCATAACCACAAATGTAATAAGCGCCATCGTAACGAGATGCTTCAAAAAGAACTTTAGCATCATTTAGCCTGTCAGTTGCCAGCTCTTTAAGTTTTTTAGGCTTCAGGTTTTCCACATTTTTTTACGTTTTAGAAAATATTGCCAATAATCATAAAAGCCTAGGCTTTTTTTCTTATATGAATTTTTCATTGCTTTATAAAAAATAAGCTAACAGCAGATATTTAAAGATAGATTTTTTTAGAAGTGGCATCTTGAAGAGCAACGGAAACATCTACTTTCTTATTTTTGTCTTCTAAAAACTCTTTCACCGTTTTATAAGCCAAATCTTTTTGATTGCATTCACTGGAAAGATGAGCCAGGTGGATATGCTTCAATTTTGGATGAAAAACTTCATCAATGAGTTTCGCGCATTCCATATTAGATAGGTGCCCCTGTCTTCCCAATACTCTTCTTTTATATATGGGAGAGCGAGGGCTAGACATCACCATATCAGGATGATGATTTGCCTCTAAAAATAAATAATCACAGCTTTGCAGGCTATGTATAACAGTAGTTGTTACAAAGCCTAAGTCTGTACAAAACCCTAGTTTATGTCGATCATATAGAACAGTAAATCCCACAGGATCTAAGGTATCATGAGGTATAGTAAAGGGCTTAAACTCTAAATCTTTAAAAGTAAAAGGCTCCCCTGTTGTAAAAATTTTAAAATTAGGCTGAATCCTTAAATTATCACAAATGCCTCTTGCTGTATCGGCATTACAAAAAACGGGGATTTTTTTCTTAGCAGCTAAAACCTTTAACCCTTGGATATGATCGCTATGCTCATGCGTTACGATTATGGCATCAATTTCAGATATATCGACATTAATTTCATTGAGTTTTTTCTCGATCATCCTAGCGCTAATGCCAGCATCAATGAGTATCTTCGCATGAGTAGTAGCAAGATAAATACAATTTCCCTTAGAACCAGATGCGAATGAACAAAAACCCTTCATGAAAAAAACTCAAATGAATTAATAGATTAGCAAAATTTATCTAAAGTGCAATTAATTTGCTACTATTCTGAGTTGTGTCATTCGCAAATAAGACTTCTAAAACTATTGTATCTTGGACTCTACTTCTGTTAGAAAAGCTCCATACTGATTTTTGATGCCATCTTCTAGATCAGCATGATTATCAAGTATGTCTCTTAAAGTTATGGAGATTTTTTGAAGGAGTTCATCATCATCTTCACTGTTATTAATAGAGGATTGAAAAAGCTCTAAAGCTTTGGCAAACTCTCCTATCTCAACAAAGCCCTTAGCTAAAGAAATAAATGCATATGATTTAAATCTAAATGCATTAGTAATGATCCCTTCAGCATCTGATAAACACTGATTAGCTTGTTCCTTTTTTCCCAACTGCCCCCAGGCAACAGCAAGGGCCATAAACTTATCTACTTTAGTACGGTTATCTCTACACTCTGGAATAGTGTTTTTAAATAACTCAAGCACTTTCGCTGCTTTTTCAGTAAGCCCGGATGCTTGGTAAAGTTTACTTGCTTCCAAAAGATCTTCATGTTCTGCAATTACTTGAATGACATCTGCTGGTGACGAATTTAAATTAATAGCTGCTGACATAATATTATTACCTTGGTTTTTTGATCATAAGTTAACTTATAATATAACATAAAAAATCCCAAAAAGAAATACCTCTTTTAATAATTAGAAGTTATTAAAAACTTTATTTAATTTTTGGAAGTATAAATAAATCACTCCCTCCAAATTAAAAAAAATGAAATAGAAACTAATTATAATTTAATCAATAATCAGAAAACATTAAAACTAGTCATCAAGGGGCGGTGGCCAGCTATTAGGAGGGTGAGGCTGAGGCCATTGATCAGGAGGTAGTGGATTCCTAGGAGGCAGTGGAGGGCGATTAGGGTCGGGAAGTTTTTTCTTTTCTAAGGGGTTAGGAGGAATACGAGTCCCGTGTAAGGCTTCTTGTATTTTATAAATCAATTGATTGCGATCATAAGCCCACTTAAGCATCCCATCATATTTTTCAGGATCTTCTTTATGAAGACATTTTAAGTATTCTATAACTGGAACTAAAACTTTATGCCCTTCATCTAGTCGTTCACTTGGATTTATTATTTCGTTATTGCTTGAAAGCTTAATTTCTATACATTTAATTAATTCTTTTCGCTGATCTCTAGCAAGAAAATAAAGCGCCCCGAGAACTTTATCCCAGCTCATCAAAGCAAAGTTTTTGTTCTCATCAACTATTTCTGTAACGCAAAACTCAAAATTATTACTACACATCCAACAAAATTCTTTTTCTAGAAAATCTATGCTGGCGTTTCTTGCAATTCTTTTCACTTCACCCTGAGCCCAGCGAAGCGTGTAACCATACTTATAATGATCATGCCTATCTAAGTCTTCAAGTTCTTGTAAAACATGATTTCTAGCAATCAGCTCATATTTTGGTTGGAGCCCTGAAATTATAAGATTAATCAAATCCTTTTGCTTTCCATGACAAAGGCTCCGAAGACCGTCAACAACTTTTTTAAAAAACACGAGAGAATAGTTGGGATTATTTTTGATAATAGCTTCAATAGTTGGAATATTCCCCTTAAGACATATATTAGAAAATTCTCTGTTTAAAAATGCTGCACTAACTTTTGGTACAACCCTTTGCAGCTCTTCTTCCTCTCCTTTCTCTAAGCATTTTAATGCCTGCTCATCTATTTCTGGATCACCCACTAGCGATTGTCTAGCCCAGAGAAGAGTCTTACTGTATTCACCAGGTTTACAAAAGTCCCATAGTTCTAGCTGATCTATAACACGCTCTCTAGCTGTAACTACATCATCTTTTGTGAGACGGCCCATTACCAGCTCAATCAACCCTTGTTGTTTGTGAAAACAAAGATGTCCGATAGCCTCTAAGATTTCTGTTATGTTGATAGAAGGGAAGTTTGGATTATTGTTAACAACATTTGCAACTGCAGGGGCATAGTTACAAAGACACATATTATGAAACTCATTATTTAAAAAAGTTTCACTAACTCTTGCTGCAAGATTTTGCAACCTAGACTCATCCCCAGATTTTAAGCATTGCAATGCCTCTAGATCTATTTGATTTGACTGTATTGAACTTGAAGCTGCTGCCGCCATAAAAAATTTCTCTTCCTTAAATTTTAGTGAAAAGTAGATGCAAAAATTATAAATAAAAAATCATTTTTCAAAAGAATTAATCTGAATAAAAATTCAATAAATTTGACAAAATTAAACATAATTATTAATAAGTAATTTTTATGTCTGTTTTGAGGTGTGAAATGGTTGGAGAAGAAATTTACTTTGAAATCGAGTCTACATTAGATCAGTTAATTGAGAATGCAGAAGCAATGAATTCAGCTGCTAGAAATGAGCTTACCAAAACAGAAGTGGATGCTTTTCAGAAAACACAAGAAAGTTTGCTAGCTCATTTAATCCACATGGATGGCATGCTAGAAAAAAAACAAACAGATGTAAAGGTTCCCAATAAAAAGTCAGTGACCTGCAAAATTAAAAGAAAATTACATAAGTTTGAAAAATTGAACAGTGAGTTTGTAGAAAATGCAGCAGATAAAATGACTGTAATCCACTTTCCTAGACAAAAGACCAGAAAAACACCGGTAAGAACAAGAAAGTCTTACACACGTCTAAAAAATCAATAGTTAGCAAGCTTTCTAATAGCTTGAAGCAGGTCTTCCTTTTGTGGTAAGACAGCATCTTCTAACACTTTAGAATAAGGAACAACACAGTCTTTACCTGTAAGCCTTTTAATAGGTGCATCTAAACTATCAAAAGCATGCTCAGTGATAGTTGCACTAAGTTCAGCGCCAAAGCCGCAATTTTTCTGCGCTTCATGAACAATGAGCACTTTTCCTGTTTTTCGAACTGATTGTAAAATAGTATCAAGATCTAAAGGAACTAAAGTTCTTAAGTCAATAAGCTCAACGGAAATACCCTCTTGCTTTAACCTATCTGAAACTTCTTTTCCCATCATGGCCATCATTCCCCAAGCAATAACTGTCACATCATTCCCTTGCGTTACTACGTTAGCTTTTCCAAAGGGAAGATAAGAGTTTTCATCAGGCTCTTTTCTAGCAGAAAACATCCTTTGTCGATACAGAGCCTTATGCTCTAAAAATACCACAGGATTAGGATCTAAAATAGCCGTCTTTAAAAGTCTTTTAGCGTCAGCTGCATTGGAAGGTATGACAACTTTCAAACCTGGTTGATGGGTTAAAAACCCTTCAATACTTTGAGAATGGTAAGGCCCCCCTTGAATATAGCCTCCATAAGGCATCCGAATAACTATAGGACAAGAGTTTTGCCCATTCGATCTATAATGAATACTAGCTACTTCATTAATAAGCTGGTTCATAGCAGTCCAAGAATAATCAGCAAATTGTATTTCAGCTACTGGCTTGTGCTTTTTGTCAAAAGAAAGACCAGTTGCAATACCAACAATTGTAGACTCTGCTAAAGGAGTATTAAAACATCTATAATATCCAAATTTTTCCGTAAGGCCTCGAGTTATGCCGAACACCCCACCTTTGCCATGAGCTACATCCTGACCAAAAACAATGACATTTTTATCTTTTTCCATCTCTTCTACAAGAGCATGATTCAGGGCGTCCATCATAACGATTTCATCCCCTTCTTTTTCTGTCATTGTATCTTCCACAGAAAATTCTTTAAAAACTTTGGTATCGGCTGTTTTTGGATCTGGATAAGGATACTCATCTGCTTTTTTAGCAGCAGTTTCAATAGCTTCTTTACATTCTTTTTTAAGTGCTTCTAGCTCAGATTCTGTCAGTATATTTTCTGATAAAATCCACTTTTCCATTTTTAAAATGGGATCCTTAGCTACTTCACTATCTATAATTTCTTGAGATTTATATTTTTTAGGATCGTCACTACTGCTATGAGCTCCTATTCTTGGAACTTTAGCTACTAGCAGCGAAGGACCCTGACCTGCCCTTCCTTTTTGAATTGCCTTTTTCATAGCATCAAGGCAGTGTTCGAAACTACCCCCATCCACTTCTTGAACTAAAAGTCCTTCATATCCTGAGGTCATTTTAGCAATGCTAGTACCTGATGTCTGCTCTTTTTGAGGCACAGAAATTGCCCACTCATTATCTTGAATAACAAAAATAACAGGAAGTTTATGAATAGAAGCAAAATTTAAAGCTTCATGGAAATCACCTTGCGAAGTAGCGCCATCTCCCGCTGAGACATATACGACTTCATCTTTCTTTCTTAATTTTGCACTTAAGGCAGTTCCAGTTGCTTGCAAAAACTGCGAACCAACACAACTTGATTGACATGGGATATTAAGTTTAACATCGACAAAATGCTCAGGCATCATTCTTCCACCGGAGTGATTAGGAACATCTCTAGCTAAAAAGGACCCAATTAGCTCAACTGGACAACAACCGAGTCCTAAGGCAAATCCCCTATCTCGATAATAAGGGAAGCCCCAGTCTTTTCCAGACACTAAACAATGGGCAGCTAAGCAGCCAATTAACTCATGGCCGTTGACTGAAAGGTGAAAGGTCCCCCCTTTATTCTGCCTAACTAATTTAGATAGCTTATCATCCATGAATCTTGTTAAATACATGGATCTCAAAACTTCTATTGATAGCTTAGTTTCTAGTGGAATAGATGTAATTGTCATAACAAAAATATATAAATTATTATTATAACGATAACCTTTTTCCTAATAAAAAGGAATTATTCTTTCTGTTTTTTCTTACTAGGGTTTATAGGAGAGACTTCTCTTCTAGAAAATTTTTTACGTTTTTGTGGAGAAAAAATCTCAGCTCCATCCTCTTGCGTAGGTGCTTTTCTACCTGTGAATGCTTCTCCAACAGCTGATTCAAATTTTTCTTCACCTTTTGTAAGGGAGATAGATTTTTTATCAGAAAATTTTGAAGGCGTTTTAAATGGGCTCTTAACAGGCTGAATACCTAAAGACTTTTCTTGACCTGCGAGTCTGTCTGATAAAGTTCTTAAAGACTCGAGCCTTTGGGAAAGTGCTTCTAGTTTTTCATCTACCTTTAAACGAGTACCACCTCTTAAAGAAGCTAAAAGCTCTTCTTCTGTTTCAAATTTTGCAGAGAATGTAACGGCAGATGCACTTGTAATATCAGGAATATACAGAAAGGGACGCACAGGCTTAGGTACTGTTGTATAGATATCAACAGTAAATTGTGGCTCTATTTCTACTTTAACTTGCTGTTTAGGAGGTCTTCCTCTTTTAGGCCTTGGATTCAAAGCCTCGTTAGAATAATAAGTTTTAGCTTTTGCCTGAATGGCATCCCTTGCATTAGAAACATCTTTAGGAACTTTTGTTTCAAATAAGTTTCTTTTTACTTTTTCTAAAACATTCACGTTAATATCTAAGTCTTCTTCAAAAACAAAATGAATGTTTTCATTTCGAAGCCATTCAATAATTCTTATTCTAGATCTTTCTTGATAGTATGCCTGCCATTTTTCCAGTTCAGTCAAGTGATCATAAATAAATTCAAGAAAGTTTTCTCTAGAATCTCTTGCACCAATTATATCTAGTAATTTTTCTTTAGTATCAATGTCGTAAACTTTTTCATTGACAAACCCTTCCATGAATTTTTTTACTTCATAAAAAGTCATTTTAGGAATTAGGCAATATCTTTCAGAATTAGTAGAAATCTCCTGCTCTAAGGATTCTAACTCCTGTTCTTGCTTATCTAAGTCGACGTAAACTATAAACCCTTCCATTTTATCTAAGTAAAAATCTCTTTCATCATCAGACTTTGCAAATGCGTCCATTAGGCGATGAAATCGCAGGATTAAAGGATTCTGAGCTTCAGATTGTTTTTTTGCCATGTACTAAACCTTGAACTAAAAATAAACTGAATCGTAACAAATCCTAAAAACCGTTGCAAGAGAAACAAAAAGATAGCAGTCATCAATAAATAAATTTTACTTTTTTAAAGAAATATTTGTACAAAAAACTTCCTATAATTAAAGTCAATTTTTTAGCGTTAAATTTGCGGAGATAAAATGAAATCAAAGATTTTAGGATTGTTTTTCAGCTTATCAATATTTGTTTACGGCACAGAAAATGAAGATTTCGATAGCGATCAAAATATTTATATAACTGATGAGCCAAATAAAACAATTACCGATGAAGGTGAGATTTATTTTAAAGGAGATAATGTTGAATGGAAATCAAATGCTAAAATCCACATTGAAATCGGGGCCACTGAATCTACAACTCAACCAACCACTGTACAAACTAAAGAAGACACTCCCCCCACAACCCAGTCTACACCCACTAGCAAAAGAAAAGTAATTGAAGATGCCAATCTTTGGTCCTATGAATATCCTCTTTGTGAAGGATCTATGTTTGTTGAGGGCCAGTTTTTATACTGGAAACCCAAAGTACCAATTGTATGGGCAACTAGAGCAGAAAACATCCAAGCTCAAAACCCTGACTTACCCTCTAGTTTTTCCAATGATATAGTTGTGGGAACAGTTGATATGAAAGCTCATGCCGGATACCGCCTACAGCTGGGATTCTACCTTCCTCCTGAGGGGTGGACAACCTATTTTCAATACACGCAGTTTATGGCCAGAGGTTCTAACTCTCTTGATGAATTAGGCGATCCCGACCGTTATTCCTTAAACATTATATGGCAATCACTAAACCCAACAGAAAATGGAGCAGGAGGTGGCCCCGAAGCTGGTAGTGCTACCCAAAAAATTCGCTTAAAACTATTAGACTGGGTAATGGAAAGGTCACTTTTCTGGTGGTCCAAGTTTAGTTTCAGTCCTTTTTTTGGTTTAAGATATGGCTGGATTAAAAACGATTTAAATATTTTAGGATCGCAATTGAATGTAGCATCCGGTCTATTTGGAACAGATAGTATTGATGTAAACAATCACTTTAAAGCTTTTGGATTGCTTACTGGTTTTAAAGCAAATTGGCTATTAGGCTACGGTTTTGAAATTTTTGGAAACCTTACTCTTTCTGGAATTTGGGGAAGATATGATCTGACTCACAAAGAAGCGTATCATTTTGTTAATTCGTCAGACCCTCTTATTGTGCCTTATATTGCCACTAATCATAAAAAGCTATACATGGCAAAACCTATATTTGAATTCCTTTTTGGCATCAATTGGGGAAAAACAATTAAAGATGAAAAAATGCATATTGGACTTAAGGCAGGATATGAAATAAGCATCTATCCTTCTCAAATTCAAATCTCGAGATCAGGTGCTTCTGCGCTTCCAAATAATGTAGATCAAACAATTCATGGACTTACTACAGCAGCCAGATTGGACTTTTAATATAAGGAGAATACAAAAGCATGAAGAAAGTTTTATTTTTTTTACTCCCTACATTTTTTGTTTGTGCTGTTTACCTGAACAACTACCAATCTGAAAAACCACTTCCATTTGAAAAGTCCCATGAAGCCCCCTTAGATAATGGCATCTTTTTCTTTGGAGGAGACTACCTTTATTGGAAAGCAACAGCTCCCATTGTTTATTCTGTAAAATACTTCCGACCTGGTTCAAATGTCCCTGGCATTTTTAACACAGTCTCTTTTACAGACAGTCGCCGTGAGGGAACTGTGCAAATGAAGTTTCATGCAGGTTATCGCCTTCACCTTGGATTTTACTTACCTAACATGTGGTCTACATCAGTTAATTGGACGCAATATTCAGCAGACGGACAGGATAGAGCCACTACTAATGGACATGCTGGAGCTGTAATTGCTTTAAATGGCAACTTTTGGCAACAAGTGGGCATTACTGATTTGGCCTCCACTCCTGAAGATGCTTATGCTAACCAAAGAGTAAGACTTAAATTTTTAGACTTTTTATTAACAAAAAATCTTTTTTTATATTCTCAATTCCATTTTCATCCCTTTGTCGGCCTTAGAGGAGCTATCATTAAAAATGATATGCGAATGGATTACCGGGCATTAAATACAAATGTTAGCATTTTTGCCAAAGACCACGTTGATCTAAATAACCATTATCGGTCTGCTGGAATTATTCTAGGGTTTAAAACTTCTTGGATAATTGCAGGAGGGTTGGAAATTTTTAATGATTTAGCTGTGTCAGGTCTTTATGGCGAATTTAATCTACGGAAACGAGAAGAAGGAACTCGAATCAACTCAACTGATCCCATTTTTGTACCTTTTGTAATTGACTCTGATAATAAAAAGCGTGAAGCAAAATATGGAATCCAGTTTTCTACTGGGATAAAGTACGGAAATCAATTGATAGCCCAAAATAAATACGTTGGATTTCAACTAGGTTATGAGATTGGGCTCTTTCCTAATCAAATACGCATCTATTTCCCTAACTCAGAAGCTTTTGAATCTGGATATGACTTAACCTACCATGGTCTAACTGCCTCTGTCAAATTGGACTATTAAATATTTTTGAGAGAAGCTCTACCTAATTGCATTATAATGGATATAAGAGTTATATTTGCTCTTAATATAGGTAAAATATGCTAGATTTAAAAGAACTTCGCTCAAACCCAGATTTTTTCGAAAAAAAACTTCTATCAAAAGACCCTTCTGTAAACATTCAAGAAATTCTTACCTTAGATGAAAATATAAGATCCCATAAAACCCAGGTAGAAGAACTTAAAGCAAAAAGAAATAAAATTTCTAAAGAAATTGGAGTTCGAAAGAGGGAAAAAAAAGATGCTGAAGATCTCTTAAAGGAAGTGGACGGAATAGGAGATGAAGTCACACAAATTGATCTACAACTAAAGGATTTAGAAAAAAAATTTAACGATTTATTTGCACGACTTCCCAATCTTCCAATGGATGGGATAAAAGTTTCTTTAGACCCAAAAGACAATGTTGAAATAAAAGCTTTTGGCGAAAAAAAAGTTTTTGATTTTCCTGCTAAAAATCATATTGAGCTCAATGAAACCCTCCATCTATTTGATTTTGTAAGAGGTGCAAAAATTTCAGGATCTGGCTTTCCTATTTATACTGGTTTTGGAGCAAGACTTGAATGGGCTCTTTTAAATTACATGTTAGACATTCATAGAAAAAATGGTTTTACCCAAATCATTCCGCCTATACTTGTTAAACCTGAAATCATGTTTGGATCTGCTCACTTACCAAAATTTGAAGACCAACAGTTCAAAATTAAAGATGAGGATTTTCAACTATACCTTGTCCCAACAGCTGAAGCTGCATTAAATGGAATGCATTTTGATGAAATCCTAGACGAGGACAGTTTGCCTATCTCTTATGTCAGCTATACCCCATGCTTTAGAAGAGAAGCAGGCGCTGCAGGTGAAAAAGAAAGAGGACTTATTAGAACTCACCAATTTAATAAAGTGGAGCTTTTCTGTTTAACTAAACCTGATGAGTCTGAAGCTGCTTTTGAAAAAATGCTGCAGTCTGCAGAGGAAGTCGTGCAAGGACTAGAGCTTCATTATAGAAATATGCTTTTAGTAACTTCAGATATGTCTTTTGCTTCAGCTAAAACAATCGATATTGAAGCTTGGCTTCCGGGACAAAATCGCTATTACGAAGTATCTTCTATTTCCAACTGCACCGATTTTCAAGCAAGAAGATCAAAAATTCGCTATAAATCAAAAACCGATAAGCCTAAATTTGTTCATACATTAAACGGCTCTGGCGTGGCAACATCCAGACTCATGGTATCTTTACTAGAAACTCATCAACAAGAAGATGGTACTGTAAAGATCCCAAAGGCCCTTCAGCCATATTTAGAAAAACAAATGCAAGTATTAGCCCCGAATGGTACATAAACACTTTAAAAACAAAGATGCTTTAGGGCACGTCTTAGAAGCTCGTATTAAAGGAAAGCTAGCTAGCTCTGAAACCCACGGCATTGAAGTCTCTGGCTATATAGGTGCTCTTCTTTATTCTGCTCAAAGCACTGCTGCAATTTATCTATTATTATGGATTTCTATGCAGTCGATGCTTATCCCTACTAGACAAACCTGGATGATTTTCAGCTTTTTTTTCTTTGGATGGCTGGTATGGAATGTTGGTAGATCTGCTTATTTAGGATGGTTTCGGCTTCAAAGATTAAATAAACTGATCACTGAAGAAAAATATGAGATTGAACACCATAGGCAACAAGAAAAAGAAGAGCTAGAAGCGCTGTACAAAGCAAAAGGCTTTACCGGTAAACTGTTATCTGATGTGGTCAATGTTTTAATGGCAGATGATAATCGCTTACTACAAATAATGTTAGAAGAAGAAATGGGCCTTACTCTTGGCGCTTTTGAACATCCATTAAAAGATGCTGTAGGTTCTTTGCTAGGTGTAATATCTAGCAGTTTTGTGCTGGGGATTTTTCTATATTTACTTCCTAGTTATGGCATTTATATAGGAAGCTTTTTAGTTTTTGTTGGTTGCATTTTGACAATCTCAAAAAAAGAAAAAATAGAATTTCTATCTTCTTTTATATGGAAAATTGCCCTACTTGGCATTTCTTCTGCCTTTATTTATTTTTTAAGCCAAATCATTAAAACTATATTTTTGCCATCATGATTGAGCACAAACCTTATGTTTTTGATGAGTTTTTCGCATCTGGGTTTGAAGAGAGGGTCAGCCCCTTTCTAACAGAAAAATCTAGAGAGTGGGGAAAAAACATTTCCCTTAGGTCTGCTTTATCTTCTGCTATTTTTCTTTTTCTTGCGTTTGTTCTTTCTTTTTTTAACGGACCACTATCTTTTTTATGTTTATCTATCGTGTATTTTTTAGCAGGAACACCTGCCTTAATAAATACTATTAAGGATTTCAAAAACTTAGAAATAAACATCGATGTATTAATGACGCTGGCAGCATTCTTAGCAGTTCTTATTGGCAATGCCATGGAGGGTGCTTTATTACTGGTACTATTTGAGCTGTCAGGAGCAATGGAATCTACAGTGACTTACAAAGCACGAGGAGCTCTACATAAACTTCACGAACTGTCCCCTACCATGGGGTGGATAGTGGATGAGGATGGTTCAACGTATCAAATGTCCATTAAAGAGATCCCCGTTAACGCCAAGCTTTTAGTAAAAGCCGGAGAAATTGTTCCTTTAGATGGGAAGATCATAGAAGGAAGGTCTTCTTTTAATCTTGTACATTTAACTGGTGAAAGTGCACCTGTTGTAAAAGATGTTGAGGATGAGGTACCTGCTGGCGCACGTAATTTAGAATCAGCTATAACTTTATTAGTAACCAGAACTAGCTCAGATTCTACTCTTTCTAAAATTATCCAATTAATTACTCAGGCGCAAGAAGCAAAGCCCAAATTACAAAGATGGCTTGACCGTTTTGGAAAAGTATATGCCTCATCTGTTATAGGTCTTACCTTTTTATTTGCTTTTACCCTGCCATGGATCTTCTCTATCAATTACTTAGGTGATGAAGGCTCCATTTATAGAGCCTTAGCCTTTATGATCGCTGCTTCTCCTTGCGCATTAATTATTGCCACACCTACTGCTTACCTTTCAGCTATTAGCTCCTGTGCTCGAAAAGGGATATTACTTAAGGGAGGGATTACCCTTGATGCGCTGGCATCCTGTAAAACTATAGCCTTTGATAA
>JASFVE010000026.1:0-25033 GCA_050049995.1 Chlamydiota bacterium | reverse complement strand
GATAATTATTTCTGCCCTTTGAAGATTTTTTTCAATGACTCCTGAACTTCTATTCGCTATAAAGTTGAGGACAGCTTCCCCAAGAAAGTGAGATTGACTAGATGGAGAGTAGATCTTAGCTTCCATTTCTTTTACCTTATCAAATTCTTCAAGATATGCATAAGCCTGCATTGCTTCACAAAAATTAGAATCATTGGTGGGGCTATTCGCCTCTTTTTCCCTCAAAAGGTCTTTCCCTAAATTTATTAAAGAAGCTTTAGTCTTCTCTAAAAAACTTTTAGTCGACTCTAGGTTTTCCTGGCGATATGCTGTTCTAGCGAGATGATAAAGTAGTTCAGTTTTTGAAAATGAATTAACTATTCCATCTGCCAATTCCTCGATTTTAGCAGAATTTTGAACCGAATCTTCTGCCAAATGAAGACAAGCCTCCTTAAAATGAGGAGATCTCCATTGAATAAAATGCTCAGAAAGACAAATTGCTTCTACCCCAGCTTCTAGTGGAATTGCCCAATGTTCAGGGGGTGTTTCCTCCATGTATTTTTGAACTAACCTAACTGTATCCGTTACTAAATCTAGGATATTGGCTTGTATACTTGTAAGAGGCTTATGCCCACTGCTGTTAACCGCGGCTGCCATAAAAACTCCTCATATCTTTTTATATTATTAGTTTTTTTAGGAGCGAATAAGGTATTCTTTCAAAAAATTACTGCCAAGAAAAAAGTTTTTGAGCCTATAAAAAATAAACGAAAACTTAAGGAAGACAGTTTCCCTAAAAAGCAAACTATCCTTGTATTGCATCAACTAAGACATTTCTAAAAACAGCTATCACTCTATGATAGTATTCAGGAGCATATTTCAACTCATCCTTTGTAAGAACACCTTTTCTGTATGGTGTTCTCACAATGATATGGCATCCATCACACTGATCAAAACGCTCTTGAATTGCTGAGTTTTCAAAAAAAGTTCCTTGCTTATCTTGTACAGGATAACTGATCAAGTCTAGAGTTATGGGGCATAAAAACGGCTTTATTTTTTCATGGTCTTTTAAATCTGAAAGTATTGGATACACATCACTCTTCATAACAGCGCATACCCATTGAATATAATGTTCAGAAAGACAAATTGCCTCTAACCCAGCTTCTAAGGGAATTGCCCAATGTTCAGGAGGTGTTTCCTCCATGTATTTTTGAACTAACCTAACTGTATCCGTTACTAAATCTAGGATATTGGCTTGTATACTTGTAAGAGGCTTAAACCCATTATTTCCAACTGCAGACGCCATAAAACCTCATCTCAGGGTATTTAACGTAACGAATCTTCTTTCTTCTCTAGAAATCCTATTTGTAGATACTACTTTACCCATTTTTAAAATAGAGTTGTGAATGACATTTATGATTTCTTCGTAAGCAATACGTCTTATTTTTTCAATTGAAGTTGCATTTGCTGCTTTGGTTGCACTATCAAAATCATTAAATGCAATATGCAAGGAAACAACTTCCTTGATCTCAAGAGGATCTGTCGCTATTTTTTCTAACTCTTTTAATATATCTTGAGCATAGTCCAAACGATTAAGTCTTAAATAAGCCAGAGCAATTTTTTTAAGAACTGTGATCTTGTTATGAGGTAGACCATTCCTAGCACTTGTTTCTGATTCTTTTAAGGTTTGAATGTCATGTGGATTTTCCATATGCACCAAGGCAATTTTATCTAAAAGAAAGCTTCTGCTCCCCTCATCTTTTATGAGACTAACTACCCTCTTTGCTTCGTCCAATTCGTTAATCTGAATATAACCTGAAGCAATCAAGTTAAAAATTTCATCATTAAAAGTGTCTTTATATGTGCCACCAGGCAGCTTTACCGCTTCTTTTTTTGCCTCATTTAATATTTTTTTAGCCTCTGTCAAATTTCCTTGCTGATAGTAAGCCTCAGCAATTTTTGTTAAAAGAAAGTATTTATCACTTTTATCCTGCGGGTTAATAAATTTATACGCTATTTCTTTTGCTGTTTCTAATTCTCCTCTTTCTATGTATACCATAACAATTTCTCTATAATTACCTATCTCACGAGATATTTCTTTTGCCTTCTCCAAACCATTAAGTAGCAAATGCGCCCTTATGATTTTTTCTTTCCAATGCTTATAAGAATAAAGATAATCGGCAGGGCTTTTATTCATAACTTCCATAGCTTCTTGCAACAGCATTTGAGCACTGCCTTTTTTTCCAAGTTTGATATAGGCTAAAGCAATATTTGAATAAGCTAAACTCTTATAAGCAGGATCAAAAATTGTGGCAGCCACTGTTTTAGCTTCATCTAAGTCTTCTAATTTAATTAGTAGTTCAACAATTTTTTCGAGAAAATCAGATCTAGGACAAAAATAATTCGTACCATCAACCATTTCATAAGCAGCATTTTGTGCCCATTCTAATGCTTTTCTTGCACCACGTTTGTTCCCAAGTTCAATATAACCTGCAGCGATTTCTTTAAAAGCATCACATTTTCCTCTTGGATTTTTGATTGCCTTAGCTACTTCTAGAACTTTATTAAGCATATTCAGAGAACCTTCATAATCATTCCATTGAATGCGCGCTAAAGCAATTTCATAAAGATAAGGGTACTTTAGACTTGCATCGGAAATAGCATCGACAGTTCGCTCTTCTTTTTCAAGAAGTCTTGCGGCTTCATTCATTAGAGTATTTCTCATGTTCTCTAGCACTCTCATTACTAATGAAACAGACCAACCTTCAGGAGGAGTTTCTTTTACATATTGCTGCATTAATTGAACTGGATTTATGGCTCGGTCTAATATTTCTCTTTGATTACTTGTAAGAGTAGTGGAAGCTAAAGCCTCTTTTAATGCTTTTATCAATGAGCCATGATATAGCGGGTCATATTTTAAGCTCTCTTTAGTGAGAACTCCTATTCTAAGAGGATGTGTTACTTCATCTTGGATTCCCTTTTTCTGGCAATCATCTAAATGAGATTCAATAATTTCTTTTTCAAAAAGTATTCCATTTTCATCTCGTACAGGATGAGTAATTACCCCTATAGTTATAGGACATAAAAACGGCTTTAACTTTTCATGCTCTTCAATATCTTCTGAAATTATAGGGTACACATCTCGTTGCATCATCCCACCTTTCCATTGATAATACTGTTCAGTTGACTCCACATTTAATGGCAAGGACCAAAACTCAGGAGAGGCTTTTCTTACTAATTGCTGAACTGATTTAGCTATAGCTATTACTTGATCTAAAATGTTATTTGGATGTTGTGCAAACGGAATATGCCTATTATTCCCCACGGCTGCTGCTGCCATAAATTCCCCTATTAAAAAATTAAATAAATTGAAAAGCAAAGTCTTAATAAGCTTTTGTAAAAGACTTTTGGACGAAACAGGATATGTATGCGTTAAATTATTATCAAATTTTAAATTCATTCTAAATTTAGATTTGATCGTAAATGAAACTAAATGCCATAACTATCTAGCATTTTTACAAAAATTTTGTTTACATTACCTATGAAAATTTACAATGTTTTATCCACAAAATACTTCTTATTTATAGCTATTGGAATATGCACTCATGTAACGGGAAAAATTAATATTCCCAAAGAGCCTTTTCTATTTGTCAGGCATGGTAGAACAGACTGGTCAAAGACAGATATTTCACTAGGTCCTTTAGATTTACCTTTAAATGAGTGGGGTATACAAGATGCCGAAAAAGCCGCATCACTTTTAAAAACCATGGAAAAAAAAGAAGTAGTGATTATTTCCAGTGAGTTAATGAGAACCCAGCAAACAGCTGCAATTATAGCAGAAAAAATACAACTACCTGTACACGCTCTTCCTAATTTACATGAAAGGTATTTTGGAGATTTCAGACTATTGAAGGAAAGCTCTTTAGAAAACATATTCCCTCCAGATGCAGAAACGCAAGAAGCATTTCAGAAAAGGATTGATAAAGCTATTTCGAATGCTTTAAATGCAGATGCTTTTACGGGAAAATGTAAAATTATAGTAGCTCATAGCCACATATTTAAGTATTTATCCTTGCTATTAACAGGTGAGAAAGCATCTATTAACTATGGAGATGTTTTTTTATTTACGCCAAGTTACAGTGATGAAACTTGGCGTTTGCAAAAAATAGAAAAACCCCTTCAAGGTGCTAAAAGAAATCTTAAAAAGTGTGCAGGCAAAACTAGCACTCAAATGAAGCTACAAAGGAAGCTCCACTAGCCTTTGCTTTAGATGCTCTCTTGCCATAGTGCTAATATCATTTTCTTTATCTGAATGCACTCGATATACAAAAGAATATATCTTATTTTCTTTTTCAACCCAACCCACAAACCAACTGACTCGTAGAGAGTTTTCTTCACGTCCATGCGCAAAGTCTCCAGCTCCAGTTTTTCCATATAATGCCATGCCATTAGGCAACTCTTCACGAAATAAAATATTCTTGGTATGTTGATAAGCTCGGCTAGAGACTGGTAGTTCTTGTTTAATCAGTTTGTTGATAAAAAGCATCTGCTCTAAGGGAGAGATACGAAGGCTAGAGCCTAGCCAAGCATGGGTCAAGCCATTATCTTTTCCTAAATCTCCTTTTAGATTTTGATTACCATAGTCAAAAGCAGCAACATAATCCATTAAAGTCTGTAGACCAAATTGACGAGTCAATTTTTGTGAAAACCAAACACAGCTATTTTCCATCCAATTTTTTGGATGGTGAGAGGCGCCCCACTTTGTTAAAAAAAAGCTGTTCCATGTTCGATGTTCTTCTTTAAATGGCCAGACCGGAGTTTCTACATCTTGTAAATGGCCTGTATCGAAACCAATTAAACTTAAGCATATATTAAAAGTGCAATAAGGGCTCATACGTGATGAAATATCCCCTTCACTAATTAAAAATTGCTCAGAGGCTACATCATGTAAAATAAATGTATGTTGAATCCCCCAGAGAGGGATAATAGCTATTAGTAAATATAAAAAACGCATAAAAATTGCCAACCTATTTTATTTTTGGGCGAAAAAAAATACTCCCAACTAAAATTATTGACAATTGCTTTGTAGCTTGTTCTCTACAAAAAAAGAAAAAACGTTAAAATGGATATATTTTAAAAATGGCTTATATGAAAACTGAAACACTTACACTTCTCCAATCTTTGCTTGAGACTTATGGACCTTCTGGCCAAGAAGATGAAACAAGAGATCTTTGTCAAAAAATATTGAAACCTTTAGTTAATGAAACATGGGTTGATGATGCAGGGAATCTTATTGGGAAATTAAATGGCCAAGACAAAAGCGCTCCAGCCATTCGGGTTATGGTCCATATGGATGAAATTGGCATGATTGTTAAAAGGATCAATGATGATGGAACTTTGCGAGTAGATCCATTAGGGGGCTCTTACCCTGGTTCTTTTGGACAAGGCTTGGTAGATATACTAGGAAACAATGAATGTTTTTCTGGAGTCTTGTCTTTCGGTTCTATGCATACTACAAAAGAGTCACCTCATACTAACAAAATTATGCCTAAAGAGTTTAAAGGAGAAGGCGCAGCTCCTTTTTGGGATAATGTCTTTATTACTACAAGAAAGTCCTTAAAAGAACTAGCTGATGCTGGTGTTCACCCGGGAACTAGAGTTGTAATAGCTAAATCTAGACGTATTTTGCAGCAGTTTCAAGATTGTATTGCTGGATATTTTTTAGATAACCGTGCTGCTATAGCTATTGCCATAGAGGCTATCAAAAAAGTAAAACAGCAACAAAAAGACCTTCAAAGAGATGTGTACATTGTAGCAACTTGTTCGGAAGAAATTGGAGCAATTGGAGCGTGCTATGCATCTCGAACGCTTCCTGGGGATATCTCAATTGCTATCGATGTGGGGCCTGTATCTACAGAATATCAAACAAAGCTCAACTCTGATCCCATTATAGTTTATAAAGATACTGAAGCAGTATATGACAAGCACATTTCAGACCATCTATTAAGGCTTGGAAAAGAGCTTAAACTTAACCCGCAATGTGCTGTTTTCAGTACATATGCATCGGACGCATCTATTTCTAAAAGCAAAGGGCAGAGCGCAAAAGCAGCACTACTTTGTTTTCCAGTTGAAAATACTCATGGATATGAAATCGCTCACAAAGATAGTCTTGCTAATTGTGCAGACCTTCTTTCAGCTTACCTTTTAAATCAGGTGACCTAAATTTCCCTTAGTTCTAATCCGAGTCCCGATATGTCTGTGAATGCTTCGGATCTCCTTTGCCCAGAATAAATTTCAGAAGCTACTCTTTTAGCTTCCGTTAATACTCTGCTAGCTTCATCCGTTTTTCTAAGCTCAATATATGCTCTTGCTATATTAATAAGAGAAGCTGCTCTAAAAGAAGCATAGGGATCTAAAGGAGTCGTGTTTGCCACCCTTTCAGCTTCCATAAGGATTCTTTCAGCTTCTAATTTTTCCCCAAGCTTGGCATACGCCTCGGCAATACTTACAAGAGATATTGGTTTATAACGTTCATCAAGAATCGTGTTTGCAACTCTTTCTGCAGCTGATAAATTCTCAAACTTAATGTAAGCCTTAGTTAGGCTTATGGGTCCTCTAAAGCTATAATATTCATGTACAATTTTATTGCTCATTCTCTCGGCATCTTCTAAATCTCCTAATTGAATACATAGCTCAATGATGCCTTCAAGAGCTTCAGACCTATTAGGAATATTGCTAATTGTATTAGCTATTTTTTCCGCTTCTTGTAAAATCCTTCTTGCCTCATTTTTATTTTCAAGCTGGATATAGACCTTAGCAATATCCAAAAAAGAGGCCGATTTATATTTCGCAAAGGGTATTCTGACAATTGCTCTTTCAGCTTCTTTAAAATCATTTAGCTTTAAATATTCTTCGACTACTCTTTCGAGTATCTCGATTTGACAATATTGTTTACAATATGTGCAAACTACTCTTTGAGCCTCTTGCAAGTTTTCTTGCTCGATATGTGCTTTAGCTATGCTTTTGTATTTTCCTCCTTTGTAATAGTCATCACTAATCATAGCAGCTACTCTTTCAGCTTCTTGTAAGTTTCCCTGTTTAATATGCGCTGAAGTTATTCCTAATAAAACATCATCTCGAAGACCATCATCTTCAATTTGAGTCGCCACTCTTTCAGCTTCTTGTAAGTTTCCCTGTTTAATATGCGCTGAAGTTATTCCTAATAAAACATCATCTCGAAGACCATCATCTTCAATTTGAGTCGCCACTCTTTCAGCCTCTTGCAAATCGTTTATTGCAACATATATTTTTACTAAATCATTAAGGCATCTATCTCTCAAATTCCCTGCAAATTCATTAATATTCGATTCCTCTTTTACTAAGATTTTTTTAGTTTCATTGGCAATAGCTTTTGCCCTTTCTTTTAGTTCTGGATCCTGCTCTTCTAGAATTGTAAAAATAGTAGGTAAGAACATAAGATTGTCTGAAAAATCAGCCATCAAACCAAAAATTTCTGTGGGGACTTTAGAAAAGTGGGCAAGTTTACTGAAATCAATTTCTTTTAGATCCAAACTTGTATTATTTGGTAAGTCTTTTACTTTTATATTTTCTAAGGTTTTATCTAAAGATGAAGTCATGTGAATTATACCTCTTTTAAAATAAGAAGTTGCAGGATCGTACAGTTACAAGAGATATAAGTAAATTATTTTCTTTAGATAACATCCATAGCCATTTTCATTTCATCTGTTACTTGTTGCATTGCTTCAGAAGAAATAGGAGAACAGACATTAGCTATGATCATGTTTACAAAAAACTTGAAAGAGGAACTATCTTTAGATTGTTTTGCTATAAGATGAAAGTGAACATGAGGAACACTTTGACCCATTTCAGATCCATTTTTTTGATGAATCAAGTAGGCGGATGTATGAAATACTTTATTAGATGCTCCGTTAACTTTTTGAATCACCTGATGGATATGTAGAATTTCTTCCTGAGATAGCATTTCAAGACGCTCTACATGCCTTTTGGGGATGATCAAAAAATGACTTGGGACAATAGGCTTATGAGTATATAACGCGATCACCACATCATCTTCATAGAATTTCTGGCGACTTAAAATCTCTTTATCACAGAAAGCACATGGTGTATCCGATGATACTTTAGCAAACTGCAAATAGAAAAAAATAACGCCAGCACTGCAAATGACTAGCAAGAACAATACTTTCTTGAGCATAATAGACCTGTTTTTTAAAGTATCTATTTAAAAAACTGCGTAAAGATGCGCATAATGTCCTGATAGGTCACATAGACAAAAAAGGCTATTAGCAAAATAACAAATGGAAAAATAAGCTTTTCCATTGTTTTAGGCTTCATCCGTTTTTTTGTAATCATTTCAGCTACAGAAATAAGTATATAACCACCATCTAAAACTGGTATGGGAAGAAGATTGACTATAGCTAGATTTAAGCTAATAAACCCAAGCCAAAATAATGCTTCCTTTGCACCTTGTGTCCAACTCATTTGCACAGCTTGGATGATACCAACAGGTCCTGACAAATGCTTAGGAGCTACAGTCCCGCTTATAAGACCAGAAAGTGTTCTATAAATATTAGAAAAAGAATATCTAAATAACTCAAATGGATTAGGGTTATAGATAACCGGCTTATCTATATGTTGCATCCCTAAGAAAAGCATATTTTTTAAAGACTCATTTTGCCCTTTTATATCCTTATGGAATTTTAAAAGAGGCTGTGGAACAACCGGCTTTAAAAGGAAAAGGTTTCCTTTTTGAGCTGGAAATGAATCGACACCTATTGAGCTTACCATTGCTTTCAGATCATTAAAGTTTATATCTTTGGTAAACTCTTGATTAGCCTGATTCCAGTAAACTGGCTTATAGATATCTGGATTACGCTGAACGATCATAAGAGTTTTATTCACTTGCAACTCTTTCAACAAATCATAAGAGGAGTTAACAGGCACTCCATTAACAGCGACAATTTTATCACCTGTTTCAAGTTCAATATGAAACGGGTTTCTTTTGGCATTTTCAAAAACTTTCTCTTCTAATAAAGGATCTATTAAAGAAATGGGATATTCTACTTTATTGTCTGTCGTAATGATAAATGGCAGAAAAGCTATTTCCTTAATATTGTCTTTAATATTTGCTTCATAAGCCCAGTCACTTAGTTCATTTTTTTCAGAAAGAGACAGTTTAAATTCTTTAATAGGAAGAATAGAAACACTTGTCTGGTAAATCGCACCGTTTCTTTCAATCGTCACAAAAGCAGATTTCTGGTTAATTAAACGATTTAATTGTTGATGGGAAAAGACAAGCTCCCCATTTAACCATACAATTCTATCTCCCTTTTGGATGCCAGTTTCATTAATAGGAGCGCTATCTCCAGATGCTTTATCAAAAATGACATAACCTGCAGGTGACAAGACGCCAATAGTTTTAAGCGGTAATTGACTATCGTATTGATAGGAATACAAGTTATAATACCTTTGCAGGTCTTTTCCGAAAAAGTAGTCAATCTTATTAACAGAAATAGGAATAGTTTCATTTTTGGATAAGGAAGGAATTATGATATCCCTAAAATCACGGTAGGGATGGTTATCATACTTAACAATCTGATCACCTGGCCTTACACCAAATTTATATAAAACTGACTCAGTATCAATATAACCAATACGATTGGTAAATTGGCTTAAATCTTTTTTTTGCCCTCCTAATGCCCAGATTAAGGTAAAAGCTAAAAAAGCAAGGATGATATTAAAAAGAGGACCTGCAAAAGCTACTTTAATACGGTCTAACGGTTTTTTCCCAAAAAAACCATCTGGAATATCGTGAGGGTCAACACCATTTTCTTTTTGCATGCCAGCTATTTTGACATAACCGCCAAAAGGTAGTATCCCAATCTTCCATTCGACACCTTTTCTTTTGAATTTATAAATTGCTTTTCCGAAGCCTATGGAGAAAGCTTCCACTCTCATTCCAACTTTTCTTGCAACCCAATAATGGCCCAGTTCATGTATAAATACTAAAGCTCCTAAACCAAGAATTGCTAATAATATAGTAATCATATCTTGCTTGCTTCCTTTTTAGCTTCTAAATCAACACTTAAAATACTTTCCAAGGTTAGCATATTTTGAGGAGTGTGTGAAGCGATTAATTTTTTTAACTTGTCAGCAATATCTATCCAAGAAATTTCCCCATCTAGAAACCTCTCTACCAAGATTTCATTGGCAGCGTTTAAATAACATGGATAACTCATCCCCTTTTTTACCGCATCTAAGGCAAGAAAAAGGCAAGGAAATTTATCAAAATCAACAGGCTCAAAAGTAAGCTCACTATGTTTGGAAAAGTCCAATTTTTCTTTTGAAGGAAGTCTTTCTGGATAAGAAAGAGCATACTGAATAGGAATAGTCATTGTTGGATAAGATAAATTTGCCATAACTGTTTGATCACAAAACTCTACCATAGAATGAACTATTGATTGAGGATGGACAAGTACTTCAATTTTATCTATTGGCATATCAAATAAAAAATGAGCTTCGATAACCTCCAGACCTTTATTCATAAGGGTAGAACTATCAATTGTATTTTTAGGCCCCATCTTCCATTTAGGATGTTCTAATGCCTGCTTAACAGAAACATTAGCTAGCTCTTGTTTTGTAAATGTTCTAAAAGGCCCCCCTGAAGCAGTTAATATAAGCTTGCTTACCTCTTTTTTCCTTTCTCCATTAAGACATTGAAATAAAGCACTATGTTCACTGTCAATTGGCAATAGAGCTGTTCCATATTTTTTAGCCAGATCAGTAATAAGTTTACCTGCTGAAACAAGCAGTTCTTTATTCGCTATACAAATCTTTTTCTGCAGTTTTATAGCTTCAATGGCAGGCTTTAAAGCAGTCGTGCCTGTCATAGCTAAAACAACCGTATCGATAGAAGGTTTTTGTACTACTTCTAAAAGCCCCCCGATTCCTGATAAAATATTATGATCAGATAACCTTTTTTGAAGTTCCTTCGACTTTTCATGATCAAAAACAACCACATATTCTGGGTTAAACTCTTTGATTTGTCTTTCTAGTAAGTTGATGTTCGATTTTGCAATTAACGCTCTAACTTTAAACTTATCTGGATGACATCTAATGACTTCTAAAGTGCTTTTTCCGATTGATCCTGTTGATCCAAAGATGGCAACTGCCATGATTTTTTCCTTTTTTTAATGATTAAAGCTAAAAAATAAGAAACAGCAAGTACAGCAATGCACATCCCTGCTGTTGAAAGAGGCATTTGATACATTGATAAGAAGTGCCTTGTTAAAGCAACTCCAATAATAGAAATTATAATTCCAAATAAAGGAGCAAATAAAAGGAGTTTTATAAACTGATGAAAAAACAGCCTAGCTAATAGAGCAGGTCCTACAATATAAGATAAAACCATAATAACTCCGACTATCCTAAAAGAGCCGATCACTGTAATAGAAAGCTGAAGCATTAACAGATAACTAAAAAATGTAGTAGATATTTGCATAAATTTAGCAAAGACAGGGTCAAAAGTTGTTAGTAAATACTCTTTATAACAAAGGAGAAACAGTGAAATATTTGCTGCAGCAATGAAAAGTAACCATAAAAGGTCTTTACTGACTAATGCATCTACGTTGCCCATAACAACTTCAGTTCCAATATGAGCATTACGAGAAAAAACTGTGACAGCTACGATCCCCAAGGAAAATAGAAAAGTAAAAACCAAGCCCACACTAGCATCTTCTTGAAGCTTTAGCGACTTTGTTAAGAACTCACTTAAAAAGGTAGTTATCAAGGCACTGATTAACGCCGCGATGATAAACATCTTTACACTTAGTGAAAAGGGATGAAATTCTCCTTGTGAAGAAAAGGATAAAAGATAAGCAATTACTATCCCCACCAAAATAGTATGAGATAGGGAGTTAGCAAGCATAGTTGTTTTCTTTAGCATCATTACTACTCCAATAAGAGAGCAGGAAATAGCCATTAAACTTAACACAAATATTTGTAACTCATCCTGAACCATCTGACAGTTTCCAGAAATTAGCAAAGGAATCCTAGAAATAAATGTCCAAAGGAACCCGAAAAAATTAACGCCCCAATAAGGGTTTAAACTTAACATATTATAAACCTATTCTTTAGGAATGGGTTGAAGATGAGGATCCTTTGTTGGATTATCTAAAAGTTTTGTTAACTTCTTTTCCAACTCTGGAGTAATGATATGCTCCATTTCCTCTGCATTTTTATGAACTTTCTCAACTCCAACATCTAAATGTTCTGCCAAATAGACTTCCCATAATCTATGTAACCTAACGATTCTTTCACTCTTTTTTATTCCATCACAAGTTAAGGCAAATGAGTTTTTTCCCTTCCTTAACCATCCTTCTTTTTCTAACTTTTTCAAATGCCTTCTTAAAAACCAGGTACTTAATCCAATGTTTTTTCTTAGATATAAAAAATCGGTTTGCTGAGATGGACTCTTCCAAATACTCTTTAAAATATTTTCTCCAACGCACTTTCTTTTAAAATTCCAAATTCTTACCTTTCTAAAAATAAAGCCTCTTTTAGGAGCAAATAATAGAGCAAAAAAGGCAAATAAAGTTCCAATTATAACTATTAAAGGACCTGTAGGCATGGTTATTAGATATTTTTCAGATAAAACATATGAAAAATAATTACCTAAAAAAGCACTAGTTAAGCTCATTAAAATAGCCAGTAGAAATAAAGTAGAAAGCCGCTCTGTAAATTGCCTTGCAAATACGGCAGGAGCAATTAACATTCCAGACATTAATACAATACCGACCGAACGAAGCCCAATTACAATAGACACAACAAAAAGAAAAAATGAAATTCCCTCTATTAAGTTTGTTTTGATTCCTATAGTTTTGGCATATTCCAAGTTAAATAAAATAACTTTTAAATGGTTGTAAAATCCTATTAGAAACAACAGAGTAAGAGAAGTTAAAAAGGCATACACTATTACATGAACGTCAGTCATAGTAGCTGACTGTCCGTACAAATACACTTGTATTTTTTGATACCAGAATGTCAGGCTAAATTGTATATGAGATGCAAAAAGAAGACCTATTCCAAAAAAGGTGGAAAGCACAAAACAAAGACTAGCATCACTATTCACATTATACTTTGTCTCTAATATATGAATTATTTTTATAGCTAGATAGGAAGATAAAGTTGCTCCTAGAAAAACTCCTAAAAATGACCAATCCTGATAAGAAGGAAAAAAAACACCGAAAAAACTGACTCCAAGAACAACTCCAGGATAGGTCGCATGGGATAGAGCCTCTCCAATAAGCGACCTTTTTCTCAACATGGAAATCACTCCCATAATCGAGGAAGAAATTCCCATTAAAAGACATCCTATTGTAGGAGCCCTTAAAATTGGATCAGTAAAAAACTCTAAAACATTCATGAAATATAGCCTTCAGCTTGCTTTTTGCTGAGATGATGAGCTTCTTCAAAAAGCGATAGATTATTTCCATAGGCCTTTTGAATATTTTCTTGGGTCATAACTTCCTTTACTGGACCACGACCTATTAAACGAGTATTTATGAGTATCACCCAGTCAAAATACTGATCTAGAGTGGTCAGATCGTGATGAACAATAAAAATAGATTTCCCCTCATTTTTGAGCTTAATAAAGAGTTCTATTAAAAGTTTTTCCGTAGCCATATCTATTCCAGAAAATGGTTCATCCAACAATAATACATCTGGCTTTTGTACTAACGCCCTTGCTATGAATAGTCGCTGTTGCTGACCTCCTGAAAGCTGATTAATTTGCCGACCGCTATAAGAGGCCATTCCTACTTGCTGTAAGGCTTGCATTGCAGCTTCTTTATCAGCAGCTTTTACCCTTTGAAAATATTTCAATCTTCCATAACGCCCCATTAATACTACATCTAAAGCACTAACAGGAAAGTCCCAGTCTATCGATTCCTTTTGAGGCACGTAAGCAATATGACTACCTGAACTACAATGACCAAAGGAAATAGATCCTGAAAAAGGCTTAATAATTTGCAAGGATGCTTTAAGTAGTGTACTTTTACCAGCTCCATTAGGACCTACAATAGCAGTCATGCGATGTTCAGGTACCTTAAAAGATACATCCCATAAAATAGGAGTCTTATTATAGTGAATGCAAAGATCTTGCGCTTCTAAAATACAATTCATAAGTCTAGATATTTTTTTATTGTTTCTGCGTTATGTTTCATCATATTAATATAATTTTTACCAGCCACCCCTTCTTCCACAATCATGGCATCCCCATATAAGGGTTCAGTAGCTATTATTAACTCTAGCCCCATTTGATTTCCTGCATGAATGATTTTTTTAATAGAGCTTTGACTTACATTGGACTCAGGAAAAAGAACATGAATGTTAAACTTTTTTAAATGTTCAATGATACCTCTAATATTACTAGAACTTAACTGTCCATCAGGAGCAAGTCCTTCTGGAGCTGAAAATCTAGAGTGCCAATCATTTTCGCTTCTTTCACTTAAATAAGCTTTAGCAAAATAATTAAAAGCATCATGACTTGTCACTAAATATCTTTTTTCTGAAGAGATGGACTTCATTTCATTTAAAATGTCCTGGTGGGCATCTAACAAGTCTTTTTTTAGTAGTAAACCATTTTGTTTAAACTCTTCTGCATGTACAGGATCTAACTTAGAAAGTCTTTCGACAATAAAGTCGATACTTTCAGACCAAAGAGAAACATCTGTCCAAATATGTGGATCAATTGTTTTATTAATAATAATAATTTTTTCGGGAGATTTATTAAATATCTCTTCGCCAACTGAAAGACAGTTTTTATGTAAATTAATTGTTTGCATAAGACTTGCCCCATGCTCAAGACCAAGTCCATTACAGACAACTAGGTCAGCTCTGGCAAATTTTTCGTCATCCCCTTTTACTAACTCATAACTATGAGGATCTAAATTACCGACTATTAGCGCTATAGAATCTACATGTTCTTTACCAATTGCGATTACTAAATCATTAATCATTTCAATTGATGTAAGCACCTTTATTTTACCGTTATCCTCCATCCAACAATGGATTCTATTGGATGTTGCCGTTCTGCAAGAAAAACAACAAAGCAATAGCACTAAGGGTATTAAAATCTTTAAAAATCTCATTTTTTTATTAATTGCAAAGTTAATGAAAAAGTATAGTAATCGAAAAAAAATTTCCCATCAAAATGTTTTTAATGAAGATTATTGATTATAATACTAAAAAAAACAAAAAACTATAAATAACAATTCTTGCAGAAAAAAGACTTGATTTATACAATCACCAAATTAATTGAAAAAACGACTAGTCTCTTAGATTATTTTGAATACTATGTCACTAAAAAATACTATGAATACTAACCCAGGATGGAAAAAAATGAGCGCAAATAAAGATTTAGAAAATCTTATATCAAGTGCTATAAAAAAAATTGGTGGTAAAAAAGAAAATGAACTTTGCAAATACCTTCCAATTTCAAGTGGTGGATATATGCACCATTTTACTTTTCGTAAAATGAAATCTAAAAATCCTGCTGAATTAGCTTCTTATATTGAAAAATACATTATTAATTCCAGCAAGCCATCTATTGTAACTCCTAAAAAAAGAGCTGCTAGGGGTTCTAGAAAAAAGAAAGATCAAATAATTTTTTCAAGAATTCAATTAGAAAGAATGTTAAACATTGCCAGACTTGCTGGAGATAAAGAAATAATTGGAATTTTAAGCCCAAAAAAATCTTTAGCAGGTGCAAAAAAAGATTTAATTCAATCAATTCGACAAAATAAAACCGATCAAGAACTTTGGAATACATATGTTGAAGCCGTAAGCGCTTTAAACCCAGTCGCTAAACCAGAGCTTCAATCAACTCAATCATAATGAATAATTAACCCCCTTTTCATATTAAAGGGGGTTAATTCCTTCACATTACATAATTATAATTTGAATTCTTGCATTTTAGTCTAAAAAATAAGAAAATTTACTTTTTCTAGTTATTAAATTAATACTACTGAGGACAACTATGTCACAAACAACTCAACCAGAATTTGGAAAATGGAGATCATTTCTTTGGCCAATTCATAATTTTGAATTAAAGAAATTACTTCCAATGTTCTTTATGTTCTTTCTTATCTCTTTTAACTATACCATTTTAAGAGACACTAAGGACAGTTTACTTGTTACTGCACCGGGATCCGGAGCAGAAGCTATACCCTTTTTAAAAGTTTGGGGGGTATTTCCATTTGCTGTTTTATTTATGTTAATTTACGCAAAACTATCTAATAAACTCAGCAAGGAAAAGCTATTTTATGCAACTATTACTCCTTTCTTAGTATTTTTTGCTGCATTTGCGTTTATTATCTATCCTTTAAGAGATGTTCTTCACCCAACATCTGCAGCTGATACATTACAAGGAATTTTACCAGAAGGATTTAAAGGTCTAATTGCCTTACTTCGTAACTGGACTTTTTCTTTATTCTACATCATGGCTGAGCTATGGGGTAGCGTTGCACTTTCTCTAGTTTTCTGGGGATTTGCTAACGATATTATGAAAGTCTCTGAAGCCAAAAGATTTTATGCGGTATTAGGACTTGGTGCTAACTTAGCCCTTCCTGTATCAGGAGCTTTAATTGTTACATTTTCTAGCATCAGAAACAAAGTTCCAGAAGGTGTAGATGCATGGGGAGTTACCCTAAACTACTTAATGGGACTTGTTGTTGTAGCAGGTATCATAGTAATGGGTATTTACTACTGGATGAACCGATCTGTTCTTACTGATTCTCGCTTCTATAACCCAGAAGAAGTAAAACAAAAGAAGAAAAAGGCAAAAATGTCTATGAAAGAAAGTTTTGCTTTCTTACTTAAGTCTAGATACATTGGCATGCTAGCTATTTTAGTTGTGGCTTACGGAATTTCTATCAACATCGTTGAAGTTACTTGGAAAAGTCAGCTTAAACTAGCTTATCCAAACCCAAATGACTACAGTGCCTTCATGGGTAAATTCTCATTTATGACAGGTATTATTACTTCATTTATGATGCTATTTGTCGGTGGTAACGTAGTTCGTCGTTTTGGGTGGAAGCCTGCTGCGCTTGTAACTCCAGTTATCTTACTAGTAACAGGGTTAATATTCTTCTCTGTAATTCTTTTCAAAGATAACCTTGGTGGATTTATCGCTACAATGGGTACTTCTCCTCTAATGATTGCTGTTGTTATTGGTATGATCCAAAACATGATGAGTAAATCATGTAAGTACTCACTCTTTGATCCAACTAAAGAGATGGCCTACATTCCTTTAGACCAAGAATCTAAAGTTAAAGGTAAGGCTGCTATCGATGTTGTCGGAGCAAGACTTGGTAAGTCTGGCGGATCTTTACTACAGCAAGGATTAATCCTAGCTCTAGGTACGATTGGTGCTATGACACCTTATATCGCAGTAATCTTACTTGCCATTATTGGTGTTTGGATTTTTGCTGTTCGCTCCTTGAACAAACAGTTTCTTGATGCATCTGCTAAAAGAGAAGCTGAAGCAAATGAAGAGTCTCAAGAAAAAGAAACAGCTACTGAAAAAGCTGCTTTAAAAGAAGAGGCTACTACTTCAGCATCATAAGACCGCTATTTAAGGTCTAATGGAAAAAGCCCGTCTCTTTTGAGTCGGGCTTTTTTTTTTACTTTAAAGCTAAATATAAAAATAGCTCATTTACCCTTTCAAACTATTGAAAAGATCTGTCTAAAAGAAATACAATTTAGAAAATAAAACCTAAGAAATCCTGTGTTTGAATACGATCTAAAAAAAATAAAAAACTTTTCTATAATAGCCCATATTGACCACGGCAAATCCACTTTAGCCGATCGCCTTCTAGAAATGACGAATACTGTTTCTTCTAGAGAAATGAAGCAGCAGTACTTAGATACCTTAGAGCTTGAACGAGAAAGAGGTATTACTATCAAAGCGCGACCAGTCACTATGTATTACACAGCAAAAGATGGGCAGACTTATCAAATTAACTTAATAGATACCCCAGGACACGTAGATTTTTCTTATGAGGTTTCTAGATCACTTTCGGCCTGCGAAGGAGCTCTATTAATTGTTGATGCAACACAAGGTGTTCAAGCCCAAACTCTAGCTAATGTCCACTTGGCTGTTGAAAGGGATTTAGAAATTCTACCCGTAATCAATAAAGTCGATCTGCCAGCTTCAGATCCGGAAAGAGTGAAAGATCAAATTGAAACTATCATAGGGATAGATGCGTCAGGAGCACTATCGATTTCAGCAAAAACAGGCATAGGCATCTCCGAGGTTTTAGAAAAAATTATTTCAGAAATCCCCTCTCCTAAAGAGCCTACATCAGATGAATTGAAATGTCTTATCTTTGACTCGCATTATGATGCTTATCGTGGAGTCATGGTTTATGTCAGAGTAATGAGCGGTGAGATAAAAAAGGGTTCCCTAATAAAAATGATGTCTTCGAACAAGTCTTTTCACATTGATGAAGTAGGAATATTTTCCCCTAATGAAAAGCCTGTAGAGAGTTTAAAACCCGGTGAAGTGGGTTATTTGTTAGCCAATATTAAAAATACATCTGATGTGAAAATTGGAGATACGATCACACTGCAAAAAAATGGAGCTACCAATCCCCTTCCAGGTTTTAAATTAATTGCCCCTGTTGTCTACGCCGGCATTTACCCTATCGACTCTTCTGACTTTGAATCTTTACGTGAAGCACTAGTTAAACTCCAATTAAATGATTCAGCTCTTTATGTAGAACAGGAAAGTTCTCTTGCATTAGGCTTTGGATTTCGTTGTGGTTTTTTAGGTCTTTTACATTTAGAAATTGTGTTTGAAAGACTACAGAGAGAATTTGATTTAGATATCATTACTACCTCCCCAAGCGTTGTTTATAAGTTTACCCTTTCTGACGGAGTAGTGCTCGAAATTGATAACCCAGCTCAATACCCCGATCCGGC
This sequence comes from Chlamydiota bacterium, assembly GCA_050049995.1. Classification (GTDB taxonomy): domain Bacteria; phylum Chlamydiota; class Chlamydiia; order Chlamydiales; family SM23-39; genus 21-14-0-10-35-9. The sequence goes on along the minus strand of JASFVE010000026.1, from coordinate 6,037 downwards.
CAAAATTGATTTTGTGGAAGAGCCTTGGATAAAATGTACGATTATGGCCCCTTCCGATTTTCTAGGAGCCATCATGAACCTCGGAATGGAAAAAAGAGGTGAGCTTACCCAAACAGAAACCATTGGTTCAAATCACCTTTTGTTGACGTATCGTTTCCCTTTAAATGAAATTATCACTGACTTTAATGATAAGCTTAAGTCAGTTACAAGAGGCTATGGGTCTTTTGATTACGAATTTGAATGCTATGAACTTGGCGATATCATTAAATTAGAAATAAAGGTTAATGAAGAACCTGTTGATGCTTTTTCAGTTCTAGTGCACAAAACAAAAGCGGAAAGTAAAGGAAGAGCTATTTGCCATAAATTAAAAGAAGTTATTCCTCAACAACTGTTCAAAGTACCTATTCAAGCTGCTATTGGCGGTAAAATTATTGCTCGAGAAACTATTAGCGCCCTTTCTAAAAACGTGACGGCAAAATGCTATGGTGGAGATATTTCCCGTAAGAGAAAACTATGGGAAAAACAAAAGAAAGGTAAAAAGCGAATGAAGGAAATTGGAAAAGTTAATATCCCTCAAAGCGCTTTTATGGAAGTGCTAAAAGCTGAATAGCTTTATGCGTTATAAGTTTTAGCGCTTTTTTCTTTTTTATCTCCCATCCAGTCAAAGTGAAAATGCTCTCCCCTTGGCTTATCTACCCTTTCATAAGTATGCGCTCCAAAAAAGTCCCTTTGTGCCTGTAATAAATTTGCAGGAAGTTTTTCAGTTCGATAGCCATCAAAAAAGGCCAAAGCAGAAGAAAGACAAGGAATAGAGACCCCCATTAAGGCTGCTTTAGAAACAACTTCTCTTAAGTCCGCTTGAGCTTCTAAAATAGCATGTTTGAAAAAGTCATCCAGCAAAAGATTTTGTAAACTTGGATCTTTATCAAATGCTTCTTTTATATCACTTAAGAACTTGCTCCTTATTATACAACCCCCTCTCCACATTAATGCGATTGCCCCATAATTCAGATGCCATTTAAACTCTTTTGAAGCTTCTCGAAAAAGCATAAACCCTTGTGCATAGCTCATTATTTTAGAAGCGTAAAGGGCTTTTTTTACCTGGTCTGAAAAAGATTTCTTATCGATAGACGGTTTGCTTAAAATATTTTGAAAAGCATTAGAAGCTTCTCTTCTTTCATCTTTAAAACTTGATAAATTTCTTGCAAATACAGCTTCAGCAATAAGAGTTAAAGGTAGCCCCATTTCAAGTGCATTAATAACAGTCCACTTTCCTGTCCCTTTTTGGCCTGCAACATCTAGTATTTCATCTACTTGATGAACGCCTTTTTCATTTTTGGTTTTTAAAATTTGAGAAGTAATTTCAATTAAATAACTGTCTAACTCACCTTTATTCCACTCGTCAAAAGTACTTGCTAATTCCTCTAATGAGCATCCAGCTCCATTTCGCAAAAGTTCATAAGCTTCACAAATTAACTGCATGTCGCCATACTCTATCCCGTTATGCACCATTTTCACATAATGGCCAGCTCCTCCTTCACCAACCCAATCACAGCAAGGCTCACCATCAGCTTTAGCGGCAATGGATTGAAAGATGTCTTTTACATGTTCCCAGGCCTTCTCATTACCACCTGGCATGATAGATGGACCATGTCTTGCTCCCTCTTCACCACCTGATATGCCAGTTCCTACGTAAAGGATATTTTTTTCTTTTAGCTCTTCATATCTTCTTTGAGTATCTTTGTAGAGGCTGTTGCCTCCATCTATGATGATATCCCCTGCTTCTAAATGGGGAAGTAATTTTTCAATAAAAGCATCTACAGCTTGTCCAGCTTTTACCATCAGCATAATTTTCCTAGGTCTTTTTAATGCTTGTACAAATTCTTCTATAGAATGCGTTCCTATTACAGAAAACCCTTTAGCAGGTCCATTGGTAAAGTCATCCACTTTAGAAACTGTTCTGTTAAACACGGCTACAGTAAAGCCATTATCACACATATTTAACACTAGGTTTTGCCCCATAACAGCAAGTCCAATTAAACCAATATCTCCCTGACTCATATGCATCTCCTTTTTACTGTGAAATTAAATTAACAAAACAAATTTCGCAAGAAAACAACTTTATGCTCATTGCCATGATATCTCATACTGAGTATTCGACAATAATATTTTTAAAGTGTATCCCTTTTGTTATATTTGCTATAATTTTGAGTTCAAATTTTTTTTTGTTCCCGTAGCTCAGCAGGATAGAGCGATTGCCTCCTAAGCAATAGGTCACATGTTCGAATCATGTCGGGAACGATCATTTGACATCATTTGACATCAAATGGATTTTTGTACAAAATGAAGTTTAACTTCGGATTGTACATGTTTCAAAGAGAAATATTAAAAGAACTCAAATCCCTTGCCAAGCAATACCCAGTAGTAACGATTGTTGGCCCACGTCAGTCGGGGAAAACCACCCTCGTTCGCTACGCTTTTCCCGAAAAGCCATATGCAAATTTAGAAGAACTTGACACAAGAAATTTGGCAATCTCAGACCCGAGGGGGTTTCTAGATCTTTATCCTGAAGGAGCTATTTTAGATGAAATTCAAAGAGCACCTCAACTTCTTTCCTACATCCAAGCTAGAGTAGATGAAAAAGAGCAAAAAGGTATTTATTTTCTTACAGGCAGCCACCAACTCGAATTGCAACAAGCTATAACACAATCCCTAGCAGGGAGAACTGCTCTTCTAACTTTACTTCCTATGAGTTTAAACGAGCTTTTTTTAGCAGGAATTACTCCGTCTCTTGATGAACTATTTCTTTTAGGAGGATATCCTCGAATTCATAAGGATAAATTAAATCCAACAAAAGCCTATCGCAACTATTTTCAAACTTATATTGAACGCGATGTCCGTCAACTTATTGCCATAAAAGATCTTATGCAGTTCGAACGTTTTATTCGCATTTGTGCAGGTCGCATTGGTCAGATCATTAACCTAGAAAGCATTGGAGGCGAAGTCGGCATTTCTTCTCATACTGTGAAAGAATGGATCTCAATTTTAGAAGCGTCATTTGTTGTTTTTCGCCTGCAGCCTTATTTTGAAAACTTTGGGAAAAGGATTATAAAATCTCCTAAGCTTTTTTTTACTGATATAGGACTTGCAACCTATCTTCTTGAAATTGAAAATGTAGCTCAAGTAAGTCGAGATCCTTTAAGAGGCAATCTTATGGAAAATCTTATTATTTTGGAGCTTACAAAATGGCGTTTAAACCAAGGACTGGATCCTCAGCTTTATTATTATCGCGATACTCAAAAAAATGAAGTTGATGTAATTTTTAAAACGGGTCAAAGTCTCATCCCTATTGAAGTTAAATCATCTAAGACTTTTAATTCAGAGTTTTTAAAAAATATTCAGTTTTTTCAAAAATTAGTGCAAACACGAGCTCCAAAAGGATACATAATCTATGCTGGAGAACAAGAACAAGCAATTCACTCTATTAATCTTCTTAATTACAAACACGCAACAAAAGCCATTCAGGATTTAAAATAACGATCTACTCCGTCAGCAATTCCACGAGCAATCTTATCAATATATTTTGAGTTTTTTAAATTAGTGCGTTCATTGTCATTAGAAATAAAGCCCCCTTCTAATAGAACGGCTGGAATTTTTGTTTCTCGAATGACATAAAAATTACCTTTTTTTACGCCTCTTGACTTGGCTTTTGTCCTTTTAATAACTTGCTTTAAAACATTTGACGCCAGCCTCTGAGAGGCTACTGCTATTTTTTTGCTGTTTTTAGCATCACAGTAAAAAATTTCAATTCCGTGCGCTGTTGCATTGGGCGAATGATTATAATGTAGAGAAATAAAAAGAGAGGACCTTGCCACATTTGCTTTTTTTACTCTTGTAGCTAGAGGAAGAAAAACATCTGTTGATCTAGTAAGTACACACTTATACCCCAGCTGATCCAAGTATTTTTTTGTCAAAATTGCTGTAGATAATGCAATTCTTTTTTCCTCGCAATAGGGTCTTCTTCCTTTAGTTCCAATATCTAACCCTCCATGACCTGCATCAATCATAATTACAGGTTTAACAGTCCCTTTATAAGAAGGCTTCGCTTGAATAGAAAAAACCGCAAAAAAAGCGATAAGAAAAGTGATTATCTTTTTCATAGTATTACATATTTTTTATTACTTCCATGTCATCAAAGTCAATGGTTTGATGGGCAAAGATCTGCTTTTTTTCATGTCCTTTGCCAGCTACAAGTATAAAATCACCTTTATTTGAAATTTCAAAAGCCTTTTGGATGGCCTTTTTACGATCAAGCTCAATTAGGTGTAAGCTCTTATTGATAAAGCCACTGGAAATATCCCGAACAATTTGTTGAGGATCTTCTTTTCTTGGATTATCGCTTGTCACAATAACAGTATCTGAGTATTTTTCGGCAATTTCTGCCATTTGAGGCCTTTTTTTCTTATCGCGATTCCCCCCACACCCAAATACAGTAATGATTTTTGCTTTTTTTATATCAGTAAGCGTTTTCAAGCAGTTTTCTAAAGCATCAGGTTTATGGGCAAAATCTACAAAAAAGACCCTATCTTTTTTCTCTATAGACTGCATTCGCCCTTCAATATTTTTAAATGAAGCAAAAATAGAAGAAACCATTTTTAAATCACATGATAAATGAACAGCAAGTGAGATTGCAGCAAGTAGATTATAGATATTAAACTTCCCAATAAGCGGGGTAATAAACTGCTCGCTCTGCCCTTGATACGTTACCTCAAAAGTAGTGTGAGTTGAAGAAAACTCAATGTTTTTTGCCTGTACATCACATGAGTTTTGAATGCCAAACATAAGCTTAGGAGTAGCCATGTCTTTTACCATAAAGGTGTGCCAAGGACTATCTGCATTGATGATTGCAATTTTATTCTTTTTTGTACTGCTGTCTAGTTGCTGAAACAGTTTTTTCTTAGCTTCAGCATAATTATCCATAGTGATGTGGTAATCAAGATGTTCATTAGTTAGATTAGTAAAAATGGCTACATCAAAGTCAATGCCTTCTACCCTTTTTTGCACAAGACCATGAGAAGATACTTCCATGACAGCTGCAGTACATTTTTGATCTATCATTTCTTTTAAAAACTTATAGGTCGTCTCTACCAAAGGTGTTGTAAAAGTAGATGGATAGATAAAGTCTCCAATGTGATATTCATTAGTGCCTAAAAGTCCTGTCTTATAATTAAGGTGATTTAACAAATGTTTTACTAAAAACGAAGTGGTCGTTTTTCCATTAGTTCCGGTAATTCCAACCATATACAAGTTTTTGTCCGGGTTTTGAAAAAATTTAGAAGAAATTTTAACAAGTACCCCTTCAATATCGTCTGTTATGATTTGAGTAATGTTTTTAGAAAAGGGATGGAAAATATCTGTTACGATAGCAACAGCCCCATTTTCTACCGCCAGAGGAATAAAATCTATCCCATCATAAGAGGCCCCTTTTTTTGCAACAAAGATATTCCCAGGGCAGATTTGTCTGGAGTTTGTATTAATTCCTGTAATTATAACTTCTTTTGACCCTTTGACAGTAATGTCAGATAAATCTTTGACAAGAGTTTTTAATTTCATAAGTTCCATTTTTTATGCAGTTGACGAAGTTCTTTTGTCTCGTAAGCGAACTCCTTTACTTTTTGATTATCATCAGGCTCTACTCCAAGATACTCCAAAGCCCTTTTTGCAATGTCTTTAAATATTGGGGCTGAACAAATTCCCCCGTTATGATTTTTACCCCGTCCCGGTACCCATTTTACTTCAGGTTCGTCTAAACATACAAGTAAAACGAGCCTAGGTGCTTTAGCCGGAGCCAACCCGATGAAAGAGGAAATAAAATGATTTCGAGAGTACTTTCCATCTATGATTTTCTCTGAAGTTCCTGATTTGCCAGCTTCAGTATATCCAGGTATATTCCCACCTGGAGAACTCCCCCCTAACTTTGTAACAAATCTCATACCATGGATAATTCTATCGCAATGCTCTTTTTTTAAAATTTGGG
>JASFVE010000025.1:0-25451 GCA_050049995.1 Chlamydiota bacterium | reverse complement strand
ACCATTTAGCCAACGTGGTAGATGACCATCTTATGAAAATCTCCCATGTTATTCGAGGAGACGAGTGGATGAGCTCTACGGCCAAACACGTATTATTGTATGAATACCTCCGATTTGAAAAGCCTGTATTTATCCACATGCCCCTCCTTTTAGGAAAAGATGGGAAAAAGCTTTCTAAAAGAAAAAACCCTACTTCCGTTTTCTTCTACAAAGACAGCGGCTACCTACCTGAAGCTTTAATTAACTTTCTCACTCTTTTAGGGTACAGTATGCCTGGCGATAAAGAGTTTTACTCACTGCAAGAGATTATTGAAAGTTTTGACACTTCAAGAATTGGCGCATCAGGTGCTTTTTTCGATATCAAAAAATTAGAGTGGCTTAACCAAAAGTATCTTATAAACAGCATTTCAGAAGAAAATCTATGGCAAAGACTTAAAGAGTGGAGTTTTAGTGATGAATTCATGAAAAAGCTAATGCCAATGATACATACTCGTATTCGAACTTTTGGAGACTTTATTGAGCAGTGCGATTTTCTATTTATCAATCATTTAACATATAATTTAGAAGATCTTTGCCCTAAAGGCCTATTACCTATGCATTCAGCTGCCATACTTCAAACACTAATTTGGGCATTAGAAGAAAAAGAGAGCTTTGCCTCTGATGCTTTAGAGACAGCATCTCATGAAATTGCTGAAGCATTTCAAGTTAACTATAAAAAAATTATCATTCCTATTTTGTTTGTTACCATTATGGGGAAAAAGTTTGGCCCCCCTCTTTTTAACTCAGTAGATATTTTGGGAAAAGATAGAACAAGGGCAAGAATTTTGAGTGCGATTGAATTTTTAGGTGGTATATCTAATAAAAAAATGGGTACTTTGCGAAAGCTATGGGAAGCTAAAGATTGCTCTTTTTTTTTAAAAGACTAATCTTCATCTTGCTCTAATGGAACATCTTCGGTGGAGTGTGAAATAACGTATCCTCTAGAGATACCGCCATTTGTAGCGCAAGATGTGAAAAAAATGCTCAGAGTAACTAATAGAAAAAATTTCATAACTTTCCTTGCCTTGCCAACTAAGGCTTATTAATGGTATTTTATCTATATAAAACACTCATTGTCTATTTTTTTACATCAAAACATGAACTACAATCGTAAAAATCCTTATCAAGCAACTTTAAAGGATAGATGGCTATTGAATAGCCCTGAATCTACAAAGTCTACCTATCATATTGTGCTAGAAGTAGATAAAGATAGCTTACCTTATAAAGTTGGCGATAGCGTTGGTATTTACCCTACAAACACTTTAGAAGATGCTACAAAAATTTATAATCTTGTAGATTGTGAAGAAAAAGATCAGCAATTTCTTGAAGAATTACAAGAAAACTATAGCATAAATTTTGCCACTAAAAAATTACTTGAATTGTTGAAAAATTCTTTACCTGAAGGTGAAAAAAAACAAGAGCTTGTACAGCTGCTAGATACAAAAGATATTTATATGAAATATCTAGAAGAAAAAGAGCTCCAAGATGTTTTAAGCAACTTTCCAGTAAAACTTACAAAGGAAGAGTTTTTAAAGTCTTTAAAACCATTATTACCTCGATTTTATTCTATTTCATCATCTCCTATAGCAACACCTGATGAAATACATCTTACCGTAACTGAACTATCTTACTCCGTAAATGGCGTCATCCGTTATGGGATAGGCAGCCGCTTCTTATGTAATTTGACAGCAAAAGACCAAAAGATAAAACTTTACGTTCAACCAACTACACATTTTACCCTACCTGAAAATGATTCCCTTCCTATTATCATGATTGGACCTGGAACCGGAGTGGCCCCCTTCAGAGCTTTCCTTCAAGAAAGATGGCATAGAAAAGCAACGGGGAAAAATTGGCTATTTTTTGGAGAAAGACATAAGGATTCTGACTTTTACTATCAGGATTTTTTCAAAAAATTGGAAAAGGAAAATTTCTTAAAGCTAGATCTTGCTTTCTCAAGAGATGGCAGCCAAAAAGTTTATGTTCAGCATAAGCTTTTTGAAAGTGCACAAGAGATTTATCAATGGATTAATCAAGGCGCCCTTGTTTATGTTTGCGGTGATGCAAAAAGTATGGCAAAAGAAGTGGAAGCTGCTTTTTTAACAATCTTTGAAACTTATGGCCACCTAACAAGTGATGAGGCTAGAACTTTTTTAAAAGAGCTAAGAAAAAGCAAAAGGTATTTAACTGACGTTTACTGATTGAGTCGTTAAAATACAAAAACATTGAATTCCTTCACCGCATCCAAAATCAGTCAATCCGTCTCCTGAAGTTGCTGTAATCCCCACCTGACTCATCTTTAAACCCATTACCTTTGCTATATTTTCTCGCATATCTTCAATGCTCTGTTGCAGCCTTGGCCGTTTGGCTTCTAATGAAAGAGCTACATGCGTGATTGTTTGATCTTTTAATGTTTCTAGAGCTTTTTCTAAATAAATTTGAGAATCTGTAATTCCATCTTTTTGACAGAGCTCAATGGCTATTTTGCCTAAAATAGGAACTCCACTAATAGAGGTTATTGCATTACAAATGGCATGGAAAATTACATCTCCATCTGAATCAGCTGAAAGACCAGGGACCCCCTCAAAAATTAGACCACCTATAATGCAAGGTTTGCTTGAATCTTCTGCTAAAAATCGATGGCTGTCTTGACCTATTCCTGTTCGTGTGATTTGATAATTTGATTGTGTCATAATATTTTTCTTTTTTCCTAAAAAGTTTAATAAATTTAAAGAATAATGAAAACGATTCACTTCTGTAATTCTTTTTTTGAAAGGGAGCTTTTAGAGAAAACACCAAAAGACTTGCGCTTTTACTTTTCCTTACATCCCATTTTTTATCAGCTCCAGTTTTTACCCTTTTTATATGGAAAGAACGCAGCTGTCTCACATTTACCTGAAAAAGAATATCTTAAAAAATTTCCCGAAAACTCGTGTTACTTACTAGATGGCGTGATTGACACATCTTACCAACTAGATAGTTGGGGACCATCTCTTTCAATAAAAGATTGGGCAATGAAAAAGGGCCTTTCTTACCAAATGCCCGAACTTAGCGTTTTAAGAAAAATCCACGCAAAATCTTTCCCCTTTATATATAGCAAGCAACTTCCCTTTTCCTTCATGGCAAAAACAAACGAGGATCTTCTAGCAGCTTTATCAAAAGGACCTTATCCTAAAGTCTTAAAAATTGCTTTTGAGACAGCTGGAAGAGGCCTTTTTATACTTCCAACTAAACCTGAAAATATGCCTCTTAAAATACAAAAAGTACTTACTCAAGAATTTAAAGAAAACAGACCTATTATTGTTGAGCCTTGGGTAAAAAGAGTATTAGATTTTAGCACGCAATGGATAATTGAAAAAAATAAAGATATTACTTTTTTAGGAACTACTATCTTTGAAGCAGATCAAAAAGGGACATATCGTAAAACTATTATCAGAAAGAACCCCCTTCTTTTACTAGAAAGCTTTTATCAAGAGCACCTGGAATACGCAAAACACCTTTTAGAAAGGTGCAAAGATTTAGGTTTTTTTGGAAATGTTGGCTTTGATGCTTTCATATATGAAGACAACCATAAGCGATATTTACACCCTATTGCTGAAGTGAATGCCAGAAAAACGATGAGTTATGTCGCGCTTTACTCTCAGAAAAAATTTCATCCAAACTCTGATATGGCTTTTTCCTTCATTGCAACCAAAAGCCCTAAAGATGGGCTCTTACCTCAAAAGCTTAAAATAAGCAAAAATCATGAACTATTTTTTCCTCACCAGATTTTTTTGGAGAAACTCTAGCTTTTTGAAGGCGTCTTGAATTATGCTAAAGCTATGGATATACAGCTTCTCAAAATCAAAGGTGGTTCAGTTCTAACAGGCGAAGTACAAGCATCAGGGGCTAAAAATGCCATTACTAAAATGCTTGTCGCTTCATTACTATCAAATAAAAAATGCACATTCACAAATGTTCCCAATATCGGTGAAGTTGAAACGACATTAAATATGTGTCGTGAGATAGGTATGGATGTTCAGTGGGACAAAAAAGAAAAAACGCTGCAGGTTATTACAGAAAATATAAAAAACACTTATGTACCTCAAAGATATTCCGGAGCTAACAGAATCCCGATACTAATGATAGGTGCTCTATTAGGCAGGACTCATGAAGATATTATAGTGCCAACAGTTGGAGGTGATAACCTAGGGCAACGGCCAGTTGATTTTCATACCAGCTCTCTTCAGAAATTAGGAGCAACAATTGAGTACCGGGAAATGAAGAAGCAAGGAGCTTATTTTGCACAAGCTCATAATGGATTAAAAGGCGCTACGATTACACTCCCTTATCCATCTGTTGGGGCTACAGAAAACATTATTTTAGCAGCTTTAAGTGCTAAAGATTCAACTACTATTAAAAACGCAGCTATCGAGCCTGAAATCATTGATTTAATTCTATTCTTACAAAAGATGGGGTGTAATATTTTCATCGACTCAGATCGAATCATTCAAATCTATCAAACTACCGAATTTAAAGAAGTTGAACACAATGTTATTTACGATCGTAATGAAATTATCTCTTACGCATTAGCCGCTGTTAGTACAAAAGGCAAAGTTTTTGTAAGAGGAGCTCAACATATATTTTTAATTCCTTTCTTGTCCCAACTGCAAAAAACAGGAGCAGGCTTTAAGGTATATGACGATGGTATAGAGTTTTTTTATGACAAACCTTTAAAAAGTGGCCTTCACATTGAGACGGATGTACATCCAGGATTTATGACAGACTGGCAACAACCTTTTGCAGTACTTCTAACTCAAGCAGAAGGTTTTTCTGTTATCCATGAAACAGTCTATGAAAACCGTTTTGGATATACAAAAACTCTCCAGGAAATGGGTGCAAAATTAGAACTATTTACACAATGTCTTGGAAATAAACCATGCAGGTTTAATAACCAGTATCACCATCACGGCTTGATTGTATATGGTAAAACCCCCCTCAAAGGCAAAAATATATCTATCCCCGACCTAAGAGCTGGTTTTGCCTATGTGATGGCAGCTTTGCTAGCTCCTGAAGAAAGCGCCATTTCCAATGTACACTACCTAGATCGCGGCTATGAAGATCTTGTAGGAAAACTCCAATCCCTTAACGCTAAAGTAGAATTAGTTTCTTTATCCCCCTCAAAATCTAGTAAAAATAAATCTTTAATCTGATAAGATTTAAATGTTAAGTTTAAAGTTTTATCTTAATAAGTTGAAATAACATTTTTTTTAAAATTTAGTTTTATTAAAAATAAATAGCCTTTTTATTATAATAATCAAATTAAATTAAAAAAATGGACTAGGAAATGAGTTTAGGGATTATAGCTTTTAGAGAAATGCTATTTACTATTATTGGAGCAAATCAACCTCAAAAAAATCAATCTATAGCTGCTACAGCGCCTTTAGATATTCTTAATTTGATTGGAGAGTTTGTTGATGACCCTATTACTCGTACAAATTTATTATGTCATATTTCTCAGGAAAGCTTTAAAAAAGAACAGCAAAATATCTTTGCTACTACTAAGCGCATTTTTTTCAATATAATTGAAAAAAATAGTCCATATACTGGGGCGAGATTAAGCATAAAAAAAGCACAGCAAAATATCCTTAAAAAGGCTGAACCTCTTCTTGATGAGGAAGTAAAAAAAGAAAGCCCCTATAACGGCTGTGAAATCCAAAAAATAGCTAACCCAATTATAAAAGAATACCTTCGACTAGATAATGTTGAAGCAGCTAAAAGAGTGGCAGATAAAATTTCAGCAAAATTTATAGATTCTGAAGATGGTCAAAGGATATACGGCGTTTTCATTTTCACGCTAAAATGTTTTATCGATTAGTAAATTGAATTTATTGCATTAGAGGCATCAACCATAATGTTGAGCACATAAGCTTTACTGCAGAAGAAATCAGTTTTTCTAAGGTCCACTAGGTAGAATGAAATTAATATAGGCAAGCTTCAATCTCTCAATACATCAGAAGAGCTGATCTTCTCCTTGCCTACTTCGATAATTTAAAACAAAAAGATAGTTACCTTACTCCGCTCCCATTTCATGGGAAGCCCCCTCAATTTGATCGAGCAAAGAAATTACTTCTTGTGTGGAGTGATGATCAGTTTCCAGCTCCTTTCGTGATTGAACAATCACACCAGTTCTACGATCATCTTCATTTTCTTGAAAAGTGACATCATAGCTTTCATTAAAGCTTTGAATTTGCCAATTAGAAAATAAATTTCTAGCCCAAACAACAATTCGAAAAATAAGGGAATGCGTTTGTAGTTTGTTGTCTAAAATTCCCCTAAAATATGGGAGATCATCCATGAAAATTTCTCCAGCTACTAATCTTTCATTTTCCTGGAAACTAGTATCTTTTAGAACCCTTATGCATCGTTTAGCGAGATCATTTATTGAAAGCTTTTCTTTAAGATTTATTTTAGGAATTTCGATATTAAGCAGTTTCTCTCCAAAGAAAGAATAAGAGGGGCTCGCTTTTACGTTTAATTGGTCAATTATATCTTCACTCTCACCAAAGTGATTGGCGAGACGTCTACGTTGAGCGTTAAGCTCTTCTGGCTCATCATTATGTTGGCAAGCTTCAACCCACAAACTAAGGTTAATTCCTACAAGGTCATTTGCAAATTCTGTTCTCATTTTTTATCCCCAATATTAAATTATTATTTAAATAATAAAGCAAAGAAATTATAAACATTAGTTTTTGTTATCGTCAATCTAATACTCTAACATTTGAAACTTCTTTTTTTTAATATTAATTTTTAACCTGAGAGGATAAGGTTTATAAAACTGCAATCCTTACTATCAATAAAAATTTCTGGAGATCTATCCAACAAAGTAACTTTACCAAAACCTCTCTTCTTGGTGATTTTTTAGAACTGGATGCATTAACCATAATGCTAGTCAAAAGCTCTACTGCAGGCAAAAACACTAATTCTAAGATTCACTCAATGATAAAGCTAATTTAGGCAAGCTACACTCCCAAATACATCATAAGAGTTGATTTTCTCCTTGCCTACTTCAACAACCTAAAACAAAAAAGACAGTTACCTTACCTTTTGAAAAGCTTGCTCAATTTGATTAGCCAAAGGAGTTACTTGTTGCATGATTCGATGACCAATCATCATATCTTCTAGAGATTGCACAGTAACACTTTTGTTGTTTCCTTGATCATCTTTCCCAAATGTTAAGAGATAGTTCTCTCTAAAGCTTTGAATTTGCCAATTAGAAAATAAATTTCTAGCCCAAACAACAATTCGAAAAATAAGGAAATTTTTTTGCAGTTTATTATCTAGAATTTGATCAAAATGTTTTATGCTTTTATTAAAAATTTCACCAGCAGCTAGCTGTTCGTTTTGTGCCAGAGAGAAAGCTTTTCCTTTTAAAGAATCCCTAGTCTTATCTTTTAGAACCTCTATGCACCGTTTAGCAAGATCATTTATAGAAAGGTCCTCCTCTATATTAATTTGAGGAATTGCGATTTCAAGCCTGCGCTCTCCCCCATAAGTGTGGTAAGGACTTACTGTTATTTTTAATTGGTCAATTATAGCTTCATCTTGGCCAAAATGTCTGGCAACCTTTCCAAGGCAATTACTAAGCTCCTCAGGGTTTGAGTCTTCGGTATTGTTTAAAACATCTTCTTGGCAAGCCTCTGCCTCTAAAATGTAATTGATTCCTATTAGATCTGTTCTAAGATTTGTACTCATATTTATCCCCCTTTAATCATTTTTTAAAAAGAAGCCAAACAACAGATTAATCTTTTTAAAGATTTTTTAATTTGTTAAATAAAGGCTACGAAATTATAAAGTAATACTTGTTGCTGTCAATCTAAATTGATGTTCTAGCCTTTCAAATTCCTTTTTTTTATACTATCTTTCAAGATGAAAAAAAATGCATAAGACATTCAACTTCTTTATTAATGTTAATTTTTAACCTGGAAGAATAAGATTTTTAAAACTGTAACCCCGACTATCGATAAAAGTTTCTGGAGATCTATCCAACGAAGTAATTTTACCAAAATTTCTCTTCTTTCTGATTTTTTAGAACTGGATGCATCTAAAAGAGCTCAATTGCTTCAAAAAAGCCATTTTCCACTAAATGTCCCTTACCGATTAGCGAGAAAAATCAAAAAAAATTCCTTAGATGATCCTATTTTTAAGCAGTTTATTCCATTAAAGGATGAAGCAATTATTAACCCTCAGTTTGTGTTAGATCCTGTTGAAGATACTACTTTTTGCAAAAGTCAGAAGCTTTTGCAAAAGTATAAGAAAAGAGCTCTTCTTTTAACTACTAGCGCTTGCGCCATGCATTGCAGATATTGTTTTAGACAAAACTTTTCCTATGAAACAGTAACTAAAGGCTTTGAAAAAGAGCTTCAATTAATCCAGGAGGATAAAACCTTACAAGAAGTAATTCTAAGTGGTGGTGATCCCTTATCTTTGTCCAATAAAGACTTGAAAGCACTACTTATAAGTTTAGACAAAATCCCTCATTTAAAAAGAATTCGTTTCCATACGCGCTTTGTAATAGGAATTCCTGAAAGAGTCGATGAAGAACTATTATCGATTTTGCATAATACAAAAAAACAAATCTATTTTGTGATTCATTGCAATCACCCCACAGAGCTAGATTCAGATATTATTTATTACCTTGATAAAGTAAAAAAACTATCCATTCCTATCCTTTGTCAAACAGTGCTTCTAAAAGGAGTCAATGATGATAAAGACACAATGCTTAATCTATGCGAACAATTGATTGATAATGGAATTATTCCTTATTATCTTCATCAGCTAGATAAAGTTCAGGGAGCCTCCCATTTTGAAGTAGAAAAAAGCAAAGGGCTAGAAATCATTAGCGAGCTCAGAAAAGAACTTTCTGGCTATGGAGTTTTTTCTTATGTAGAAGAAATTGCAAACAAAGAGTCAAAACTACCCATTTTGCAGTAGCTTACATTCTCTCAACAGTGTTAATACCTAAAATAAAAAGACCTTGCTTTAAGATTTTACCACATACTTCACAAAGCAAAAGTCTAGAATTCATAGCAGGATCACCAACAACTCGACAATCTCTAAAGAAAGCATTAAATTTTTCAGCCAACTCATAAAGATAGTCTGCAAGTCTATTAGGCATCAGGTCTTTTTCTACTGACTGTAATGTTTCAGAAAACCTCAATAAATGAAGTCCTAAAGAAATTTCTGAAGGATGATCCAAAGTAATTTTAGCTGTATTCATAATGTGATCAATATTGACATTAGCTTTTCTTTTGATACCCATAATCCTTACATAAGCATATAAAAGAAAAACGGCTGTATTGCCCTCAAAACGAAGCATGCGATCATAGCTAAAAACATAATCTTTAGTACGAACACTAGATAAATCAGCATACTTAATTGCAGCTATTCCAAGTGTTTTTGCAAGTTCATTTTTTTCGTTTTTTTCCATTTCAGGGATTTTTTCTTCTAAAAGCTTATGAGCATGCTCTATCCCTTCATAGATAAGATCAATGAGTTTTTCTGTTGTTCCAGATCTTGTCTTGAATTTTTTACCATCAGGGCCTAAAACAAGACCGAAAGTCACGTGATCTAATTGCACTTTCTTAGAATCATAAAAACCCACCATTTCTGCTGCCTTAAAAACTAACTGAAAATGGAGTGACTGTCCTGCGTCAGTAACAACAACAATTCGATCTGCTTTTTCTACTTCTATTCGGTGCTTCAAAGCAGCCATGTCAGTAGTGTCGTAATTATAACCTCCATCAGATTTTTGAATCATTAATGGCAAAGGGTTGCCTTCTCGATTAACAAAACCCGGAGGGTAAATGCACTTAGCTCCTTCAGAAACCTCTACTACATTGCTTTTTTCGGCTTCATTAATAACCCCAGGAAGAAGTGGGTTATAAAAAGACTCTCCTCTTTCTTCTAAGCTAACCTGTAACAGAGAGTAGATCTCCTGAAATGCTTTTCTTGAAATGTCACAAATCGCTTTCCAAGCTTTTAAGGACTCTTGATTGCCTTTTTGCAAAGAAACTACTTCAAGCTGAGACTCTTTTTTAAAGACAGTATCTTCATCAAAAAGCTTTTTGGCCTCTTTGTACCAATGCATTAACTCAGGGAGTTCTGCTTTTTTTTCAGCAGAAATGACAGAAGGATGGAATTTTTTTAAGTAAGCGATAAGCATACCAAATTGCGTTCCCCAATCACCAATATGGTTAAGGCGCAAAACATTATGTCCTAAAAACTCAAAAAGCCTAGCCAAGCTTTCTCCAATAATTGTAGATCTTAAATGGCCAACATGGAGCTCTTTAGCAATATTCGGAGATGAAAACTCTACAATTATTTTCTTTTTCTCTTGAGGCATGCTCACCCCAAGATTGGGGTCTTTTAAAGCATTTTCTAATCTTTTGGATAAAAAAGATTTATCGACGACAAAATTAATAAAACCAGGACCAGCTATTTCGACTGTATCAATTATTAATTGGCCTGTATCTCCTCTTCGGTCAAAATGAGAAACAATCTCTTCCGCAATAGTGCGTGGATTTTTCTTTAAGAGCTTAGAAAGCTTCAGTGCGCTATTACACTGATAGTGGCCGTTTTCCTCATTGACGCATTGAGCAATTTCAGCTAATACGTCAATAGAAAAAGCTTTAAAAGCTTTTTCTATTGCTGCAGTTGTTTTTTTCTCTAATAGATCTTGTAGTGTTTGCATTATCAATTGCTGTGATGAAATACAGGAGAAACTGATCTTTTATTTACTTCATATTTTATTCGGTAATCAGCAAGTGAAATCGCAGCTTCATGAGTGGAAATATTATTTTTTTCCGAAATCTCGTAAATTGCTTTAAGGCGGTCATAAATCCCATATACTCTATTTCTTGAAAGTGAAGGAATATAACCAGCTTTTTCTATTTCACAGGCAACATTGATTAAACCACCTGCATTTATAACAAAATCAGGTGCATAAAGAATACCTTTATCTTTTAATAAATTTGCATGGGAGTCTTCTAAAAGCTGATTATTTGCACAGCCAGCCACAATTTTACATTTTAAATTAGGAATAGTTCTTTCATTAAGAATGCCACCCATAGCACAAGGAGCCAATACGTCACAATCAACCTCTAAAATGTCAGAAGGATCCACAACTTCTGCGCTATATTTTTTTTCCATCTGAGATGTTAAATTTTGGTTCAAATCAGCAACAATTAATTCAGCCCCTGCCCAAAAAAGAAAATTAGCTAATTGTAAGCCAACATTTCCAAGTCCCTGGATAGCCACTTTTTTTCCTAACAAATCTTTAGAACCATATACTTTTTCTACTGCAGACTGTATTCCTAAAAAAGTCCCCCAAGCTGTGAAAGGCCCTGGATCTCCACTACTGTTTTGATCGTCGAGGCCAGTAACAAAAGGTGTCTTCCTGTTAATAATTTTAATATCTTCCATGGTACAGCCAACATCTTCAGCACAGATATAAAGACCTGCAAGAGAGTTAACTGCTTCACCAAAAGCCATTAATACTTCTTCAGTCTTTTCTTGAGGACTTGCAATAATAACACTTTTACCGCCGCCTAAGCCAACTCCAGCCATAGCAGATTTATAAGTCATTCCTTTAGACAGCCTTAAAACATCAACAAGGGCGTCATCAAAAGATTTATATGGATATATTCTTGTTCCACCTAAAGTGGGACCAAGGGTAGTATTATGAATAGAAATAATTGCTTTAAATTTTGCTTTAGGCTGCGTAATTTTTAATACAAGTTCATAACCTTCAACGTCTATTGCTTCAAACTGAAGCTCTTTACTTTGAGCTATAAGTTTTTCAAGTATTTTTTTTGACGAACTACGCTTCACATCATCTATTAACTGCATGAAAACCCCTCTTTAGGATTATATCATTAAAAACAGCATAGTATATCAATACTAAACTGTTAGTGCAACTATAATTCAATAAAAACTATTTTCTAGAAATTAAGTAAATATAGGAACAATTCTTCTCTTCGGATGCAAGAAATAGCCAAAACAAAACAACTTACTTGTAAAGTAAAAATATTAGTAACACTTTTGCTTTCTACTTTCTCAAGAATGAAGTTCTCTATATTAAATATATAATATTCTATATAATGAGAACTTGCTTGATCATTAATTTTCTACAATGTAAGTTAATTTGCATTCTATCGATCAAACTTGAATAGATCAGATTATTATTCTGCAAGACAACCCTAAGAGTAAAGAGGTAAAAGTGACTAAAACTTCTCATGTCATAACTGAAGAAATAAAAAAAGATTTACTTAAATACTTAGATCACAACTCTAAAACTGACCTTATTAGTGTTTATTTACACTTTCTTGAAAAAAAATATTTGATTAATCCCGTCCTATTTCCTAAAGAAAAAATGATATATTCAGGATTAGAGGACCTCGTAGAAAAGCTAGAAAAAGAAAAGAAACTTTGGCGTGAAACCGAAATTACTATTCAATTTGGACAACAGAGTGTTAACGAGGAAACTAAAAAGATTTACATTTGCCCTTTTACAGGAAAAGTTTTTGGAGATAATACACATAGGAACCCTCAAGATGCTATCTATGACTGGGTTTCAAACTGCCCTGAAAACAACGAACGAATAGGCGGCCTAAAAGCAAAAAGATTTTTTGTATCCGAAGACCCTGAAGTCATTAAAAACTACATTAAAGAAAGAAAAGCCCCTGTTAAGAAAACAGTTTTTTCTTCTGCAATTACAGGAAAGCTGTTTAATAGCAAAAAATCTGTTATAGATGACTTTAAAAAACATCATATTAAATTCATGACTCTTTCAGAGGTTCAAAATCAAAACCGCTTCCAGATTGAGCAAGCTCTTTTAGACTTCTTGCAAAATCATCTAACAGAAGAAAAAATAGCGGTTTTTGTGGAAGCTCTATCTGAAATGGAAGAGTTTCAAAAATATTTAAATAAATGGCTCAAGTAACTTCTTTTATTTTAAATGCTCATAGAGAAGCTCAAACAAAAGCATTTGCTAAAAAGCTTGCAAGTGAAATCTCTATTCCAAATATTATTTTACTAGAAGGTGATTTAGGAGCAGGGAAAACCACTTTTACTAAAGGCTTTTTATCTTTTTTTGGGGTTTCTGAAGCAGAGGTTCAAAGCCCTACATTTGCCTACGTGAATCAATATTTCTGTAACTCCCTAACAATATCTCACTTCGATTTATACCGTTTAAATAGCGATGAAGAATTTTTAGCCTTAGGATTTGAAGAATATCTATTTTCAAGTGACATCTGTTTGATTGAATGGCCACAAATAATCACACCTATTTTGACTCAAAGTCCTCATTTAAAAATTACACTATCTTTCAAAGATGAAGAGTCTAGAAAGTTGGAGGTAAGTCATGTTGAAGTTTGAAAAACTTACTTTTCTAGGACCTTATTTAAAAAAAGAGCCTTTTCTCAACAAGAAACAATTAGCTTTAGTCGGAAGATCTAATGTTGGAAAGTCAAGTTTGATCAACCATCTTTGTAATAATAAAAAAGTAGCAAAGGTTTCATCTAAGCCAGGGAAAACACAATCAATTTTATTTTTTAAAATTGATGATACTTCTCAATATTTAGTTGACCTTCCGGGATATGGATTCGCAAAAGTCTCCAAAAAGGTAAAGGAAGGTTTTTCCGAAGAGGTAAAAAAGTATTTTGAAGACCAACAAGACTCACTTTTAGTACTTTTACTACTAGACATTCGGCACCTTCCCTCAGAGAAAGACCGACAAACCGTCGAGTGGCTTAACTACTACCAAATACCTTACATTGCAGTTTTCACCAAGTCAGACAAGCTTAAACCAAAAGAGATTGAGCAACAAACTCAAGCTATTTATAAATCTTTCATATCTTTTAATCCTATAAGTTACGTAAATTATTCCATAAAAGATGCGAAGTGCAGAAAAATTTTAATCCATCAAATCAATCAATTTTATTATGGGACTCCTTCATAAAGACACTTTCATATGCTTAGACTGTGAAACAACTGGGCTTGATACAAAAAACGATAGAATCATTGAAGTTGCTGCAGTTAGATTCACATTTGATAAGATTATAGATCAGTTTGAAACCTTAGTTAATCCCAGATGTGCTATTTCAGAGTCATCTCAACTAATTCACCACATCTCCGACGAAATGGTTCAAGGTAAGCCCGCTATCGATGAAGTTCTTCCTAAACTCATTGATTTTGTGGGCGACACGATTATTGTAGGTCATGGGATAATGTTTGACATTGACATCATTTCTGAAGAGGCAAAAAAACATACTATCTTTTCCCCTATAAAAAAGTGCCCTATTATCGACACTTTGCGACTAGCTAGATTGTATGGACAGTCCCCCGTAAACTCTTTAGAGAAGTTAAGAGAACATTTTAATATAAAATACGAGGGCGCACATCGAGCAATGAGTGATGTCATTGTAAATGTTGAAGTTTTCAAGAAACTTTCCTCAGGCTTTAAAACAACGGAAGAACTTATGCAACGCTTAAAAAAGCCAATTGTTTTAAGAACGATGCCTCTTGGTAAACATAAAGGAAGAACTTTCAATGAAATACCCTTAGATTACTTAATTCGATCTTTGAAAAGAGATTTTGATGAAGATCTCTCTTATACAATACGGAAAGAAATTAAAAATAGAAAAAGAGGGCAAAACTTTCATCAAGCAGCCAACCCTTTTCAAAACCTTTAAGGTTTCTTCCTTTTGACAATACCCTTTTCTTGACTTTTACAGGAATGCCTTCTAGGATCAAAGTTAATTTTCGCAAAGGTAATTTATGACAAAACTCTCTATTCAAGATGTTTCATTGAAAGATCTGAAAGTATTAATGAGGGTAGATTTCAATGTACCTTTAGATCGCAATGGCAACATAACAGACGACTCTCGCATCAGAGCTTCCTTACCGTCAATTGAGTACACACTAAACCAAGGAGCTTCACTGATATTACTTAGTCACTTGGGAAGGCCTAAAGGAAAAGACCCTAAATACTCTCTCACTCCTTGCGCCAAGCGACTATCTGAGTTATTAAATCGCCCTGTTATTATGGCACCCGACTGTATTGGAGAAAAAGTAGAGTCATTAGTTGAAAACCTTGCCCCAGGAGACATTTTACTTTTAGAAAATTTAAGGTATTACGAAGCAGAACAGCACCCTGAACAAGATCCATCATTTGCAAAACGCTTAGCCTCTTTTGGTGACATTTATGTAAATGATGCTTTTGGAGCTGCTCATAGAAATCACTCATCTATTGTCCCCTTAGCTAAGCTTTTTCAACAAAAAGCTGTTGCAGGCTTTTTACTAGATAAAGAAATAGCTTTTTTAGGAGCTGTTGCTCATCACCCTAAACGTCCATTTTATGCGGTATTAGGAGGAGCAAAAGTTTCAACCAAATTAGGTGTTATTCAAAATCTTATCGATCAAGTAGACGGGCTTTTCATAGGCGGTGGAATGGCCTACACTTTTTTAAAAGCACAGGGCATAGAGATTGGTGACTCCATCTTTGACCAAGATAACGTTGAATCTGTAAAAAACATAATAAAAAAATGTTTAGATAAAGCCGTTCAACTTTGGCTACCAGTCGATATTGTTATAACAAAAGAATTAACCAATGATACTGAAAAAAAAGTAATCACTGTTAAAGAAGGAATCCCTGAAGGCTGGATGGGAGCCGACATTGGACCTAAAACAGTTTTAGAATGGTCACAAGCTTTAAGCCAAGCTTCCACTGTTTTTTGGAATGGCCCAGTTGGTGTCTTTGAGCTATCTAGCCTTGCCAAAGGCACAGAAGGAATAGCTAAAACACTAGCTCAGTTGCCTGCAACAACAATAGTCGGCGGAGGAGATTCGATTGCAGCGGTCAATAAGATGCATCTAGCCGATAAATTCACTCACCTATCTACAGGTGGAGGAGCCTCCTTAGAATACCTTGAATTTGGCCATTTACCTGGGATAGACGCTCTCTGCGACAGGTAAAGAATTTACTTGACTGCTTTTTCTAAAAGATTCATTGATTAATAAGACCATATCCTTAATAATTTAAGGTATCAAATTAAAGCCTATGTTTGGCTGCATATTAATATGCAATACTTAAAAAAAGTAAAAGATTTTTTAACAAAAAAGACCACTCTAAATAATTATTTAGATGGCAAATCATCCACGCAATATAATATTGCAAAATTCATTTCATTTAAAAATCTAAAATATAGGCGGAAGCATGGAAGTAAATAGCCAAAAGCAATTCGGAAAAATTCGATCTTTTCTTTGGCCTATTTATCGATCTGAATATAAGAAATTCATCCCCATGCTAATAATGTTTTTCCTTATTTCCTTTAACTACAATCTTTTGAGAGCGGTTAAAGACAGCTTTATCGTTACAGCTAATAATTCAGGAGCTGAAGCAATTCCCTTCATTAAGGTATGGCTGATAGTTCCCTCCGCCCTTCTAATAACTTTTATTTTTACTAGGCTTTCCAATCGATTTTCAAGGGAAAAGGTTTTCTATATTATCTTATCACTTTTCCTCGGTTTTTTTGCTCTATTTGCGCTAATACTCTACCCAGCTCGAGACATTTTACACCCACAAGAATTTGCGGATTACCTTCAAACCGTTTTGCCTTCAGGGTTTTATGGGTTCATTGCTATATTGCGCAACTGGACTTTTGCTGCCTTTTATGTAATGGCGGAGCTCTGGGGAGTAATTGTTTTAACTGTTCTTTTCTGGGGATTTACCAACGAAGTCTTTTCTGTAAAAGAAGCCAAACGGTTTTATTCTCTTTTTGCTATAGGTGCTAATGCATCTGGCATTATTTCTGGGCAGTCTGCCATCACTTTATCTAGTAATTTTTTCAACCCAAACCTACCATTCGGAAAGACTGCATGGGACCAATCAGTTGTCTTTTTAAATGGAACAATCTTCCTTACTGGGCTTGCTATTATAGCAATTTTTAGGTGGTACAATAAAAATATCATAAATACTCAAAAGCTAGACAGCCAAAAGCCAAAAGAGCCAAAAATAAAAATGTCTCTTAGGAAAAACTTTGCCTACCTTGCAAAATCTAAATATTTACTTAGCATTGCGATCATCGTTTTTACCTATCATTTCTCCATTAATCTAGTTGAAGTTCTTTGGAAAAACCAAATGAAACAACTCTACCCTAATCCTAGCGATTATTCTGTGTACATGGGACAAGTCATGACTTGGATGGGTATTTTAGCCACTTTTATTGCCATTTTTATATCAGGAAATCTTATCAGAAGATTTTCTTGGACATTTAGCGCTCTAGTCTCACCTCTAATTATGCTTTTTACTGGCCTAGCATTTTTCTCTTTCCTACTTTTTGAGAACTCCTTCTTAGGTCCAGTAGCAGCTTTTCTGGGTTCTACTCCTCTGCTATTAAGCGTCTTCTTTGGGTCCATGCAAAACTGTTTAAGCCGCGCTTGCAAATACACTCTTTTTGATGCAACAAAAGAGCTAGCTTTTGTGCCCTTAGGAGCTGAATGTAAATTAAAAGGCAAAGCTGCTATTGACGGCGTAGGTTCAAGAATTGGTAAGAGCGGTGGTTCATTTCTTTATCAAGGGTTGCTCCTCACATTTGGTTCATTAGCTGCCAGCACTCCATATATTGCAATAATTTTCTTGGCTGTCATAGCCATTTGGATGACTTCAGTCTTTTCATTAGGAAAGAGATTCTATAACCTAACTTCTCAACAAGAAACTTTAAATATTGAAGAAGACAAAGAGGTTGTATCTGAAGCTCCGGCTAAGCAAGTCACTTGATAATAAATACCATTTAATGAAATTTAAAGAAAAACCCATCTGCTGATATGGAATCGATTGTAGATTTTGTTTTGCAACATGCTTCTCATGCCCATTGGATTATTTTTTCTTTGTTAATGCTAGCTG
Source organism: Chlamydiota bacterium (assembly GCA_050049995.1). Lineage (GTDB taxonomy): Bacteria > Chlamydiota > Chlamydiia > Chlamydiales > SM23-39 > 21-14-0-10-35-9. The sequence goes on along the minus strand of JASFVE010000025.1, from coordinate 7,471 downwards.
GATTTAACGTCCCAATAAGTGAAGATTTAATGATCATAACAAGTGGTCTATTGTCGGCAACTGTTGTACCTGAAAATACTGCTATTTTATTTTTAGCAGTTTTTTTGGGTAGCTATCTATCTGATTGGCTGGCCTATTGGATTGGACGGACCCTAGGCAGAAAGATGTGGACAATTGGCTGGTTTAAACGAACAATTCACCCTAAAAGATTAATCCAAACACAAAATTTTTACGAAAAATATGGGTTTCTAACCCTTTTAATTGGCAGGTTTATTCCTTTTGGTGTAAGAAACTGCCTATTTATTACTGCAGGCATGAGTAGAATGCACTTTGGAAAATTTATTTTAAGTGATGGAATCGCTTGTGCATTATCGAATTCAGCTCTTTTTTTTCTGACATATGCACTGGGAAGAAATTACCATGCTCTGATAAACTCACTGAAGACATTTAACATTATCATCTTTTCTGTCTTTATTGTGACGTTAATTTCAATTATTTGGTATAAATGGATGAAAAACCATAAAAAGACATATTCATAACCGATTTCTAATGATAACAATATCAAACTGCTTAACTTTTTTGAGAGCGCCGCTTGCTTTTTTGTTCTTAACTGAAAGCACAGCTTTAAGAATTCTTGCTCTCCTTCTAGCTATGATTACAGATAGCGTTGATGGGTACTTAGCAAGAAGAAGTCATTCAACATCGAAGTTTGGAGCAATATTAGATCCTGTTATGGATAAATTTTTTGTGTACTTTGCTCTTACTGTCATTTTTTTCGAAGGGAAAATCAAAATGTGGCAGGCAGCTTCCATGATCTCAAGAGACTTTTTTCTGTGTCTTTTTGGACTTTATCTATTAATCGTCAATAAATGGAAAGGCTTCCAGCTCCAATCAGTTAGATGGGGAAAAGTAACAACGGCAATGCAATTTTTAGTATTAATTGGCCTCACCCTTAACTTTGTTTTCCCAAGCATTATTTTTATAGGGTTTATTATTTTTGGGGCATTAGCATTTTTTGAACTTTTTCAAATTAGTATAAATCAAAGCATGGTGTAAAAATTTTTATGGGAAATCACTCTGATACAATCCTCCGCTCTACTGTACGAACCTTCTTCAAAAGCATAGCCGTGGTAGTTGGTATTTTTGTAGCTTTCATACCCTTGGTAATTATGTTTATGTCCGTTGGAGCTGAAAAAGATCTCTCTGATAAAACTACTACCCATATTTTGCCTGATGAAAATGGAAGGAGAATTCTTTTACACGAAAAATCACCTGCTATTTTGGAAATTAAAATCCATGGAATTATTGGACAAACTCTAACAGCTGAAAACATAGAAAATATCTTATTAGACTCTCGAACTAGAATGTTCCGAAATGATCGAGTCAAGGCTGTTTTACTAAATATAAATACACCAGGCGGTGGCGTTAATGACTCTGATCAAATTTACCGACTAATTAAAAACTATAAGACTAAATATAACGTCCCTGTCTTTGCCTATGTAGATGGGATGTGTGCTTCAGGCGGATATTACATCGCGTGTGCAGCCGACCACATTTACTCAAGTCAAGTAGGTATAGTTGGCTCAGTTGGCGTTGTTATAGGTCCCTTTTTGAATTTTTATGATACTTTAGATAAATGGGGAGTGAAGGCAAAAACATTAACTAAAGGTGAAGGAAAGGATCCTATGAATCCTCTTAGGCCCTGGAAGCCAGACGAAGATGAAAACCTACAGTCCCTTCTTGCCTTTTTTTATGAAACATTTGTCGACATTGTTACTTCAAACCGCCCGCAAATTTCTAAAAGTTCTCTTATTAACACATACGGAGCTAGGATATTTGATGCAAAAAAAGCTACTGAAATTGGTATGATCGATCAGTACAATGTAGGTGAGAAGGATGTTTTGTCTTTTCTTGCTAAGGAAGCAAATATTAGTGAGCCCTACCAAGTAGTAGAGTTGACTCCTAGAAAAAGTTGGCTTTCCAGTATGTTTGATGCCAAATCTTATTTACCTTCTATTTTTTTTAAAACAAATCCCCTATGTGATGAACAATTTGCTTACCTTTATCAGCCAGGTGTAATTTCTTTTCATAAGTAATGGAAAAACTATATATTTTAGATGCAGTCAACTTTCTTTTTCGTTCCTATTATGCAATAGGTCCGATGACCAATGACCGGGGCGAATCAACAAGCGCCTTATACGGGTTTATAAGATCTATTCAAAAAATTCAAAAAGAATTTAGCCCTACTCATATGGCAGTTGTATTTGACGGGCCCGATAACAAAAAATCGAGACAAGCAGTATATGCCGAATATAAAATGAATCGAAAAGGTGCTCCTGAAGATCTGTTTCCTCAGTTTGAATGGGCATACGAATTTTGTGAGAAGGCAGGCTTACCTGTTATTTGCATTCCAAATGTAGAGGCAGATGATACTATTGCAAGCATTACCAAATGGGCAGAAAAAAAAGGCTCTGAAGTTTACATTTGTTCAAGTGATAAAGACTTGTTCCAACTAGTTTCCAAAAAAGTATTTGTTTTACAGCCAAATAAAGACAACTTGTTAGTTGATGAAAACAAAGTGGAAGAAATTTACGGTGTTACACCAAGTCAAATGCTGGATTTTTTGGCAATTATGGGAGACGCCTCTGATAATATACCAGGGTTAGAAGGATTTGGGCCGAAAACTGCAGCAACTCTGCTACAAAAATTCAAAACTTTAGATTATATTTTAGAACATCCCTTAGAAGTTTCCGGAAAAAAGAAACAAGAGACGCTGCAAACTCAAAAGGATATAGCTCTGATGAGTCGTGAACTTGCTACTTTGGATACAACTGTTGAATTTCAAAAAACGAATGAATTTTTCAGAGTCAAAGATCCAAATATTTCTCTACTTGCAGATCTTTATCGCGACATGAAGTTTTCCACTCTTTTGAAGGATTTAGGAGAAATCGAAAAAGCTAAACCTAAGATCATTGAAGAAGAATCCGTAGATGTAAACTATGTTTTAGTCAATGATACAGGCTCTTTCAATGAAATGATGTTGGCCCTTTCAGGTGCTAAGGAAATTTCAGTTGATACGGAAACAACATCACTACATCCCTTGTTAGCAAAATTAGTAGGAGTAGGCTTTGCAACTCAGCCAGGTAAAGCCTGGTATGTTCCATTTAACGGCGATTTGCCACACCAGTTTTTATTAAAAGAATTAAAAAGTCTTTTAGAAAACAAAAGCATCCGTTTTATAGGGCATAATCTTAAGTACGATTTCCACATTTTTAAAAACTATGGAATTGAAATTAAGAATATTGGATTTGATACAATATTAGCCTCTTACCTCTTAGCACCTCATCAAAGAAGACATGGGTTGGATCAGCTAGCTTTAGAAAAGTTTGGCAAACACAAAATTGCTTTTAAAGCATTGATTGGCGAAGGGAAGAAGAAAAAAGAGCTTCAAGAGGTCCCTTTAGAACAAGTAAAAGAATACTGCTGCGAAGATGTTGACTACACCTTTCGATTAAAGACTCTTTTTGAAAAAGAACTCAAAAATACAGCCTTAGAAAAGATTTTGCACAAAATTGAAATCCCCCTACTGCCTATTTTGGCAGAAATGGAAAGAAATGGGATTTATTTGTGTACGCAAAAATTGACTGAGATGACACGTTCTCTTGTAGAGCAAATTCATTTAATAGAGCGTGAAATCTATAATGAAGTAGGCGAGGAATTTAATTTAAACTCACCTAAGCAACTGAGTGAGATTTTATATAATAGACTTGGGCTAACACCCCCTTCTCGTAAAAAAACGGAGTATTCAACAAGTGCAAAAGTATTAGAGCTTTTGGCAGAAGAAAGTAATGTTGCAAGTAAGGTTTTACAATACAGAGGATTGGAAAAACTTAGATCTACCTATGTTGAAGCTCTTCCTAAGCAAGTAAACCCTAATACAAATAGAGTACACTGTACCTTCAACCAGTCTGTCACTGCAACGGGAAGGCTTTCCTGCCAAGATCCAAACTTGCAAAATATCCCTGTGAGAACAAAAGAAGGAAGAAAAATTAGAGCTGGCTTTAAACCTCAACATAACAATTGGAGTTATTTATCAGCCGACTACTCGCAAATTGAACTTAGACTGTTAGCTCACTTGAGTAATGATCCTCAATTAATTAAGGCTTTTCATGAGAATCAAGACATTCATACCTATACAGCTTCATTAGTATTCAATGTTCCCATAGATAAAGTAACTAAAGACATGCGCTATCAAGCAAAAGCAGTAAATTTTGGGATTTTATATGGTCAAGGTCCTTTTGGACTTTCTCAAGAACTCGGCATACCCATGAGAGAAGCTTCTAACTTTATTAAAACCTATTTTGCAAGATACCCTAAAGTTTTAGAGTTTATCGATATATGTAAACAGAAAGTTAGAGAAACTAGCGAGTCTGAAACGTTAACTGGAAGAACAAGGCCTATTCCTGAAATTACCAGTAAAAATCCTACGATCCGCTCTATGGCAGAAAGGCTTGCTGTGAACACTCCCCTTCAAGGAAGCGCCGCAGACTTAATTAAGCTTGCTATGATTGAAGTTCAAAAAGAAATTCATGCACGAAAGTTACAAGGATTTATGGTTCTACAAATTCATGATGAGTTGATTTTTGAAGTTCCTGATATGGAGCTCATGTTATTTGAAAGCTTTGTAAAAGAGAAAATGGAAAATGTTTTTTCTTTAAAGGTTCCTTTGGTTGTTGATATCGAAATTGGCAAAAATTGGGCAGAATGTTAAATTCAAAAAAAATTGCGATTACAGGTGGGATTGCAAGCGGTAAGTCTACGGTTTTACGATTTTTTCAAGACCTTGGTTGCTATGTAATAAACGCTGACGATATTGTTCACAAGTTATTGCTTTTTAATGGCATAATACATGAAAAAGTGATCAAACTTCTTGGCAAGGATATATTGGTCAATGGTAAAATAAGCCGTGATAGCATCGCTAAAAAAGTTTTTAGTAATAAAAAACTTCTAAAAGCTCTTGAAGAAATCATTCATCCCTTAGTATTAAAGGAAATTGAAAAGAAAATTACTGCATCATCAGAAAAATTAGTCTTTGTAGAAATTCCTTTGCTATATGAAATTAAGCAAGAAAAATTTTTTGACTACGTTATTGCAGTTCATGCAAATGATGATTTATGTAACCTACGCATGCAAGAAAAAGGATTTACGAAAGACCAGTATGATGAGCGAAAAAAAAGACAGCTTTCATCAGATGAGAAGTCTAAAAGAGCAGACTTTATTATTAAAAACAACGGATCTTTAAAAGATCTCAGAAAAAGTGTAGAAATTATTTATCAAAATCTTTTAGCACGTTGCTAAAAATAGCATTAAATATATGGAGAAAAATGTTCAATGAACACATCAGGAACTACAGTAGATATGGAAAATAAGAAGCCAAAAGAAGATTCAAAAGAGTCAATTGCAAAACCAGTAAAGAAAATCACTAAGATTTCAGAATTACAGAGAATGAATATTGATCAGTTACATGAATATGCAAAGTCCATCGGTTTTAAGCAAATAGGTGCTCTTACAAAGTCGCAAATTGTTTTTGAAGTAGTAAAGCTTATTTCGGAAAAACAAAATGAAGCTCTTTATGGTGAAGGAGTTTTAGAGGTTCTACCAGATGGTTTCGGTTTCTTGAGATCTCCTCAGTATAATTACCTTCCGTCAGCTGAAGATATTTATGTCTCTCCGGCTCAAATTCGAAGGTTTGACTTAAGAAAAGGAGATACCTTATTAGGTACTATTAGATCTCCTAAGGAAAAGGAAAAATATTTTGCTCTTTTAAAAGTAGAAAAAATTAATGGTAAATCCCCAGAGCAAATAAGAGACAGAATTCTTTTTGAAAACCTTACTCCTTTATTTCCAGATGAACGACTCGTTATGGAGACAACAAAAGATCAATACTCAATGCGAGTATTGGATTTAGTAGCTCCTATAGGAAAAGGACAAAGAGCTTTAATTGTAGCACCTCCTAAGTCAGGAAAAACTGTATTACTTCAAAACATTGCTAAGGCTATTGAAAAAAACAATCCGGAAGCCGTGTTAATGGTCTTGTTAATAGATGAAAGGCCAGAAGAAGTAACTGACATGATCCGTACTGTAAAAGGAGATGTTATTTCTTCTACTTTTGATGAGCCGCCAGAAAGGCACGTTCAAATTGCCGATATGGTGATAGAAAAAGCAAGAAGACTTGTTGAGTCTGGTCAAGATGTTGTTATTTTATTAGATGCCTTAACAAGGCTAGCTAGAGCCTATAATACAGTTCAACCACACTCAGGTAAAATCTTGACTGGAGGTATTGATGCCAATGCTCTACATAAGCCTAAACGCTTTTTTGGTGCTGCCAGAAATACTGAGCAAGGAGGCTCTTTAACGATTATTGCCACAGCATTGATTGACACCGGTTCTAGAATGGATGAAGTTATTTTCGAAGAATTCAAAGGAACTGGAAATCATGAGATCGTATTAGATCGTCGGCTTGCAGATAGAAGGATCTTCCCTGCTATTGATCCAATTAAGAGTGGAACAAGAAGAGAAGAAATGCTTTATCATCCTGGTGAACTTGAAATTATTTATGAATTGAGACAGGCTTTGGCTGATTTAACTCCAATAGATGCCATGAACCTTCTTATTTCAAGGCTGAAAAAAACAAATAGCAATGCTGAGTTTTTGTTAACAATGAAGAAATAATTCTCCATGTTTTCAAAAAAATACAAAATCTCGTATAGCTAAAAATTAAAGGAGTGTGTGTAAAGCAATGCGAGCAATTTTTTGGCTATTTGCCTGTGTCTCTGTGGGCGTGGGAGCATTTTGGGTCTGGACAAACTTTCCGGAAGCTAGATCAATCGTTCAGGATTTAGTGCCTACTGGAAAGTTCCAAACCCTCGAAATGCGATATACCGCAGAGACTATCATGAATCATCATCGAAGAGAGCTTTTAAAGGATGATCAGCATACTTATTTAGAGCCTACTCTTACTTACTATCCCTATCTATTATTAGAGGTAAAATACAACAGAAACCAAGAGAAAACCGGAGAAGGAATAATTCTTTGGAGTTTAGTTGATGGCGAAATGGTCATTAACACCCATAACTGGGAGACAACTCATGGTTTCATGGATTGTATTAATGCCAATGCTGCTTCTAAAGAGTTTAAAGTTATTAATGCCTTAGCTATAAGAAATGGGATTCTAGATAGAGAAAAACTGTCAAAAGCACTTAATGTTGATGATAGAACATTAGATGCATGGGTAGATAGTTGCAGAAAGAAAAATTTAATTGTTCAAAGTGGTAATAATTACAGACTTCACTTGCAAGAACCAAAACTGCAAGTAAAACCTGAAACAGAGCTTAACCATTGGCTTGTGACTAAAACTTCTAGAGAAGCTAATCGGATAAGCAGACGTTTCCGAGCCTCTCAAATAGAAGCT
>JASFVE010000024.1:0-26315 GCA_050049995.1 Chlamydiota bacterium | reverse complement strand
AGGATCAAAGTTAGGTCTTGGCTTTGGTAAGTTTCCCGGTGATATCAAAATGAAAGGTGAGAAAACAACAGTCTATTTTCCCATTGTTACTATGTTAATTGTAAGCTTTGTTTTGACGGTTATTTTAAATATTATTTTATGGATTTTTAGAAAGTAACAACTTGAAAGTTGCCCAGGAAGGGACTCGAACCCCCACACCTTACGGCACCAGAACCTAAATCTGGCGTGTCTACCAATTTCACCACCTGGGCTTGAAAATGAGATGTAATTAAATCTCTTTATATCATTTTAAGTCAAGCAAGTATTTCTAAATCGGGTCTTTTCTTAACAAGAGCTTTTATACAAGAGGTGGAAAGGGGGGATCCTAAAATGTTAACTTTTTTTAACTGCTTACTTTGAGAAATGATCTCTAGTGATTTATCTGTTATTTTTTGCGATCGGGAAAGATCTAATACAGAGAGAAAGGGTAAGTTTTTCGTTAGAAACTCCACTTGTTGATCAGAGATGTCATTAAAGGAAAGGAAAAGGTTTTTAAGATTTGGGCATGACTTTACTAAACTAGTTACTAGTTCATCAGAAATAACTCCAACAGCTTTGAGATAAAAAGAAGTCAGCTTTTCCATTTTCGGTATAAAAAGTTTTGGGGAAATCTTACAAAAACTCAAATCTAAAACATGCAGTGCTTTTAAAGCTGGAAAGGCATCAATTTTAAAAGGGGAAGATCCCATTTTTAAAGATTGAAGATAAGGACATTTTTCAGATAAGTACAACAAGGATTTCTGCGTTAGTTGGCTCCCATTTTTCCCAGGAAAAACGACGGACTGAATAGAGGAAGTAAATTGTAAAAAAACCGCATCAGATAAATGCTTTCTTCCATAAAGGTGTACTTCTTTTAGCTTAGAGCATGAATTTAATAGCTTAGCTAGTCCTTCATTTGTCAATCGGTCACTTTTATTTGCATCAAAAATAGAGAGGTCAATAGTTAAGCATCCTTGAGGGATAGCACTTACAATTTCATCCGTAATGGCTTCGCAGTCTTTTAGGTAGAGAAACTTTAGGTTTTTTATTGCATGAAAGGATGAAACAGCCTTTTTTTCATCAAAAGAGTGTACATTAGAAATCTCTAAAAATTCTAAATTTTTGCATTTTGCTAGAAAATCTAATAGAAGGTTTGACAAGTTGCGCCTGTCAAAAAAAGATATCTTTTTAGCATTTTCTAATTTTTCTATAAAACTTATAGTCATTGACAGCTCTTCTCGGGGTGGAGCTAGAATTGTATATAGTAGCTTTATCTAAATCAAGTCTTCTAAAAAAACTTTAAAAAACTTATCACTAAAAAGAGGGGAGTTATATGGTGTATAAATTCTTTTTCATGCTTTTTTTTGTTTGTTGCTCAGTGGCAGCTCTTGATTTAATGGTGTTTGATTCAATCGAAAAAAATATAGAAAGTATTGAAAGACTAACCCAAAGCCTACAAAGAAGCTCTTATAGTGATGCACAAGGCTTATATAAATTCATTCAGATGTCTGAAGAAAGGCTTGCTCTTATAAATAATCTTAAACAAGATTTGTTTTATTTGTTTTCTCATCTAACCATAAAAGATCAGTATGTAACTCAACGATTAGAAATGTTATCGGAGCTTTTAAAAAGTATAGATCACTTAGAAGAGAGTTTTGACCCTAAGTGGACTGAGAAAATATTAAGAGAGATGAATTCTCTTAAAAGGTCATTTAACTTAGAGGTAACTCCACCCTACCTTCCTAAAAAAAAGCCAAAATATACTATTAGACCACTAGAAGAAAGTTGCCCATAAGAGTTATTAATCCGTTCCAACAAGACAGGACCGCTATATTTTTAAAAAACATGCCTTTTTGTGGGCGATAGCTTTTTTTATCGCTTCCACCCTTTCATAATAAGCTACCTTCCATTCAGCGCTAACTCTTTTCAAAAGTTCAGCGCTTTTGTCAAAATTCCCTAGCATTGCTTGGAGCTTGGATAACTCTAGAAAATTACTACTTTTACTTGTCTCGGATAAAATCTCTGCAATTTCCTCAGCATCTTTTAATATTCTTTCTGCTTCATCAGGCCTTTGGAGTTTTATATAGATTCTAGCCATTTCAATTAATGAGGAAGTTTTACAGGCCATATGGGTGTCTCTATCATAATTACTACCCGTATCTTTAACATTGTGATAAATCCTTTCTGCTTCTTGTAAAAATTCTAGAGAATCATCGAGTGTTCCTAGTACAGGGTAGTCTTCAGCGATATGCACTAATGTGGATGCTTTGGAGTAATTAAAATCAAGTTCGCTAGCAAAGGTTTTTATTTTTTGAAAAATTGGCTCAACTTCAGTTTTCATGTTCAGCTTTACGTAAAGTTTAGCTATTTTCTTTAAGTCACAAATTTTCGAAATATTAGAATCAAGATGGCAGGCAAGCTCTTCAGCATCTTTTAATATCTCTTTAAATTCGTCAAGCTCCTTTAATAGATATTTAGTTTCAGCAAGATTTATCAAATAATCAATTTTTGTGCGGTCATCGTTAGTAGTTTTGATAAGATCTTTAATTATTTGAAAGATTTTATTTGACTGATCCACTTTATTAACTTTTTGAGAAGCATGGGCAAGTAGTAATAGTATATCGATTTTTTCATATCGATCTAGGGACCATTCTTCTTTTATCTCAAGAACATTATTTTCAACACTTTGAAAAATTTTTTCGAATGTATCGATATTATTTAGCTGGTAGTGCATTTTGCCGAGCAGGATCAAAACCTTAAATCGTGTACGTCTACCTTGATTTTGAAGCTGTTTTTCAACTTCCTCTAAAAGATTTTCAGCTTCAGTAGTTCTATTAAGTTGTATATAAACTCTGGCCAGATCTATTGAGGGAAAAATTTTATCAGACGACCATGGAGACATTTTCTCTTTAGCTAAGGCAATGATCTCATCTGTCTTTTTTTGAAAAACTGAAGTTCCTCTTTCATGTGTTAGCTCTAGAAGTTGAAATTGCGTATAAAAATCTGAAAAGGAGGCTATTACACCACAAACTTCTGTTGGAGTAGAGTCTAAAAAGCAAGAGGTAAGGGAAGTAGAAGAAGAAGCCATAACTAAACCCTTGAGCTTTTTAGTTCATGTATAAATATGCACCTATTTAAGAAGTCATAAGAGTCGTCAAGGTCACTAAAAAAGGAGAGGTCTGAGGAGGTCGAGCTACCGCCAAAGCTTTTAGCTATTCCTAATAATTCTTCAGCTTTGGAAAAGTCTTTTAATTGAGCGTATTTATGGGCGAGCCTAAGGAAATAAGTAGGTATTCCCTTTGGATTACTTTGGTGAGAACTCCAAATCGTGCTTTCAATCTCCTGTAAGACGTTTTTTGCTTCTATCAAATCTTTTAGCTGAATGTAAATATTTACAAGTTTGAGTAAGGATGTAATCTTTACATGAGCCTTATCATTTTGTATTACTTCTTTAGCCTCTAATAAGTAAGTTTTGGCTTGCTCAGGCTTTTGCAGATCGGCGTATCCTAAGGCAATAACTATTAAAGAATTGAAAATTATTACAGGAGTAGACTTTTTATATGCATGGCCTATAGCTAGTGCTTGTTGTAAGAAAGCGTCAGACAGAGCTGCATCAGTAGTATTGTATGCTTTTGTAAGCTCTATTAAAGAACTGACTCGATAGTTTGGTGTAGTGAATGTCTCCATGATATTCTTAACATGTCCTAGTAGATTATCTCTTTCCTTTTCATCTAAGGTACTAAGCTTAACATATGTTTTAACAACCTCTAAAAGGTCCATTTCCCTGGCATAAGGAGAAGATTTTTCAACTTGTTGCTCAGCTCTTTGTAAAATATCCTTAACCTCTGAGAAACATCCAATATGCATATAAGCTTTCATGATATCTTTTATATATGTAAAATCCATATATTTGAATGTTGCATCTAAAAAAGATTTAGCTTTTTCAGTATCTCCCAAAGAAAAGTAAGCATAGGCATAATCTATGTAGCTCTGCTGTGGATAACAACTACTACTTATTAATGCTTCAGACATTTCTAAAAGGCATTTAGCTTTATCAAAATTCTTAAGTTGAATATGGGCATTTATAAGTTTCAATAAAAAGACCTGTTTATCATCATGGTCACGAATTTTAAAGTTTTCACATTCCGCTAATAGCGATAGGGCTAAATCACTATCTTTTGCTTCAATACAGTCTTGAATAATATCTAGCAGTATTTTGGGATTCCCAATCTTAATAATTTCATTATATAGGCCAAAACGAGCATAGGAATAGCAAACAAAGCGAGAACTTGCATTAAAGCCATATGCACTACAGTTTTGGAGAAAGCTCAAGGCAAATAGCTGTATATCTTGAGCGGGCACGCTTTGTCTAAGATCTAACAAACAGTTGATGGTTTTTGTGAAATTAGATGCAACAATAACACTAGATGAAGAACTTTTTATACACTCTTGAAGTTTTTCGAAGATTTTTTTTGCTTGCTCTACATTTCTTAGTTGAAGATAAGTTTTTCCAATATCTTGCAGCCTCTGAGGTTCGTAGAAAAGTCCAAGGGGATAGTTTTCAGCATGATTAAAAAGAGTTTCACTTTCTTCCTTTAAACCAATTGTAGCACAGGTTTTGGCTAACTGTAATAGAGCTGTAATTACTTCATAATCCCTGCTTTTTTCAGGAATGTAATTTTTGGCTTTTTGTATTTGTTCCTTGGCTTTGTCTAAGTCTCCTGATTGCATGTAAGCTTCGGCAAACTTGCTAAAAAGTTCAGTCAGTTTCCAGGTAAAGGAACAATCTGAATATTGCATTTTCTTATAATAATTTTGGAGCTCATGTAAACAAGTTTCTGCCTCAGTAAGCTTTCCTAGAAGAATGTAGGATTGCGCGATTTTTATTTTATCTTCAAAGTTTTGATGATCAATCCCTGAAAGAGAGTTATTTGCTGCTAGAATAGCTTTTTCACATTCTCCTTGAAAATGCAAGCTTTGCTCCGGGAATTTCTTCAGGCAAACTTGTGAGGCGTGGAAAAGAAAATTAAAACTAGATTGTAAGTCATCTTCTTCAGAAGAATTGGCAATATGTGAATTGATGAGTTTAATAAGTTCTACAGGTAGTTCATTAACAAAAAAAGTCCTTTCTGAATCAGCTTCAACCTCACTACATAGAGGAGGGGTTCGTAAATGAGTTAGATGGGTAACGGGGGTGGAAGCTGCCATTTTAATGCCTAATTTTGAAAAAAGAAGCGAGATTTTATCATTAACTAAGTTAATTGTTAATAAGTTGTTTGTGGAAATTGTGGAAATTGTGGAAATAAGTGGATCTAGATACCAGTGTGCCTGATAAATTTTTTGCCGTTTAAGAATTGCTACATTTACTTGAAGAAGCCATAGCTAAACCCTTGAGCTTTTCAGTTCATGTATAAATATGCGCCTATTTAAAAAGTCATAAGAGCTGTTAAGATTACTCGCAAAGGAACAATTTGGATTTAATATTAGATTGAGAGAGGATTTCAAGCTATTGTTGAAGCCTTTAGCTCTTTTTAATAATTCATCTGCTTTGGAGAAATCTTCTAACTCCATGTATATATAGCTGACCCTAAGTAAATAAGAGGGTACTTCAGTGGGGGATTTTTGCTGTGGGTTCAAAAGAGTGCTTTCAACTTCCTGTAAGATGTTTTTTGCTTTCGTAAAATCTTTTAGTTGAATGTGAATGCTTACGAGTTTGAGTAAGGATGCAATTTTTAAAATTGTCTCATCATTTTGTATTATTTCTTTAGCTTCTAATAAGTAAGTTTTGGCTTGATCAGACATTTCTAGGTTAGCACAATCTAAGGCAGCATCCATTAAAGAATCAAAAGTTATAAACGGGGCAAACTCTTTACATGCACGGACTAAAGCTAGTGCTTCTTGCAAGAAAGCACCAGCTAGAGCTGCATCAGTATTATATGCTTTTGCAAGTTCCATGAGAGCGCTGATTCGACACTTTGTCGTCGTGAATGTTTTCATGATATTCTTAGCGGATTCTAGTAGATTATCTTTTTCCTTTTCATCTAAGGTGCTAAGCTTGACATATGCTTTAGCAACCTTTAAAAGGTTTGTTTCCTTGTGATCGGAGTAATATTTTGCAGCTCTTTGCGCAGCTCTTTGTAAAATATCCTTAACCTCTGAGAAGCATCCAATATGCATATAAGCGTCCACTACATTCTTGATAAATGGAAAATCCATATGTTTTTCTGTTGCATCTAAAAAAGATTTAGCTTTTTCAATATCCCCTAAAGAAAAGTAGGCATAAGCATAACTTACATTTACTGCATTTGGTTGCATGTTAATATTTCTGAATTGTTCAGACATTTTTAAAAGATTTTTAGCTTTATCAAAATTTTTCAATTGAATATGAACCTTGGCAAGTTCCAATAAAAAATCGGAGTTTTCTTTAGAGTCTGAAATATGGAGATTTTCACATTCCGCTAATAGCAATAGGGCTAAATTGTTATCTTTTGCTTCAATACAGTCTTGAATAACATCTAGCAGTATTTTGGAATTTCCAATCTTAATAATTTCATTATATAGACCGAAACGAGCATAGGAATAGCAAACAAAGTGAGAACTTGCATTAAAGCCATATGTACTACAGTCTTGGAGAAAGCTCAAGGCAAGGGATTGGATGTCTTGAGTGGGTACGCTTTGTCTATGATTTAGCAAAAGATTAATAATGAATTTAAAAACCCTTTTTTTTAATTCAATGGGTAAATGAGAAGAAGGGCTTTTTATACACTCTTGAAGTTTTTCGAAGATTTTTTTTGCTTGCTCTACATTTCCTAGTTGAAGATGAGCTTCTCCAAGATCTTGGAGCCTCTGAGGTTCGTAGAAAAGTTCAAGGGGATAGTTTTCAGCATGATTAAAAAGAGTTTCACTTTCTTCCTTTAAACCAATTGTAGCAGAGGTTTTGGCTAGCTGTAATAGAGCTGTAATTACTTTACAACCCATGCTTTTTTCAGGAATGTAACTGCTAGCTTCTTTTATTTGTTCCTTGGCTTTGTCTAAGTCTCCTGATTGCATGTAAGCTTCGGCAAACTTGCTAAAAAGTTCAGTCAGTTTCCAGGTAAAGGAACAATCTGAATATTGCATTTTCTTATAATAATTTTGGAGCTCATGTAAACAAGTTTCTGCCTCAGTAAGCTTTCCTAGAAGAATGTAAGATTGCGCAATTTTTATTTCATCTTCAAATACTTTTATTTCATCTTCAAAGTTTTGATGGTCAATTCTTGAAAGAGAGTTATTCGCAGCTAGAATAGTTTTTTCACATTCTTCTTGGAAGTGCAAGCTTTGCTCTGGGAATTTCTCTTGGCAAACTTGTGAGGCGTGGAAAAGAAAATTAAAACTAGATTGTAAGTCACCTTCCTGTTGAGGGGTGGCAATATGTGAGTTGATGAGTTTAATAAGTTCTACGGGTAGTTCACTAACAAAAAAAGTCCTTTCTGAATCAGCTTCAACCTCACTACATAGAGGAAAAGTTCGTAAATGAGTTAGATGGGTAACGGGGGTGGAAGCTGTCATTTTAGTACCTAATTTAGAAAAAATAGGTAAAACCTTATCGCTAACTAAGTTAATTGCCAATAAGTTATTTGTGAAAATGAAGGAGGAAGCTAGGTATTAGATAGTCTACCTCCAATTGAATTTTTGAGCTCATATATAAATTTGTGTCTGATTAAAAAGTTGTGAGAATTATTCAGTTCTCTTTTATCCATTTTAAACTTGTAATCAGCTTTTTCTAGTAATTCTTCGACTTTAGAAAAGTCTTTTAATTGAGTGTATATTTTGATGAGTTTAAGTAAGAAAAAAGGACCTTCAGATTGTTGGTAAAAGTTATCAATATAGTATTCGATTTCTTGTAAGACTCCTTTGGCTCTAGTTAAATCTTTTAGTTGGATATAAATACTTACAAGTTTGAATAAGGATTTAATTTTAAAAGTCTCATCATTTTGCATTATTTCCTTAGCTTCTTGTAGGCAAGTGTTGGTTTGATCAGGCATTTGTAAATCAGCATAACCTAAGGCAATATCTGTTAAACAATTAAAAGTTAAAAAAGAGGAAAAATCTTTATTGATATAGGCTATATTTAGCGCCTCTTGTAAAAAATGCTTAGCTAGTGCTGTATCTGTTAAACGAGATGCTTTAGCAAGCTCAACTAAACTACTAATTACGAAGTTTTTGGAAGTAGATTTCTTCATGATATTTTTTGCTTTTTCCAGTAGACTATCCCTTTCCTTTTCGTCTAAGCAGCCAAGCTTAAGATACGCTTTAGCAATATTTAAAAACTCCATCTCTTCGCCAAGTAGCAGCACTGACTTCGTCATTTTTTGCTCAGCTTCTTGCAAAAGATTCTTGGCTTCTGAAAAACATCCAATAAGTATGTAAATATTCGCTAAATCCACTAAGGATTTTGCATTTAATAGTGGATTTTCTAGTGCCTTTACAAAAGATTTAGCTTTTTCAGGTTCCCCCAAAGAAAAGTAAGCATAGGCAAAGTCTATGTATTTCTGTTGTGAATAATCACGACTATTTGTTAATGCCTTAGACATTTCTAAAAGACTTTTAGCTTTATCAAAACTCTTAAGTTGAATATGGGCATTTGCAAGTTCCAATAAAAAGCCCGGTTTGTCTTCGTAGTCATGGATTTTGAGTTTTTCACATTCTGCTAATAACAATAAGGCTAAATCATTGTCTTTTGCCTCAATACAGTCTTGAATCATATCTAGCACTATTTTCCAATTGCCAATCTTAATGACTTCATCATATAAGCCAAATCGCGCATAGGAATAACAAATGAAACGGGGATTTTCAATAGTACTAATATAGTATTCTTTACAATTTTGCAAAAAGCTCAAGGCTAATGATTGCATATCTTGCGCTGGTATACTCTGTCTATGGTTTAATAAAAGTTTGATGATTCTTTGAAAAATTTTTTCTTTAACGCCAGAGATAAGAAACTTCTGAGGTATCACACACTTTTGATAATCATCAAAGATTCTTTTGGCTTGCTTGCTTTTGCCTAATTCTAGGTAGGCTTCTCCAAGCTCTTCTAACTCCAAAAAATTATTTTGAAATGTTTGAATAAGCTTTTCGATTTGTTTGAAAAGAGCTTCACTTTCAGCGTCCATTTTTAACATAGCATAGCTTTTAGCTAGGGGCAGTAAGAGCTCAAACCTACATTGATCATCTTCTTCAGCTAGAGCAATACTTCTAGCTTTTTCCATTTTTTGTTCGGCTTTAAGGGGTTCGTTAGATTGATTATAAGCTTTGGCAAGGTCTAGAAGAAGTTTAAAGTGCCAATTGATATAACGATAACGAACTTGAGGGTGTTCCTTCAAATAGCTTTCAAACTCTTGTAGAAGCTTTTCAACTTCGGGGAAGTTACCTAAATGGATATAAGATTGAATGACCTTTATTTTAGCTTTTTGAGCATCTTCATCGCTACTAATTGTGATAAGTCTATCAGTAGCAATTGAAAGAACTTTTTCACATTCTTCTTGAAAATGCAAGCTTTGCTCTGGGAATTTCTCCTGGCAAACTTGTGAGGCATGGAAAAGAAAATTAAAACTAGATTGTAGGTCACCTTCCTGTTGAGGGCTGGCAATATGTGAATTGATGAGTTTAATAAGTTCTACAGGTAGTTCATTAACAAAAAAAGTTCTTTCTGAATCAGTTTCATTGCACAAAGGAGTATTTATTAAATGAGTGAGATGAGTGAGGGATGTGGAAGCTGTCATTTTAGTACCTAATTTAGAAAAAATAGGTGAAACCTTATCGCTAACGAAGTTAATTGCCAACAAGTTATTTGTGAAAATAAAGGGGGAAGCTAGGTGCCAAAAAACCTATCTCCAAAATCTCCAAGCCCCGGTAAGATGAATTTTTTGTCGTTCAATGAAGGATCCACAGAGACGGAGTAAAGTGAAACGTCAGGGTATGTTTTTTTAATTAAAGTTACCCCTGGCTTGGAAGAGATCAAGCTTACAACAAAGATATTCGATAAAGTAGCTTTATAAGCTTCTAGTTTTTTAAGACAAGCAATAGTGCTACCTCCTGTAGCGATCATAGGGTCTAATACAAAAATAGTGTCATTTTTTGAAATGGTGGGGAAATTCTCATAATAGATATGAGGCAATGCTGTCTCTTCATCTCGCCTTATCCCCATAAAACCAACCTTTGCGGTTTCGTAAAGGTTAAGAAAAGCAGGGAGCATGACCATTCCAGATCTTAAAATAGGGAGCAAGATAAGATTGTCTATGACTTTTGTGCCACGCCCCTTTTGTAAAGGGGTCTCTACCGATATTTTTTCTTCAGAAAGAAAACTACTAGCATCACTAGCAATAAGCGAGCAAAGCTTATTGGCTGCTTTTCGAAAATCCTCTTTAGAGGTTTTTTTATTTCGCAATATAGTTAACAGAGACTGTTTCATTGGCTATTTTCAGATTCATAAATAGGGTGTACATCAAAACCAACTTCTTTAATAGAAAAAATTAATTTTGCAATAGAGTCCCAAGGTGCTGACCTATCAATGTGAAGGAGCACCAATGTCTGTTGTTTATTTTTGGGTAAAAGTCCTGTTTGGTACTGTTTGGTAAGTTCTTCTTGCACTTGAGCTGTAGTCTGCATCAAGTGCTCATTAAACTCCGTTACCCAATGGTAGTCTCCTTTATGATCTATACTTAAATTTACTCTGTGAAAGTCTTGTTCATTGAGGGCTAGGTTGTTTCCTTGCTTTGAGTTTAGCTGCGCTAAATCAATAGCGGAGTCATAGAGGGTTGCCCTTGTAACAGCAAGCGTTGAGAACAAGGCAAGCATTAGAAAAAGGAAGTCAATCATAGCGGCAAAGTTTATGCCCACATTAGGTTTTAATTCCTCGTCAGGTATTAGGCTCATTGATTAACGCTCCGCATCAATTAGTTGAGTTAAAGACATAGCTTCGTTTTCTACAAAACTTAGCATTTTGACTAAGCGGTATTTCAACGTTGTGTAGAAAATCATAGCAATAATAGCAACAATAAGACCTACTACTGTAGTTCCAACAGCAATTCCCAATCCGTCAAATAAGGAGTTAATGCTTTCAATAGATCTGTTAACATCATAAAAAGCATAAAACATACCAATAACTGTTCCAAGAAGGCCAAACATAGGAGCTATTATGACTATATCATTTAGCAAAGAAAGCTTTTGCCAAAAAGAAGCAGATCCTCTCTTACCTTCATTTTTCATAGTGTCAATCATTACTTGCGCTCCATACTTTCTGGAGTGAATTCCAGCTGCAACCATGTTGGCGAGCAAAGTGTTTTTTTGCTGACAGAAACTAAGGGCTTCCTCAAATTTTTTTTCTCCAAGAAGTCCCTGCATATTTTCATGGAAGTCTTTACTGCGAAGTCTTTTCATTCGGAAATTAAATAAGCTAAACAGCCAAATTGTTACTGAAGATATCGATAAGAACAGTAGGACAGAATAGATCATAGGAGACGCAGAAAATACTTGTCTGATATCAATAGAAGAAAATGCCTGACTAGACACTGCCTTCTCTATTTTATGGGGAATTGTATTCATAGTTACATCTGATTCAGCAAATAAAGTGGCGCTCAGTCCGATGTAAAAAAAAGTTAGAAATAAATATCTTTTCATGCTTTGTGATCTCCTTTTAAGCATCTGATCTTCTATCTTAATAGGAATTTGTGAAATTAACAATATGTAATTCTGAAATTAGGTAGATGCAAATCCACGTAAAACTTATAATTTTTGTCCATGAAAGCTAAAGATTTACGGATACCCTTTTCCTATGAGAATAGGAGACCGGTTATTATTCAAAGACTTTTATTTATTCCTTCTCATTATGAAGATCATCTAAAGTTTGCTATGCCTAACTTGTCAACTATCTTCCAAAATGAGAATGCGTGTCATGTTGAGTTTTGCAGTGGAAATGGGCAGTGGGTTATTGACAAGGCTAAAAATGAGCCTGATAAGAACTGGATAGCTGTAGAAAAAAGATTTGACAGGGCGAGGAAAATTTGGGTTAAGATGCATAATGAAAACCTATCCAATTTATTTGTGGTTTTAGGTTCTGCTCAAGATTTTGCTAAATATTATCTTCGTAATAATTTAGTGGACGGCGTCTTCATCAATTTCCCTGATCCATGGCCTAAGAAAAAACATGCTAAAAATAGGCTTTTTCAACCGGAGTTTATTCAAGATTTAGCAACTATACTGAAACCGCAAAGAACTGCCTTTGTTGTAACTGATGATGAAACATACAAAGGTCAGGTAATTGACTACTTTTTAGAAAATATTCATTTTAGATCGGAATTTCCTGATCCTTATTTTATAAATAATTTTGAAAAGTATGGTCAGTCATTTTTTAATGACCTTTGGGTTAATAAAGGAAGAAATATTTACTATATGAGTTTTGTCCGTGAATAATTTACCTATCGGAGATATCGCATTTGATCATAGAAGCATTACAGTTAATCAAAAAAACTTTATTTTAAATGCGTCCACTAATGAAAACGATCCCAATATCAACACAGTTATTCTATCTTTGGATTGCAGGAATGAGTCTTCTTTAGATTGGAATAAAGAACTTGAAAAAGCAAGAAAACTTAAAGAAGACAAGTTCTATATCTTATGGGATCTCAACTTAGGTCTCCCTGAAAATAACTACCCGATAGAAGATGAGACGCTGCTTTCTTCTGTTAAAATTGCTTTGCATCAATTTATCCAAGTTTTTTGGCAGGAGTTCCAGTCTTGGACTGTAGGGGTCATTTTATATAAAGGAGATATTCCTAGCTTTTCTTATGCTAAACAGGAAGAAAAGTATAATGAAGGGGTACATCAGCTGACTCTTCTTTCAGACTGCCTGCACCTTTTGTCTTTTTCACTTCCTGATGAGTTACAGATTTTTACTTTAATAGAGGCGTCTTCTTTAGAAAATGATGCTTTTCTTTCCTATTGCGTATCTAAAGAAAAATTTGAATATTTTATATTAGCTCTGAAAAATTCTGAAGTGCCTATATCTGCTCTCAAATGGAGCTGTATTGAAGAAAAAGATCTAATTACTTCCCAATCCGAGGAATATGCTTTTGCTCAAGATGTAAATATTGGTGTTTGTTTTGTAAAAGACGCTTCTGTTTCCAGTGAAGTCTTACAAGATTTTGACAATCTTTTTACTCACCTTAAAAAGAAAGGGATTTCCTATCGTATTTTGCCAGAAATTTTTGCAACAGAGCAATGGGATGAGTTAGATTACATTATTGTTTTGCAAAAGTATGCTAGCGATCAAATAGTTAGGATGCTTCAAGGGTTTATGGCTGCGGGGGGCACTGCAGTAAGCTATGGCGACAATCTTGGCTTAGAAGGTGAGATTCCTTTTAATCAGCTAGTGATAGAATAAAAGCCAAACTTGGATATCTTATCAAGATTAGAAAAATTTAAAAGGCTGTAATATGACATGCTTTATAAAAGATGCAAGACTGCCTGTCTGTAGCTTATCTTCTGATGATTTTCACATTCATAATTCTCAAGATCTTAACCAAACAAGGAAAAAGGTAGAAGAAGTGCTGGCTTCTTTTTGGGAACATAGAAGTAAAGACACTCAATTTATAGAAGAATTAAAAGATAATCCATTTTTAGAATGCTTAATAAGGTATGATAAAAAGTTCAACAACAAAAGAAAGGTAGAGTTCGAGTCTGCTTTGGCTATGGTTATTAGGACCTATCCTAGAATGCTGCAAGAGCCTGTGGTAAAAGTAACAAGAGCTATAGCCCCTGATTTTGTTGCTTCATTTGAAAAAGTAATTGCTCAAGTAGATGATAGCGAAATCTACCTTCATCAGTGCTTTTATCGCATTATTTCTGAATGTCCAGATATACTTATTGAATATACAGGGGAGTATAAAAATAGTATCCCATCAGATGTAGAAGAAAAGAAAAAATTTGCTTCTTGGATATACGATAAGTTGCATAGTTTGGAAGCAAAAGATTTGCACTGTCAATTGCTGTTGATTAGAGAGTATGGCAATTTTTTTCTTAGGCCTTATGCTAATTTTCCTCAGTTTCAACACTTAAATGATGGAAAAGGGATGCAAGTGCTGCCGAAAAGTATCGGTGAGGAAGTATCTAAAATAAAAATGAAAGAACTGTGGGATAGCTCTCGCCAAGCTATTTTTAGCAAATATCCTGAATTTGATCTTAGAAGAGTTTTAACTCATCCAGCAAAGCGTCAATTAACAAAACAATCGGGTATTTTTGATGCTGATTCCACTTATGAAACTAGGTATATTCATAAATATTGCCCTGAGATTCCTCTTCATTTACCTGGAAAAAATGTATGGTTTGTTAACTCGACGTTCGATTTTACTAAAAAAGTGAGGTATGAATTGGATATGCCACTTATAGGATCACAAGGTGGCACAGTTGGATTAATCCTAATACCAGCAATCGTAATAGGTGGTTTACAGGGAGATGAGTTAAGGATGTTTAATTTATGCGCGATGAGTTTCATAGTCAGCAATGGGCATCACTCCCTTCATGAACTGAAGTCAATGTATAATGCTTTGAATATACCATATGTCGATGGGTGTTATATAAGTTTGTTCCCAGATGGATTAATTGAAACTCATCCTGAACTGTTAGAGCTGCAAAGAGATTTTAGCGATTTATTGAAATAAAACACCCACCTTAATTAAACTCCCTCGCTAAAAAATAACATGACTCATAGCATCAATTCACCTATTTCATCTTTTGTGAATAACATAGGGTTATTCGGAAGTGTTGTAAGTTATTTAGATCCAGAAGATCATGCAGCTCTGCAAGCTACTAGCTCATCTTGCAATAAAATCTTTCAGTCAAAAGAGCCTTTATTGAAATTTCACCAAATAGAGTCTATAGCAGGTCTTGATCAAGATAGAATAAAAAATTTAAATAAGTGGTGCCCTAACCAGTATAAGCCTTGCGTGGAGTTTTCTATTCCTATGTATAGGCCGATCCAAGACTTTTTAGTAAAAATGATAGATTTGTCATTTGGTAAAATGGGGTGTTTTTCTTTCCCGATTGTTAATAGATTTCATGAAAAACTCGATCCCAGTGGAGAGATTTTAGGTAGATACTTAACTAAAGTTCTTAAAGAGAAGAGTCGAGCTTGTCCTGGAGATATGATTGCTTTTTTACAGAGTTTTTCTTTGCCTGCTAGAAGCGCTGTAAAATCCTTGGACTTTAGTGATTCAGATATTACAGATGATCAACTTGTTTTCGTTTTAAAACTATGTCCAAATTTAATATCTTTAAATCTTTCCTATTCAGATATAATAGGAGAAAAACTAGCTCAACTGCCGGAAATCGATCGGTTGATAAAACTTAGTTTATCTGGATGTCGGAATTTTGGAGAGCAGTCACTTAGGTTGTTTCTCAGTAAAACAACAAAGCTGGAATCACTTAATCTTTCTTATACAAATATAACTGAAGAAGCATTTCGGGACTTCGATTCTTCTCACTTGAAAGAACTTGACTTATCTGGATGTAGGAACCTTGATGAGCAGTCACTTAGGTTGCTTTTCAGTAAAACAACAAAGCTGGAATCACTCCATCTCTCTAGAGCAAATATAACGGGAGAAGAATTTCAGGACTTCGATTCTTCTCATTTGAAAGAACTTGACTTATTTGGATGTAGGAATCTTGATATGCAGTCGCTTAGGTTGCTTCTCAGTAAAACAACAAAGCTGGAATCACTTTGTTTTTCTGGAGCAAATATAACTGAAGAAGCGTTTCGGGACTTCGATTCTTCTCATTTGAAAGAACTTCGTTTAACTGAATGTGGCAATCTAGACGAGCAGTCACTTAGGTTGCTTTTCAGTAAAACAACAAAGCTGGAATCACTCCGTCTCTCTAGAACAAATATAACGGGAGAAGCATTTCAGGAGTTAGATTCTTCTCATTTGATACAGATTAGTTTAGCTGAATGTAGAAACCTTGATGACCGGATGCTTGGGCAGCTTTTCAGTAAAACAACAAAGCTGGAATCAATCCGTCTCACTGGATCAAATATAACGGGAGAAGCATTCTGGGATTTTGATTCTTCTCATTTGGTAGAGCTTAGTTTAGTTGAATGTAGAAACCTTGATGACAGGATGCTTGGGCAGCTTCTCAGTAAAACTACAAGGTTCGAGTTGCTTCATCTTTTCCATACAAATATAACGGGAGAAGCCTTTCAAAATTTTGATCCCTCTCATTTGAGAAATCTTGTTTTGTTTAAGTGTCCTATTCTTAATGAACAGGCACTCGGATTACTTCTCAGTAAAACTACAAAGCTGGAATTACTTAGTCTCTCATATACAAGTATAACGGGGGAGAGCTTAACTCAAGTTCCTGAGGATAATCGATTAATACAGCTTGAATTATCTTGGTGCGACAGCCTGGATGACAGGGCGCTCGGATTATTTCTCAGTAAAACTACAAAGCTGGAATCGCTTGATCTTTCAAGCACACCTATAACAGGGGAGGGGCTAACTCAAGTCCCTGAGAATAACCAATTAAAAGAGCTTAATTTATCTGGATGTAAGAACTTGGATGAACAGGCACTTGAGCTATTGTTTCAATCTACAAAGTTGAAATATCCCACTCTGCATAATACAAATATTACAAGAGAAGACCTTCTTAAACATGGCGAGAATAATGAAATGATAACGCTTAAACAAATGGGTTGGATGTTGAAGGTATTGTTACATATTCTACCAAGAAATATACCTTAGAAAGGATAATTTTTTACATTATAGTAACATTTTTTTAAAGTTTTAAATAGATTTTAAAACTTAATCATTAAAATAATATTTATTACACAATCAATATTATTTAATAAAAATACCATTTTTGATATAATTTTGATAAAAAAGGTAATTATGTCTAATGTTACTAATCTAATTACTAATCCTGCTGAGATAGGGTTATTAGGAAAAATTTTAAATTATACAGATTTTAATGACCAAGCTGCATTGAAAGCTACTAGCTCATCTTGTCGTGAACTTTTTAAGTCAAAAGAGCCTTTACTGCAATTTCCTCAAGTACAGGCAATAGCAAATCTTAGCTGCTACGATATTACAAAATTAAACAATCACAGCCCATCATGGATGCAATTTTCTGTCCCTATGTACAAACCCATTCAAGATATTTGGCGAGCCATTCGAAGTGCTGTATTTGGTCAAACACAAGAGCCTTCCTCACCTTCTGTTAAGTTTTTTTCTTTTCCCATTGTTAAGAAATTTCATGAAAAACTGGACCCTAATGGAGAGGTTTTAGGGAGATACTTAACCAAAGTTCTTCAAGTTAAATGTGAAAAAAATCCAAAGGATATGATTGCTTTTTTACAAAGCTTTTCTTTGGGGGCTAGAGAAACTATTCATCGCTTATCTTTTGATCGTACAAATATAACAGATGAGCAAGTTTCTCAAGTTTTAAATCTATGTCCAAATTTAACATCTTTGAACCTTTCTTTTACTAAGATTACAGGGGAGGGGCTTAGGGATTTGCCAGTAGATAATAAACTGAAAATTCTTAAATTAAATAATAATAGTGTACTTAACGAAGAGCATCTGATGGACTTCCTTCCTAAGGCTAATAATTTAGAATTTCTAGATCTTTCTAAAACGAATACAACAGGAGAGGGACTTTCTCGACTTTCAAAGGAAAATAAATTGCATATTCTTCATTTAAATGAGTGTAATAGACTTAATGAACGACATCTAGGTGCATTTTTTACCAATGCCTTCAACTTAAGCAGCGTTAGTCTTACTGCAACGCCGATAACAGGAGAGGGGATTTCTCATCTTCCAATAAATAATCAATTAAAAAATCTTTATTTACATTCATGTGAAATGCTTAATCTGGCGCACCTTACTACCTTATTTGAAAAAACAAATCTGCTAGAAATAGTTTATTTAATTGATACAAATATCAATTTAGATCAGCCGTTTAGAGAGCGATTTGCTCATATATCTTTTTATTAAAATGAAATAGAAACTTTGAAGTAAGAAGATTGGTCGGGGCAGAGGGATTCGAACCCCCGACCTTCTGGTCCCAAACCAGACGCGCTAGCCAAGCTGCGCTATGCCCCGTAAATTAAGCTACATAATTTACACAAAACTTTTCTTTTAGACAACTATTAAAAAAAACTTGTCAGCCGATTTATTTTTTGCGATCTTAGATGTAAAAAATTAGGGTGCGTGTGTGTGCGACTTTACGGCTTCTAAAAGTTATAAAAAACTATTGAAACTCGCTAAAAATCCAGTAGATCTGACTAAAAATGGAGCTTTAACTCCTAAGCGAATTGAGAAAATGAGGGGATCTTCCTTAGGCTTCCAGTTATTTTACGGAACCGAGAGGGTCACAGATGAGGTAATGCATGCTTTAATTGAGCTGGCTAAAGAAACAGATGCCTTGGAAAAAATGAGAGACATGCAATCCGGAGAGGTGATCAATAAGATTGAAGGGTTTAAAAGTGAGAATAGATCTGTTCTCCATACAGCTATGAGGGATTTTTTTGAAGATAAAAATCCTTCTAAAAAAGCAATCCAGGTAAGTGACAAGGCTTATCAAGAACTGAAAAAACTCAAAGAATTTTTAAAGGAACTCGACAAACAAGATCGCTATACAGACATTATCCAAGTCGGGATAGGTGGGTCTGACTTAGGACCTAGAGCGCTTTATTTAGCTCTTCAGACTTTTTCTATAAAGGGGAGAAAAGCGCATTTTATTTCTAATGTAGATCCAGATGATACTTGCAAAGTATTAGAAGGCTTAGATCTTTCCAAGTGTTTGGTGGTAGTGGTGTCTAAGTCGGGATCAACTTTAGAGACACTTACCAATGAAGAGTTTGTTAAAAAACACTTTGTGCAAAAAGGATTAGACCCTAAGGAGCATTTTATCGCCGTTACTGGAGAGAAAAGTCCTATGGATAACCCTGAAAAATATTTAGCAAGTTTTCATATCTGGGATTTTGTCGGAGGAAGGTATTCAGCAACTTCTATGGTGGGCGCTGTCACACTAGCTTTTACTTTAGGCATTGGCAATTTCAAGCAGCTTCTTTTGGGGGCAAGCAAAATGGATAAAATGGCCTTGAGCCATAAGCTTCATGAAAACCTACCTCTTTTATCAGCTCTTTTAGGAATTTGGAATAGAAACTTTCTTCACTTACCAACCGTGGCTATTATTCCCTACTCGCAGGCATTAGTTCGTTTCACGGCGCATCTTCAGCAATGTGACATGGAGTCTAATGGCAAACGAATCGATAAAGAAGGAAACTTTGTAGACTTTGAGACAGGTCCTATCATTTGGGGAGAACCAGGAACAAATGGCCAGCACTCTTTCTATCAGTTGATTCATCAGGGCACAACTGTTGTCCCATTAGAGTTTATTGGTTTTAAAAATAGCCAATGTAAGGAAGATATTCTTATAGAAAATACTACTTCTCAGGAAAAGCTGTTAGCTAATTTATTTGCCCAATCTATTGCTCTTGCCAAAGGGGAAAAAAGTAAAAACCCTAATAAGGACTTTCCCGGGAATCGCCCTAATCGTATTTTATTTACCTCAGAGCTTAATCCTGAGACTATGGGTGCCCTTTTATCCTATTATGAAAATAAAGTGGCATTTCAGGGTTTTATTTGGGGAATCAACTCTTTTGATCAAGAAGGTGTACAACTTGGAAAAGTATTGGCAAAAAAAATCATTCAGCTTTTTGAAGATAAAAGAACAGGAGAATCTAAAGGTAAGTTTCCCTTGGCTGAAATGTATTTAAAGCATTTAGAAGACTTTTAAACAGATATTTTTCCTTGCTTTACTTGGTAGGTATGGCGGTCAGTAATCTGCCATTTTTTTTCTAAGCAAGGTGAAGTAATAAAAACCTGAGAAAAACTCTGCAGATTACTTTCCAGCATTTTTTCATTGATGGGATCCAGATGCATACCAAAGTCATCAAAGCCCATCAGAGCTGGTAGCTGTACTCTATTGCATAGCCTTTTCCACTCAGCATATTTTAATAAAGAAAGAATGATTCTTTTCTGTCCTTCGCTAGCAAAATGCTTAGCTTTTTTTTGGTTAAGGACAATAGAAAAATCATCTCTGTGTGGACCGTAAAAAGTAGAACCTGTCATCATTTCTTTATCTCTATTTTTCTGCCAGTTAAAGGCAAGTTTTTCTAAGAGACAAGAAGGTGTATATTCTAATGTTACTGTGTCCTTTCCTATTTTTAGCTGCTCAGAAAACCTCTTTAGAGTTTCTTGGAGGTCTGTGATTCCTTTTTGCCTCGCCTGTGTTAGGTAACAAGCGGAGATAAGCATTTGTTTTTCAAATATTTCGATAGCTTCCAACTTCCTCTTTTTTAAGATAGCGTTTCTTTCCTTCATTGCCTTCCAGTATCTTGTGAGATGATGGATATATAGAGGGTCATGCTGTGCAATATGAAGGTTTAAAAACCGTCTTCTAATAGAGGGAGAACTAATGATAAGATCGATGTCTTGAGGTGTCATCAATACAGCTGGCAACACACCGAATAACTGAGAAAAAGAGGTGTAATTAGTAGAGTTGTACTGTATTTTTTTAACTTTTTTGTCATAAAAAATACGTAAATACTCTGAGACGCCTAATTTCTCAATTTCAGCTTCAATGAGAAAATAGTCTTTACCAAAGTGGATAAGCTCATTAATAAAAGAAGATCTAAAAGATCTTCCTGTACTCAGAAAATAGACAGCTTCTAGTAAATTGCTTTTACCTTGCCCATTTTCTCCTATAAAAAGATTAATTTTTGGATGAAAAAATATAGTTTCATCTAAAAAATTTCTGAAATTACGTATATGCAGGGTTTTCAGGTGCATGATCTTCTTGGGAGACCTTAGCTTGGACCTCATTCAATCTCATTGGCATAATAACGAAAATAGCAGAAGTTGAGTCGGTAATTTTGCCAGGATTAAAAGCATCATCAATGGAAAATTGAATAGTTTCATCCTTGCTATGTTTTAAAATGTCTAAAAAATAATAGGGATTAAAAGCAATTTCTAGCCTTTCACCTGAATAATCAGCTGGCATCATCACTGTTCCTTCACCGATTTCACTGCTTGTAGCCATTAGTGTCAACTGGCCTTGCTCAAAAATAAATCGGACGGAGCTGCTTGTATCTGCAGTAAATAATGCTACCTGGCGAAGTAGGGTAATGAGTTCTTCTCGATGAAGCCTAATATTCATTTTAGGGTTTTCAGGGATAACTCTTTCTACGTCTGGATACTGACCCGATAAAAGCTTTGTAATTAAGGTAAGATTAGATTTTTCAATAGAAATTTTATCGTGCATTAAATTTAAGGAAATTTCAGCTTCAGGGTCATCTATAGTTTTTACCATTTCTTCTACGGCTTTTAAAGGAATGATATAAGAGCCTTGAAAAGAAGGATCTATATTGGCATCTGCCATGATTTTGGCGAGCCTTTTTCCATCTGTACCAATGAATGTCATTTTCTGATTATCAATTTTTAAAAGGATGCCATTAAGTACGTAGCGGCTATCCTCTCTTGCAGCTGAAAATGAGGACCGGGATAAAAGCTCTTTTAAACTAGAGGCAGTTAGGCTTACTTGCATAGCAGAAGAAAGATCAGGAAGAGTTGGGAATTCTTCTTTAGGCAATGAATGAATCTTGAAAATCGAGTTACCTGCTGTGATCTCAGCTTGCTCATTAGAAGTTGTTGTGATCTTAATTTGAGAAGAAGTGATCTCTCTTACTAATTGAAAAAATCTTCTGGCGGGAAGGGCAATAGCTCCTTCTTCAATTACTTTGCCTTCTATGTAGCAGCGCATGCTGACAGTTAAATCAGTGGCGCTGACAATTAACTGACCATCAATTGCCTCAATTAACACATTGGATAAGATCGGAATAGCAGGTTTAGATGCTACAATGCTTTGAATTTTCCCAATTAAAGAAACAATTTCTTCTTTAGAGATTACAACTTTCATGAATTCCCCTTAAAATTATGATCATAAGAAAAAAAATATAGAATATCTATAAGAACTGTCAAGAAGATTGCTCTTTGACCGCTCTTTGGATAGCCCTTTTTTGTTCTTTTTCTTTTATTGATTGTCTTTTATCGTATGCTTTTTTGCCTTTTGCAACCCCTATTTTCACTTTTATCCATCTTTTTTTTAGATAGATAGCCAGGGGAACTATAGCCATTCCTTTTTCTTGAGTTTGTCGGATGAGCTTTGCAATTTCTAATTTATTTAATAAGAGTTTTCGTTTTCGTTTCTCAGGTAAATTAAAAGCGCTTGCATGAGAGTAAGGAGCTATAGAGCAGTTCACAAGAAAGGCTTCATTTTTTTCAATGCTGACATAAGAGTCTTGTAAAGATCCTCCATGATTTTTCAAAGACTTTACCTCGGCTCCAGATAGAGAAACGCCAGCTTCATAGGTGTGTAGGATCTGATAATCATGGTAAGCTCTTCTATTGCTCACCAATTCTTTGTCGGATTTCGTGTTCATGTAAAAAAGTATAAGAGATGATTATAATTCAAATAAAGTCCTTCCAAAGGAAGTAACCCTAAAAAAATCTTTTCCTTCCTGTGAAGAAATTTCTACCATACCAGCTTCAAATAGACCTTCAAATATGGAGGAGTGTATGAAATCTATTTCATCAGGGCTATAATTAGGAACTCTATATCCCCAATGCTTTCCTATAGATGAAAGCTGAATTCCTGCATGATCACCAATAGAGACAGTAACGCCTTTTAGGAATTGATCAAAACAAACCCAATTACCGTGTAAAGCTCTTAGTATGCTTTTTTCAGCTTCTCGTTGGTTTCTTTCTGTGTAAATTTCTGGAGTTCCTTTATAGGCGATCAAGTGATTGAGAGGGTGGCGGTAAAGATGAAGGGCTTTGTGTTCTAATGACATAGAAAGCCACTCTTCTGCATTATCGCTATAAGTAAAAAGTCCTTCTTGTTCATTAATAAATCTTATTAAAGAAAGCTTAGTTAACAATTGGTTTATTAAGTTTGAAGGTATATTAGTAAATTGCTTTGCAGATAAAGGTTTTTCTTTTAACTGCTGTAAAATAGAGGTCATTTGTTCTACAAAAATGAAGTTTTCTCCATAAGAAGGCTTAATATCGTTATTGGCTGTAAGGCAGTTACTCTGCTGTAAAAAATTAAGATATTCTTTCCATTCATGAAATAAGGTAACAACTTCAACCCACTCGTCCTTTTCTTTTTCATAGCATAAGCAACAAGCAAAACTGAATTCTAATAAGAGCATATACTCTTCAAACTGTACTTTATCTAATTCATATTTCTGGCAAATGTCAGATGCTTTTACTTTGTAGTTTTTACTTTCTAAGACATCTGAAATAATTTTGGAAAAAATGGGATCCTTGTCTTTTAGTTCTAGTAAATATCTTTGGTAAACCTGAGGAGTTATGAGATACTTTTCAATGATAGATGCTAAAATGTTATTGGAAGTTCTTGGGATGGAATACCAAGTGGGAAGAACATGGATCGGCACCTTCCTTAACAGCCCTTGCAAAAATTCCATATCGGGATTAAAGTCAGCATCAAACTTAGAAACCTGAAATTCATAGTATTTTCGCATCTCTTTATCGATTATGAGGGTGTCATTTTGTATGGATAAAAGCCCCATATCTTCTAGTTTTTTTAAAGTGGGCTGGATCGTTTCTAAGTCAGTATCTAAGTTGTTAAGGAATCTTTTTAAAGGTATTTTGGTGGGATTAAATAATATTTCTTCTAAAACTTCTATCTCAAAGGATGAAAAATGAGCCATCATCAAACGATTTTGAATATCCTTTTCATAATCGTAGTCGTTAAGATTAATTTTAATTTTTTTTGCTACATTGACTTCTATCATTTGAGATCACTAGTTGTTAGTACTGCTCAAAATATACCTTTAAAACCATTTTTAAACAAGGATTGTTAAAGATTTTGTAAATAAAAAGGAGTTGTATGACTATCAGGAAAAGTAATCATATCTTGTTCATTACTAATTTGTTAGTGATGGTCTTCCTAATATCGATGAGTTTTGGCTCAAAAAGTGTTTATAAAACATTGCAAACAGAAAATTTGAAAATCTCTTCTCCAAAAGGAAACGGGGAAATAGAGCTCAGTTTTATTAATAACAGCCCAGTTATGCTGATGAAAAACACCAAAGGAGAGACAACCTTTGAAATTCAAGGGGGAGCATTTCCAAGTTTTACTCTACTCGAAAAAGACAAACCTTTAGCTATTATTTCTGCTTCAGATAAAGGTGGTGTCGACGTAGTTTTGAATGATAATAATTTAGTGCCAAAGCTTCATCTAACCTCATCGCAAGTACCTGGTATTTTTTTGAAAAATGACGAGAGTAAAACGGTAGGCTCTTGGACTGTGATCAATGATGGAGGTGCAGGTCTTGGCTTAGCCGATGCATCGGGTTTGGCTTCTACCTTGCTTCGAGGTGGATTCAATCCAAGCGTTGCTTTTTTTAGTGGGAAAAATGAGCCTTTGGCTGCATTAGGTGTAATGCAATCTACTCCCCATCTTCTTGTATCTGGTAAAATAGGTAATGAAGGTATTTTAATTCATGGAGGAGAGCCTAATAGTATGTTAGTGGTTGATGAGATCGGAAAGGTGAAAATCTTAATTTCTAAACACGGTGTATTTCAAGGCAAGCAAGAGCAAGATCAGAAACTGCAAAAGAAAGATAAAAAGATTTTTTCCTTAGAAGATCATGAGAGACTTTTCCCTGATATAAAAATTCGTTGATGTTTACTTCTTCAATTTAGTAAAGAAGAGGTATATCCAAAGGGGAGGAAAAAACATGAATAAGCAAGTTTTACAGGATATGGAAAAAGAGTGGAAAGAAATGGCCCACTATTTGTGTCAAAATTGCAAGGACAGGGACTTAAGGGAAACAGTCTTTGATAGATTAGTTTGGTTAAAAATGCAAATTGACCGCTGTAAACAAGTCAATGAGTTTGATCCTCTCTTATATTACTTTAATGAAACGGTCTACTATTACAACAACACTCTTAAACTGCCGAATGATAAGCAGTTTAAAGAGCTTAAATAGTTTCTCGCATTTTTTTAAAATAGGCTAGCCTCTTTTCCATTTCCCTTTCGTGGCCAATGCTGCGAGGGGTATAAAAAGAGGCTCTTTCCATATTATCAGGAAAGTAGTTCTGCCCTGAAAACCCTTTTTCTGTATCATGATCATAAATATAGTCTCCTCCATAACCTTCCTTTTTCATCCAAGCAGTAGATCCGTTGATAATGGTTTTAGGTGGAGAAAAATGATTTGTTTTCTCAGCTATTTCACTTGCTTTTTTGAAGGCTTTATAAACTCGGTTACTTTTAGGAGATAAAGCTAAGTAAATGACAAGTTGAGCAATCATAAGCTCTCCTTCGGGAGATCCTAAAATTTGAAAGGAACGAAAAGTTTCATTAGCCATAACCAATGCTTGTGGATCGGCAAGGCCAATATCTTCAGAGGCTGTACGAATTAATCTGCGACATATAAAAAGAGGATCCTCTCCACCTTTTAACATTCTGCATAACCAATAAAGAGAAGCATCAGCATCTGAGCCTCTAATTGACTTGTGCAGAGCTGAAATTAGCTGATAATGGCCGTCTCCATGTTTATCATAATTTGCAAGTCTGGTCTGCATTGAGGCTTTGATCTCTTTTATACCTATTTCTTTTTCAGGCAGCACTTCTAGGTTTTCTATTAGATTTAAAAGATATCTACCATCTCCTGAAGAATATTCTATGAGAGCGTCTTTAGCTTCCTTCGAAAACTTTTTATCACTTAAAAGTTCGTATCTATTAATGATAGCCAGTAAAGCGTTAGTATCTAAAGGTTTTAATGTAAATACTCTTAATCGTGATAGAAGAGCGTTATTAATGGTAAAAGAAGGGTTTTCAGTTGTAGCTCCTAGTAAAATTAATGTACCATTTTCGATAAATGGTAAAAATAGATCTTGCTGAGCTTTGTTAAGACGGTGAATCTCATCAACAAATAAGATAATTTTTTGCCTCAATAGTGGTTCACTTTTATAGCTGCTTAAAATCTTTTTCACTTCAGCAACTGAGCCTTCTACAGCACTAACAGTTTGAAAGTTGAGATCAAAATGCCTTGCATATAGTCTTGCTATAGTTGTCTTTCCACATCCAGGAGGTCCATAAAATAAAAGAGAGAGAGGGGTCCTTTTTTCTAAGGACTTTTTGAGCCAGCTATTTTGACCAATTATGTGGTTCTG
>JASFVE010000023.1:0-26323 GCA_050049995.1 Chlamydiota bacterium | reverse complement strand
GACGCCTACCCAATATGCTTATCTCTTTTCTTTTAAGAAGGCTCTACTCTCATGCACCTCAAGATACTCAATCTGGGTATCGGGCCTTTAATGAAAAGTTTTCTAAAAAAATGGTACAAGAAATTTATGGGAATCGTTATGAAACCGAATTCCGATGCCTTCTCATTGCCTTGCGTGACAAAGACACTATTTGTGAACGTCAAATAGAAACCATTTATTTAGATAAGAATCGATCGTCTCATTTTTCACCTATTAGAGACTCATTTTTAATCTTAAAAGTATTCTTTCATCACTGGAGATCCAAATCTATATGAAAACAATTTTTCTAGAACTCAATGAATTTAATGAAAACCTATTACAAGAAGCTGGGCAAGCCCTTCATTTAAAAAATATCCAGCGTCTTTTTTCTTTTCATAAAAGCGCCACCTGGACAGATGACACCTACGACAGCGGTTTTTTAGAGCCTTGGGTACAATGGGTGTCTGTACATACCGGCCTACCCTCTTCTGAGCATCAAGTCAAACATTTAGGGAACGTCCCACAGGTTGTCCATAAACAACTTTGGGAAAAGCTTTCCGATAAAAAAATTTCCAGTGGTATATGGGGCGCTATGAATGCTAAACGAAAAGCAGCTGATTGCCTTTTCTTTTTTCCTGACCCATGGACCGATGAAAAAGCCTACCCCAGCGAGCTTAATGCTTTATTACAACCTTTACGGCATATTTCCCAAAATTATACAAGCTGCTCAAAGCTAACTATTGCAGGGCTGATTAAAGACCTCCTTATATTGACTAAAAAAAATAAGTTAATGGGTTTTTTAGGAAAAGAAATAACATCTCTTGCTAAAAATGTGCTTCGTTATAAAGCTAAGCCTTTTGTTTTTGTATCTTTTTTAGATCTGCTTTCCTCCCATTTTTTTCTTGAGTACCAAAAACAATTTCAGCCAACTTTTTCTCTTCTCTTTTTAAACTCTATAGCACATCTGCAGCATCATCAATGGACGAGTAAAGAAGGTATTTCCCCTCCATTGGCTCATGGGTTTAAAAATATCGATAAAATTTTAGGCAAAATTTTTGCTTTGCTCCAACCTGATGATCTTTTCATAGTTACTAACGCATTATCACAAAAAAACACTACGGATGAAAAGCCTTGGGTTTTGTATCGACAAATTAACCAGAGAAAATTTTTGCAGTTAATAGGCATTCAAAAAGTTACTATTGAAGCGCACATGACACATGACGCTCATCTTTTTTTTCGCAGCGCTCAATCTACACAACAAGCATTAGCTATTTTACAAAGTGTAAAGCTTAATGGGTCTCCCTTCTTTCATATTGAATCTTATCCAGATAACCCATTAAAACTCTTTTATCGTATTCAATTTACTGATCCAGTTCCTCAAGACGCATTCTTAACAGTGTCTAATAAGCTATATCCTTTTTTTAAACTTTTTAAAGCCATTGTTAAAAGGACAGGCAAACATATTCAGACGGGAACGCTTTTTTCTAATAAGCCTTATTTTTCTGAAAGGCTGGCAAATCATGAAATTGAAGAACAGATTTTAAATATCTATGATCAAAACTGCCAAAGGAAAGAGCCTGTAATGCCCCAGTCGCGATAAGGAAGGTTATCTCGGAAGTAATGTCCTTCTAAAGCTAGACGCATTTTATCTTTATAACGGACTAAAATTTCTGAAGTAACCCAATTAGCAACTAGTAGTTGTCTTTGAGCGACAAACACTTGGTTACCTATTGGTTGAAATAGATCTCTAGTCAACTGCCACCTATGATAATAGGTAGTATCCCAAGAAATATAAGAGGTAATAGGAACATGAACATATCCCCCAATAGCATTTCTGACCTGCTCTCTAAAAGAGTAGTAATTTATAGAAAGCTTATCAAAGTGCCCATATTCAAAAAAATAGATCGCTTTGACATAGTCTGCTATATAAGGCAGCCCAAATCGAATTGAGCCATTACTAGTGTTTCTCCAGTTCCTTAAATTGTCTTTAATAAATACCTGTTCCACAGATGCTTGTACCTCTGGCTTCAGTATCCAATCGAAACGATAGGTATAAGCAGCAGTTAAATTAATTGTCCCAAGCAGTTTAGAAATATTGCTGGAAAAATCTTTTATAATAAATGACTCACTATGGGCCCCAATAAAAAATAATTGTCTGTCTGTGCTATAGCGAAGCCCTGTTCCAGGCTCATAGCGAGTCTTTGATTCAAAAGGAAAGTTTGCAATTTGATTTTGACTGCCCCAAGCATGAAAGATTCTTATAAAAAGATCCCATTGCCAATTCTTACAAAAGTAACAATTAGAAGTGATTTGTCCTCCGGAATAATACGCAGAGTAATTAACACCAACAGGTGGGTAAATATCATTTTCTCTTTGGTGATAATAAATCTGCTTGATGTCTAATCGCCACATATTTGTAAGAGGGATTAATACGTGAACCGCGTTGTAGAAATAATAATCTTTAACAACGGGAGCACTAAGATCTGGATCATTCTCTTTAGCGTCTGTATAAAGTGTTTCTGTCCACAGTGCATAACGGGTATGAGAGCCAATATCAAAAAGAGGAAGCCATAACGTATTAGGGTCTTCTCCATTATCAATAAGCCATGAGAATTCATTCTCCGCTTCAAAGTAATTTCCGCTTAAATAAAGAACATTGGCATACTCTTTTTTTGCCTCAGGATGTTCAGGGTTCTCAGAAAGAATCTCTTCCAAGTGTTTTTTTGCTTTATCGTGCTCATTACGCTGTCTTGCAATCCGCGCAAGAGCCAGCTTCGCATCTGAATTATTGGGATATTTGATAAAAAGAGCTTCTGCCTCTTCTGTTTTTCCTTCCCATAAATAAATGTAGGCAAGCTGAATTTCTGCGTCACTATATTGGGGGGCTAGCCTAAGACATTCTTGCAAGATCTCTTTTGCCTTTTCCCAGTTTCCCGTCCTGGCAAGAGACCTTCCTAGGTAAAAGAGAGTATCGGGATTGTTAGGCTCACAGCTATTTAGCTTTTCATAAATAATAACTTCTTCTTGCTGTTTAGTTTGTTCTTGCGCCCATTGTAAGCCAATTTCTCGAAACCCCTCTAAGGCATGTGACTCACAAGAAGAATGCTCCAACACCTCTAAAAACAACTGATAGGAGGCAGATAAGTTATGTTGCCATAACTCAAGGAATCCTAACTGTACTTTAGCAACAATAAGTTCAGGGTCTAAAAAAAGAGCTTCTTCAAGACTTTGTTTAGCCTTATCCCATTTTTTCTCCCTAATTTGAATCAATCCCCATTCATACCATTCATTTGCTGTCTGAGGATGCGGAAAAGGAACTTCTTCTTGCATCTCTGGGGGTGGAGCTAAAATAGGATCTGAAAGGGCTGAAAGTCCCCACACAAATATTAGAAAGAAAAGGGAAGCTTTTATCTTTGTCATAACTTGCCAATTATAAGTTATTAAATTATTTAAATGAATAATGTATACTTAAGTAATCCATTTATGTTACGACGTCAATTTTTATCCTACCTATATTTAGTTAAATGGATTTTAATTTCACAATTCATTTTCATTGGTCTACATGTTGCGTTTTCTTTCTTGTTAAAACCTATTCTTACCTTCTCGACAAAAAGAAGAGAAAAAAAACTTACAGTTTGCAAAAACTATTTAATCAAAGCAGTTCAACAAAAGAAAGAATTTTCAAAATCTTTACTCTCCGGGTGTAAACATAATATTCCCTTTCTTGTTCCCCTAATCTTAAAAGTTAATGAAGAAGTCAAAGACAGCCACTGGGAAACATTAAAAAAAATGATTTCTCAAAAACTTCTTTTCCCTAAAGCTAAAAAATTGGCCTATGCGAAAAAATGGACTAAAAGAGTACAGGCAGCTGGGTGCTATCTTCATTTTCCTGACACCAATAATGAACCCGAAGTTCTTTACTTATTACAGGATCCGGTTCCCATTATTCAGTATGCAGCTGCAGCATGCGCAGCAAAGCTGGGAACATACAAAAGTGCTAATGCTGTTATTGATGCTATGAGCTGTAATAGATTTTTACGGTCTCCCTTTCAAGAAGCTTTATTAGATGGAGATCCAAAATCCTTTGATCATATAGAAAAAAGGTTTGAAAAAGAGACGGACCCTTATAAAAGAGTCAGCTGCCTAGAAGTATTAGCCCATAAGATGAATTCTCACATTGCTGATTTAGCAGAAAAAGATCTTTATGCAGCTCATAAGAATTTACGCATCGCAGCTATTCGCGCGCTAGGTCATTTTTTCGAGCCCAAAAGTATTTCTCTTCTTCTTCCTCTTTTAAAAGCCCCCGAATGGGAAGTAAGAGCTATAGCAGCCCGCAGCTTAGGCTATCTAAAAGCTGAAGGGGCTGTTTCGGAACTATTGAACTTACTAAAGGATAAAACGTGGTGGGTAAGAATGAATAGCGCCCTGGCATTAAAACGAATAGGAGATAATGGGATTAAATCATTAAATCAGGTAAACCCTAATGAGGACCGTTATGCTTTCGAGGCGGCACAATTTGCTTTAAAGGTCGATCTTTATGAATGAAAATATCCTTTTAGGAATAGATCTATTCATACTTGGATATTTTTTATTACTGAATGGTTTTTACATACTTCTTCTTATTTTCACCAACCCAAACCTTGTTCGTAGATCGCAAGAAGTTAAAGCGCAAGATTCTTATCAGCTTTTAAAACTTGATGTAGTTCCTCCTATTACAATTATTATCCCTACTTTTAATGAATCTGAAGTTTTACTGTCTTCAGTTGCTGCCGCTTTAAATGTTGATTTCCCTCATATCAAGGTAATCGTTGTAGATGATGATTCGACCGACCAGACAATGCAGCTATTAATGAACAACTATACATTAGATTCTTTCCCTCCTGTTTTTCGTCCCATTTTGAAAACTGAGCCTATAAAACATTATTACCGATCACAAACGCACCCTAATCTAACCGTGATCCACAAAACAAATGGAGGGAGGGAAGATTCTATTAATGCAGGGATTAACGCCTGCATGACCCCTTTCTTTATAAATATCGATGCTGATTCGATCATAGAACCCGATGCGGTGCATCGGTTTGCTCAACATCTTTTTACAGAAAAAAACATATGCGCCATGGGAGGGATGCTTACTATATTAAATGGCTGCACGCTAGAAAAGGGAAGAGTAACCAAGGTTAAATTACCTTCTTCTTTTTGGGGATCGATGCAAGTTATCGAATATTTAAAAACTTTTTTCTTTGCAAGGCTTGGATGGAACCAGCTAAGTGGAGCGCCTATTATTTCAGGAGGATTTGGCCTTTTTAATAAACAAGCAGTTGTTGACATTGGGGGCTTTCAAAAGGTACTAGCTGGCGATCTTGACATGACAGTGGCGCTTCATAAAGATATGCGCGATAAAAAAAAGCCCTACCGCATTGATTATGTTTTTGACTCTATAGTTTGGACAGATGTACCACAAACATTTTCTTCCCTTGCCAAGCAGCGAAAACGATGGCACTGCTCTATTGTTGAAGTTTGCTGGAGAAGGAGGAACATGATGTTCAATCCTAAATATGGCAAAGTAGGTTTTATCCATTTTCCCTTTCTTTTTTTTGGGGAGGCACTAGCTCCTTTAATTGAAGGATTTGGTTATCTTTACATCACCTTCTGTTTTTTTTATGGAGTACTGAATCTTACTTTTTTTTGGTACTTTATCCTGATTGCGTGGGGCACTAGCCTGTTTTTAACAATTACTTCCATGATTATGCAAGAGATTTTCTTAAGAAAATATCAATCTATTGGAATGATTTCTAAAATGTTTTTCTTTTCCTTATTAGATAACTTTACTTACCGACCAATAACGGTTTGGTGGCGTATTGCAGGATTTTTTCGCTTCTTTACGAAAAATCGTGATGTGTATAAAAGGGGGGAAAGAGTATCTCAAGAAAAAAAATAACCATTTATGACGTTTGATGAAATGAATCATGAAGACTTACAAAAAATTGTCACACACCTAGACCAGGCTCTTTATAACCATGAGGCTTGGTTCAATTCTCTTATTCGAACCCTTATATGTCATCTTCCACCAGATCAACGCGATACTTCCGACAACGCTCATAAAGAATGCCGCTTTGGCCAATGGTATTATACGACAAACTTGGAGCACTTAAATGAACATCCAGGCTTTAAAGCATTGGGAGAAGAACATGAGCGCATGCACCAGCTAGTTAAAAAATTGCTTGAGACAATGAGTTCAGGGAAAATTATATCTCCACCTGACTATGACAGCTTTTCCAATTCTTTAGAAAGACTCCGTTTAGAGATAACTACTTTGGTTAGAGAGTTGGAAAATTTGCTCTATACCCGTGATCCTTTAACTAAAACCATTAACCGCGTCAACATGCTCACTATTTTACGTGAACAGCAAGAAAGGGCTAAGCGAGAAAATCAACGTTGTTTTCTAGTTATGATGGACATTGACCATTTCAAAGCAATTAACGACCAGCATGGTCATGGGATAGGAGATAATATCTTATCTGCTACTGCCCGTCTTATAACAGAAAGCCTTCAACCTCATGATAGAATTTTTCGCTACGGAGGAGAAGAATTTCTTATTTCTTTAAATAATATTGAAGCAAATCAAGCTTTTGAAAAAATTGAAGAACTGCGTAACAAAATAGCATCCAATGATATCATCAAAGAGCCTACACCCATTCGCATTACTGTGTCTTTTGGAATTTCTCCACTAGATGTCTACTCCCCTGTTGAGGAATCCATAGAAAGAGCAGATAAAGCCCTTATGGCAGCTAAGTCTTCCGGAAGAAACTGCACACAATTCTGGAACCAGGAAATGTAAAAGGTCAAAAAGTTAAATGCCTTACATGATTGCCCTCATTCCTTCTCAAAAAAGTGCTGAAAAATATATTCTAGCAGCGCAAGAACTCTTTTCATCTCAAAATAGTGACCGTCTTTTATCTAAAGAAAGCACTCCTCATGTCACATTATGTCAATTTGAATGTGAAGAAAGTCTAGCTACAAGCCTTTGGGAAGAGTTTAAAAAACTATCACAGCCTTCTCTTATGATTCGTTTCGTTGCCTTCAGCTTTGTTAAAGGAATCGCTGAGCATGAAGGTTATTATTGGGCAGAGCTCTCCATCGCACGAGACATGCCTCTATTAAACCTTTATCAAAAAGTCCTTAATTTCATTCAAAAAAAGAAGCTTCCTATAATAAATGATTATGGTGACTATTATCGTCCTCATCTAACCTTAGCCCGCATTCAACTCCCCTATACTATTAGGGCATGGCCCAATTCACTTCTAGACACAGAAAACTTTACATTAGGCTTTATGCCTTGTTTTTCTTAAAACAAGCGCTCTCTGCTAAAGAAACAAAAATTTACATTTAAATTTTTAGTAGATTTTTTCTTGTTTAAGATACATAGCCGCCATAAAATACTCCCCCTTTACAAAAAACCGAGGTTACTATGGCAAGTGCAACAAGAAATGCAGCCGATCAATTTACAGTTACTGTTAAAGCTCAGGAGCAAAGAAAAAACGTTCAAGCTTACGTTACTGTTTATCAAGGTAGGACATATACACGAAAAGCAGAAAATCAAAGTGATGTTCCAGCCCTTTTGGATAATATTTTTGCGGACATTGCAAACGATGCACTAAAACGTCAAGAATTTGAACTAGCTTCTAACGCAGCTCACCAAATTAAAGTCCAAAGTCAAAGAGATTCTAAGATACAAAAAATTGAAGCTGAGAAGCTTAAAAAAAAAACTGATATGGAAGAAGCTGCAGAGGCTCTTAAGGCAGACTTCTTAAATAAAATAGAAAATTTTACCATCGACACTACTTTTTTGAGCTTAGAAGAAGGCCTTCTCATTACAGTGACCTTTCAAGGTAAGCCTTATGAAAGAAAAGCTGTAATAGCCCCAAATGTCCCATGGGCTTTGGATGATATTTTAGCAGATATTACTGAAGAGGTAGCAGACAACGAAAAGTTTGAACTAGCTTTCCATGCTGCTAACCAAATTAAACATAATGAGAATAAACGCCGCTTTGCATTTCTACATGTCATTCACAACTTAGGTAAATTAAAAAGAACTCTTGATTATGCAAACTTTTGTGATCAAATTCCTGATCAAAGTAATAGAGACTGCATGAGAAGGAACATGATTAAAGAGTTACTCAGCCAAGGACGGATTGAGGACGCTTTGCAAGAAGTTGAAAAATTTTCTAACCAAAGTACTAAAAACTCTTTTTTTAAAGATATTGCCCTTATGGTATTCAAAAATGATATGCCTACAAACTTAGAACTTGCTATTCAAAATGCTTTAACTATTGTTGGAAAGATTCCTGATGAAGATGCTAAAAACGCTTTTCTTAGAGATACTGCCCTTATGGTATTCGAAAAGGATACGCCTACAAACTTAGACCGTGCTATTCAAAATGCTTTAGCTATTATTGGAAAGTTTTCTAACGAAGCTGATAAAAACAGACTTCTTTCCCATATCATTGCTAAACTGCTTAAAATAGAAAAATTTGACGAAGCTATACATGTCGCTGTAACTATTCAGGTCCAAAAAGAGGAAGAATCTAACCTATCTGATATTGCAATACAGCTGCTTAAAAAGGGTGACATAGAAAAAGCATTAGAAATTATCAACACATACTTATCACTGTACGATGATGAAAACTTAGCATTTATCTTTTCTGACTATCTTCAAAGCCTCCAAGTGCATGTTAAAGACCTTAAAGTATTCTCCGACTTGGCTGAAAGAGTTCAGAATCAAAATCTAAAACTTGAAGCTTATAAGTGGATATTTAGAATTTGTTTAGAGCAAGGAAAAATAGAGGAAGCTCTCCGCATCGCTCAAACGCCGTCTGACTCTGAAGATTTTTTACAGGGACTCTGCTATTGTGTAGATAATCATGTAGATAGAAATCTCAATACAAAAAAGGGTAGAAAGAACCTTTTAAAATTTGCAGATGCGCTTAAAGAGGTTAATATAGACCTATATAGATTTTTAGTCGATATACTCTCTCCACAATTAGACTACCATAAAGACATAAGTCTAAAGGAGAAAATAGATCTACTTACAGGATTAAAAAGTACACCGCTTTCAGTATGTTTTCTTCAAAGGCAAATATGCAATAAACTTATACAAGATGGAAAGCTTGAAGAGGCTGTCAAAGCTATAGAAGAGATTCCCTTTTTCGATAGAACATATAGAAAGGATGGCTTGGCTACATTTCAAAGAAATAGAACTATAAATGACGCACTTTTGAAAATAGCGCGTGCTTATGAAGAAAAAAATTTGAAAGCAACACGTGCTTATGAAAAAAAACAGAACCTTTTAAAAGCTTTAGAAGTTCTTAATAAGGGTATTGGTTATTTAAAAACTGAGAACCTCGTAAAAATGATGGTTAAAAATATTGATCAACTAAACGAACGTCAATTTGGGCCCTTTACTTGCGAGGCAGTGAGTACATGCCTAGCTTGCGAAGGACTCGATAAGGTAGCCATGCTTAAAATGTTAGTTAAAGAGCTTACAAAAATGAGCCTTCACTTTGGCTCATCAGAACTTCTCAAGTTGACTATTGACTTAGCTTACAAAATTGGTAAAGCTGAACAAGAAGCAATGCACCCCCAAACAATAGATGAACTTATAAACACTAATTTGTTCCTCATTGGTATGACACTGGCTCGTAAAGGTAGTCCTGATAAAATAACAAAACTTCTTCAAGAAATACCCGATGGTTTTTCCAAGTGGAAAATAACCCAGGAGATGACCTCTGCTAGGGGAGAGATGAGAAAATAAAATCTTTCATGAAATAGTTCATTCAAACTATCTCCTTTGGTCGTTGTATCTACGACCAAAGGAGACATCCAACGAGTAATATTACTCACTAAATCCCCATAATTTTTATAGACGGTTTCCTTCAGTAAATGCATAAATAATGCCTCCCAGAGCCCAATAAATTTGCCTTGCTAAAGATCTTTTAGTCGCTGTAGACTCTCGCCCCTTTACAAAAAAACGAGGTTAATATGGCAAGTGCAACAAGAAATACAGTAGGTCAATTTACAACTAATGCTACCCCTCTAGAGAATAGAGAAGGGTTTATCGTTTCAGTTACTGGTCAAAGTGGGACGTATACACTAAAAGCTGCAAATGAAAGTGAGTTTCCGGCCCTTTTCGATCGTATTTTTGCACATATTGCAGACAAAGCACTAGAAGCCCAAAAATTTGAACTAGCTGATAATGCAGCTCACGAAATTACAGTCCAAAGCCAAAGAGACCCTAAGATACAAAAAATTGAAGCTGTGCTGCTTAAAAATAAATCTGAAATGGAAGAAGCCATAGAGGCTCTTAAAGCCGACTTCTTAAATAAGATAGAAGGTTCTACCATCAATACTACTTCTTTAGCTTTAGAAAAAGGTCTTCTTATTACAGTGACTGTTCAAGGTAAGTCTTATGAACAAGTTACAAGAGTAGCTAAGGATATTCCATGGGCATTGGATGCAATTTTAGCAGATATTGTAAAAGACGCAGCAGACAACCAAAATTTTGAACTAGCTTTCCAAGCTGCTCATCAAATCGAAAAGGATGACTGGAAAAAAGAAGGTAGTTTTTCGAAGATTATTTATAGCTTAGCTGATTTAAAAAGTACTCTTAAATATGAAAGCCGTTGTGAT
Source organism: Chlamydiota bacterium (assembly GCA_050049995.1). Taxonomy (GTDB): domain Bacteria; phylum Chlamydiota; class Chlamydiia; order Chlamydiales; family SM23-39; genus 21-14-0-10-35-9. Next base: position 15,619 of record JASFVE010000023.1, on the reverse strand, counting down.
CAGATTCCTTTTGAAAATAAAAGAAACCGCATGCGAGAAAATATGATTAAAGAGTTACTTAATGATGGACTCATTGGTCAAGCTTTACAGCAAGCTGAAAAAATTTCTAACCAATACTTTAAAAACTCTTCTTTTTGCGATATTGCACTTGCGGCACTCAAACAAGATGTGAAAGAAGGCATAGACTTAAACCTTGCTATTCAAAACGCTTTAAATATTGCTGGAAATATCACTGAAATATCATCTAGAGAACATACTGTTCATCGTATTATTCAAGTATTAGTTGAAAAAGGGGAAATAGACGAAGCTAGAAATCTAGCTCACTCCATTCTTACTCCAAGTAGAAAAGACTTTAATCTATGTTACATTGCAGAAGAGCTTCTTAAAAAAGATGACATAGAAAAAGCTCTAGAAGTTATCAACACAGACTTATTAAATTCTGAGGTTACATATTTACGAGGTGATTTTTTTGAATATCTAGAAGAGCAGCTTAAGAAAACTAATGACCTTCAAGTGATCTACAACCTTTCTGAAAAAGTTATGAATCAAGTGCTAAAGCGCGCTGCCTATGATCTGATTTTTATTACTCATTTGGAGAGTGGAAACGTTGATGAAGCTTTACAAATTGCTAGCAGACCATTAAAACCTAAGCCATCTGGTAAGGTCTACAATTGTTTATATAAATATTTAAATGAAAATCTACAAACACATGAGGGACTTAACAACCTTTTAAAAATTGCAAAAGGCCTTGCTAATGCCCATAAAACGCTACATGAATTCTTTATCGACAAACTCACTAATCATCTCGTCTTAGGTAAAGCTATAGACCTGGCCAAAAAAATTGCTTGCACACCCCTTTCAACAAGCCTTGTAAATGAACAAATTTGCTATCGACTTATAGAAAAAGGTCATATTGAAGAAGCTTTAAAATTGGCCAAAGATCTACCTGTTTTCAAAGACGGAAATAGAATCAAAAATGACTCCCTTTCTGCTGTAGCAAACGCCTATGCAAAAAATAAAGAGCCTCGAACAGCTTTAGAAGTTCTTAATATGGGTGTTGGTTATCAAAAATCCGTAAATCTATCTTTAATGCTAGCTAGGAATATTGATAAAATAGAGAAAGAAGTATTTGAAGATTTTATAAACATTGCAACAGAGGAATGCCAAAGAAGCGAAGGAATCCTAAAAGCCGAAGCATTAAAATTTTTAGTTATTGCTCTTACTGAAGGATGCATACAATTTAAATCTTTAGAATATCTTAACCAAGCTATTCGCTTGGCTAGTGACAGTCCTGAAGAGGGACAAGCCTTTGAAAACCTTAATTTAGCTCTTATCGGCAGCATAATGGTTAATAAAGATCATCTTGATGGTGCCAAGGGAATGCTTGCAATAATGGGTGAGGGACATTACAAGGAGGAACTATCTCAGAAAATAGCGTTTAAAATGATAGATATAGGCCTCCTTGGTGACGCAAAGCAAATTCATGCAATGATGGCTGAGGGAAATTCCAAAAAGGAACTATTAGAAAGAATAGTGTCTATGGAAGCTTCTTCAGAAAAATAGTTTATTCAAACTATCTCCTTTGGTCGTTATATTCACGACCAAAGGAGACATCCAACTAGTAACATTGCTCAGTAAAAACCTTTCCAATCTTCTGGGGACTTTTATCAAAAATGGAAGCATATGCAGCTTCAATTACCATCTGATTTGCTAATCCTTCCTTCGAATCTAAAAAAGAAGCTTCTTTTTGTTGCAAGACAGCACCAAAATGAGCTAATTCCGCTTCATAAATATCCTTAGCTCTGAGAGGAAAATATGTTACAGAATCATCTTCACGCACAAGGCAAAGAGTCTCTCCAGGATCATAGGTTTGTCGAAGAGAATTAGAGCTTATCAATCTAGCTTTTGAACCAATAATTTCAAAACCACTACGAAGTGGCTGGTCCATTGAACATTCAAAAGTGTAATCTGCCCCACATTGAAGTTTTCCTATGGCCGTAACTGTTGTATCACACTGACTACTCTCCTCGGCATCTGCTATCGCATAAATAGCTTCTATTTCACTTCCTGTGATAAATCTAATAAGGTCGATCAGATGGACTCCAATATCTTGTAAAACTCCCCCGCCTGACCTTTTGTTATAGCGCCAATTATTTTTTGGCACAAAAAGTGAAAAATAGGCGCGGACATGAAGAAGCTCTCCTAGTTCTTTTTCTGCAATGAATTGCTTAGCTTTTTGAATGGCCGGTTTAAAACGCAAAGATTGCCCTACCAAAAGCATGGTTGCTGTTTGTGAAAAACTCTCTTGCATTCGCATAATTGCTTTGACTGTTGGCGCTAAAGGCTTTTCACAAAGGACTGGCTTTTTTGCTTTTGCACAAGCAATAGCATCTTCTTCATGGCAATGATTAGGTGTAGCAATAAAAATTGCATCAACCTCTGGATGCCTAAGCAGCTCTTCTTTAGAAGAGACTGCGTAAGGAACCGCAAATTGATTGGCTATCTTTTCTGCTTTTTCTAAGCTTCGATTAAAAATACAAATAGGTTGGATTGTTGGCACCTTAGGAAGAATAGGTAGAATCCTTCTTTGAACAAAACTTCCTGCTCCTAAAATGCCCATTTTTATTTTTTCCAAAATAGCTCACCTCTTAAAAATATTTTTTTAAGGCTATTAAAAGGCAATTTTTTTCACGAGTATAATTAAAAAAGATATCAAGAAAAATGGAAGGATAAGAAAAATTCTACATTAATTAGTCCTGCTACCCAAATAACGAGTTTTTATGGATTTTCATCTATTGAGCAGCGGGACTATATTTTAGTATTTTCCTATTAACTTGCGCTACTTTGTATTTCTTCTTCAATTTCCAGAGTGCGATTATCTGGAACATTAAAATAACTCATAGATTGAGCAAGTAAACCAGGTAAATATACCCAAGCATTTGAAGGATCAATTTTCTCAGTAAGAGGATGTTCACCACCAACTTGGTCGGAGATAAAAAGACCTGGAAAGATTTTTGTTGCTTGCTGTTGAATTTTAACAGCTTCTGCAAATGCTTGCATGATAAAATAAGTTTCTACATCTACAGAATGTGAGCTACTCTTATTCTTATTTAGCCACTCTAGTGTTTCTACAAGAGGAGAAAGTACTGTAAGATTCTTTCTTGAAAGCTTACATACGTCATTATTTTCTCTAAATTGAAGTGGCATAATAGAACTTGGATCAATTTCCACTGGTGGAGCATCTTCAAGAGAAGACTCAACAGTAAGTTGATAGTCTCCTACATTGCATTCATGGCATAGTGACCCACCTGCTCCAACCATGACAAAACCATCTACTTGATTATTTTGAAATATTACTCTGGTAGCAATGCGCGAAAGATCTCCATTGGGCATACGAAAGGCGACTAGTACTTTGGCTTCACCATTTATTTCTACTTCTACAGTTGAAAACTTAAAAATTTTATCAATATTTATTTCGTGATAATTATGCTTTGCTTTTAAAAGTTCTATAGCTTTTTCTTCACGTTCGTTTTCAGTTATAAACGGTCCTTTCATTTCTTCTGGATAAAGACGTTCAGCTATTTCAAAAACCATACCAGAACGATTCCCAATAACAGCAAGAGAGATGGACTTATTTCCTACAATTCTAGCAAACTCTTCAGCAAGTTTTGTCTCCAAGTGATTTAAAAAGTCTTCAATCTTTCCACGGACGGAAATTTTCTCCATTGGAACACCCACTGCTTTAAGTTGAAGCAATGTATGAGTCAGCTTTGACTCATTTGAAATCCCCAGCACTACGACTTTTTGCTCCCCTTTTTCATTTTCAAAAAGAACATATTTAATCGAGCTTCTTGTATTAAGAAGTGCCTTCTTAAAAAAACCATTCTTAGCATAGTAATGGTCCACATGAGCAGAAGGTCCTACAAAAAGTTCCACTCTAGCTTTATTTTTTACGAGGTGCTGAATAGTATCTGATATTCGGGCATAGAGATAATCCTTTAAAGGAATAGTATGTTCTGCTTGTGAATCAAATCTATGAACTGCATTTGGTAGCTCTTGAGATTCATCATAATAACGCACTATATTTTCGTGAATTTCATTAGAAAATCTAAGCTCTGGAGCTGGAAAAAAAACTACGTTATATCTTTCAATGGCTTCGCCTATTTTAGCAATCTGCTTCAAAAGCGGCTCTTTAATTTCATTATTCATTGATTGAGTCAATTCTAGAGAATGAGACTGCAAAGCATGAGCTAGCTTTTCCTGCAGTGCAGGTTGCTCTTGAATAAGTGAGAGAACTGAAGGGAAAACCTTATTAAGAAATTCAAACAATAAGCCATCGCCTTTTTTCTTTGCTAAGATCAAGGCTCTATCTCTTTGAGACTCTGCACTATGCAGGTGGAGTATCGAATCATTATAATTAATAGAAGAGGACATTATATTACCTTTGTTTATATTTAATAAATATAAACAGTTTAATACTTTTTAATTTAAATGTCAACAACTTTTTTAATTAAACGAAATTAATTTTATTTAACTAATAATTACTTGTAATCTAAATTAGATAAAAATACCCACATAGCACCTATATTATACTACTGAGACACTCCGTTTGTAACATTAAAACCTAATTAACTTTTTAATATTATAATTGAAATTTTATTATTTTTTATAATATAATATTACCAAATTAATTAATGGTTTAATTGTGACTAGTTTAATAAAACAATTCACCGAAAGATCTTTAACTCATAAAGAAGGCTTTGATCATTTATTCTATAGCCAAGTAGAAAACGAAAAAATACCTACTTTAACAGGATGTTTACCAAAAGGTATTTCTGAAACCTCAGAATTACCTGTACCTCTAAGAATCAATCGCGTTGCTCAAAAGTACTTTAAAGCTTTAAAAGGTAATATTGAAAAGATCAATCGTATGTTTGACTCCACCACTTTAGAAGGAAGAGTCAATGGTAGCCGTCATTTCATGAAAATACGTAAAATATACGCCAAACAAATATTCCTTCAGGCGGTTAAACCTCAAATCGAAGTGATTTTAAAAAATCATGGAGAAATTCGCTCATTTGACGAAGTTATTACAATTTTTGGCTTCAATCGCTTATTTATGAGAGAACTAGGATCAGCGGGAACCGATGTCGATTTTTTTATGCTGATTGATACTAATAATGATGAGTTAGTACATGACATCCATCAGTTCATGAAAAAAGAAACTGCTACTATGTTAAGTTTTATGGGAATTGACATGGAAACTGCGGACTATTTAATGATTAAAAAAGATCAATATTTAGAAAAGCTTTCTGCAACACGTAAATCACTTTTTACACTGGCAAATGCTGGGAGCGTGGATTTCATCGCAGGATCTTTTGAAAACCTAAAGCAAGCTTTTACTTTTACAGATGAACAGCTTGCAGATCACTTTGTGACATTACTTACCAAAAATGGCCTCATTAAAGAAGATATGAATCCAGAAAGCATCAAATTAAATATTCTATCTAAAATTGTCTTAAGCTTAGAGGAACGAATAAAAGCTCAAAGACTTCTCAAGCAAATGGCGAGTTGTGAGCTCTACATCGGTAAAGCACCATATAAAGGAAAAAAAACAATCCAAACTGAATTACAAAAAATTTCTCTTGAACAAAGGAATGATCGAACTGCGACTGTCTCCATCAAATTCAATTTTAATCGGATTGCTGATATATACTTGGCGGCAGAAGTAGATCCTTCACATGAAATTCTTTCAAACGAGCAAGTAAAGAGCCTTGAGAAACTAAGTATGGTTCTATCTAATATAAAATGCCGTATCGATGATGAAACGATTTCTCCTCTTCTAAAAGTACAAGAAAATTATTCAGACCTTACCTTTGATGATATTAGAAAAATGTCTATTAATGACCGCCGAGTAGTTTCTGAAATATTGGAAATATTTGGTTTATTTCTAGATCCATTATCTCATGATTTTCCTGAATCATGTTATGATGCTTTTTGGGCATTATCTGATCAAATGAAAGAAGTCGCTATATCTCTTGAAAATGAGATTTATAAGCAAGCGCAAGAATTCATTTCTTAAATCAAAACAAAAGGGCTGTATACAGCCCTTTTTATAAACCTTTCGAATGCAAAATCCCTATTGCCTCTCCATAAGCTTTGATAGCTTATATACTTAATGTTTTTAATATACTCTTGTAAATAAATAGTAAATTAAACTTCAAAAAGTATATTTAGATTAAAAAAAAGCTTGTAGAAATTATTTACTTGAAGGTTGGCAGATATCTAAAGTATAATATTCCTTTTAAAACTAAAACCATGGCGGACTGCTTTATGTCTTCTAAGAGCTCCATTGACTGCACTCAAACTCGCTTATCTTTTGCAGAATCAAGTAAATTATCTGATTCAGACGATAACCTTATTAAATTAGCAAGAGCATTGGAAAAAGTTGCCGAATTTCTTCCCTCGCAAACAATTGCCCACTTTGATTTTAAAAATGTAGTTGTATCTTTTGATATAGCCCATATAGGAGCCAGTAACCTCGATCGGCTTTTTGATGAGATGGCCTCATCTTTTTGGTATGAAAGGGATGTTCAACAACTTTTTGTCGAAACTAAAGGATCTTTTACAAATCTATCTAATGCAGAACCTGGCTTACCAACAATGCCTAAAAATCTATCAGGATCTATAGAAGAAGCTGCTGGAGCATGCCATAGAATGGCTCAGCTCATCATTCAAAAAGCTCCTGAAGTTATGGACCGCAACATTATTTGGGTTTGGGAAAAACTTGTCGCACAATTTCCTGACGTATTCCCTAAACTAGAAACACCACAAGATATGCGCCAATGGCTTAATGATGAAAAAAATCGGGATAAAATGCATGGAGTTCGTCACTTAGATCTCACTCGATCTGAAATTGAAATCCTTCCTCCTGAAATCCATAAAATCCCTAATTTGGAGAAAGTTTATCTTTATGATTCAAAAATTACTGGATTTCCAGAAGTCCTACTTACTCATCCTAAGTTGTCTTCTGATGAAATTCACATGGAGAAATTAAAATTTTTGGAAGGTCCTTATTTATTAGGCTAATAAAGGTAGTTAAGGCTTTTCACCTAATTAAAGCTGACTATGTACTTTTAAAATTTATCAAACCACTCTTCTAAACCAAAAGCTTTTAAATCATCTTTGGTAATTTCCCCCCAAACTGGGTGCTTAGAAAAAATTTCTAAAATCTTAGGAATTTTCCAAGACCAATAAGACCATTCCAATATTTCTAAAAAATCTTTCTTGTCTAGTTGGTTCCAGTTGGGATGGTTTGCAAGAAACTCTAAACGATCTGGACGAGATCTATTAGCAGCACTACCAGCAAATTCTGCTAATGACTGCTTATCAAGCTTCCTCCACATTGGATGCTCTTTTAAAACTTCAAAAGGATTTCCATATATCTCATAGGCTCTATAAAACTCCTGCACAACATAATAAAATTGATGGAAAGACATTTTTTCCCAATTAGGATGCGTAGAAAGAAATTGCAGTACTTCGTATCCACCTTCTCCTCCTGACAGAGTTTCAATTGAAATGTTCATTAAGTGATCAGAGCGCAACTTCTCCCAAGAAGGATGTTTAGCTAATAACTCTATAATGCGCATTCTAGCTAAAGCGTCCTCAAAACAATTTGGATTAATATGTGAAGAAGAGACTTTTCGTGCTATTTCTGACAGTCTTTCACTATTAATATTATTCCAGGATGGATGATGGTATAAAAGATTAAAAGTAAACTTAGCCATTTCTCCATTGCCACCAAAACTAAGCCTATAACCTGCTATTTTTACTAGATGCTGGCTTGTTAATTTTGACCATGCAGGATACGACTGCAAACTTTTTATTGCATTCATTCGAATTTGCGAAGAAATATCTCCTCTAGTTAAAAAACAAAATGCTTTCGTTAAAAATTCTGGAGAATCTTTATTCCAATTTGGATGTTGCTGAAGTGTTTCAAAAATCTCTTTTTTCCCTTGCAATACACTATCCAAATATGCTGCAGAACGACATCCCAGATTAGGGGGTAGGAAGTTTACATTTTCGAGAAGACTTAATAAATGTTCTTCTGAAAATTTTTTACTTGCTGTAGAGCTATCTAATAAACATTTAAATAGGTCTATATGACCAAATACACATGCATTATCCAAGGAATACTTCAAACATTGCAGGGATAAATCATTATTAGGATGTTGAATAACTGCTTGCAACATGGTTAGGTATACTTGATCTCTATCATTTTGACTATAGACCATGTACTCAGAAAGGTTATAAGTTAATCTTTCCAAACTCCTTTGGGAAAGATTATTCCAATCACTTGATTGCTGCAGCTGCTGGAATGTGTCTAAGTCTTCAGACATAATGGCTTTTTCTATCTGATCCACAAACTCTTTAGGTGCCTCTTCATGAGTTTCTACCTCAGGCAATAATCCCGTTGGATTTAAACCTCTTTGAAGCTGCCATGATTGATATTGAGAGTGTAATTGATGTCCTCTAATAGCTGCCATAAAAGCATGCCCTGTTCCTTCAAGGTAATTTCCAGCATTAAACTCTTTCAAAGAAGAATAACCTCCTAATACGACCTGACAGGTCAAGGAAAGCACTTGATACCCCATAGAACCATTGACTATCGTCAATAAATAAAAGGCATTATTCGCTAACTGAAGTACTTCTTGAACTGCATTGTCTCTATTTCCTTCAGCAATTGCCTGATATAGATGGTATCCATTTAAAGTTAAATCATGCCCTGTAGTAATTAACATACCAAGCGGGTGTAAAAGAATGGTTCCTGCCACAGAACAAACAGCCAAAGTTACATCTAAAGCAGTTTTACCAACGCTTTGAGCATTACTTGCTTTAATAGCTGAAACTAATTCTACTGAAGAAGAGACAACTCTAATAGAACCAGCTCCTATTGTTAATGTTTTTCCTAAAGGCTTATATAAACTGATAAATGGAAGAGCTACTAAAGCTACTCGTTGAGCTTGAGTAAAGAAGTTACTATTACTTTGTTGAGGTAAATCGTTGTTATAGTCTCGATGAAAATATTCTGGAGTATTTAAAAATAAATCAGTAGTCATAATTAATAATTTATTAAATTCAACTGACAATTATATTAATTAAATAAATGAAAATTCAAGATAATCTATTTCTTTAATTTAATGTAAAAAATTTAACTACAAAGAAGATAATAGGCTGTAAAAAATATTACAGCCTATAGAAAAGAATTTATTAGTATGAATGCCTATATTAACCCTGCTCAGGATATTTTACCGTCCACCCTCTTGTAATAGGCAAACTAGTATAGTTTTCGTCTCTTTTCGCATAAATTCGACTGGACCCTTCAAAATCATGATTTTGAACAATATGAGCAACCCCCTCAGCAATTAACTTTGAGCCTTTTTCACTTGGCTCAATTCCTGATATGTACAAATTTTCGTAAGGGTTAAAGGTATTGGGCAAATCTAGTACTGGAATACGATCTTCTCTAGCCTTGGCCAGCATTGGCTGATAAAATTTTTGTAAAAGAGCCCCAAAAAGACTCATAGAAGGTTTTTTCAACGAGACAATATCCCTAGAAACTGATAAAGGCACCACCTTATTACTCAAGTACAGCCCAAAAGAACCAATAGCAGAACAAACTGCTTTAGACACTTTGGAAATACTCGAAACTTGAACTGCAGGAGCAGCAATTAAAGCAGTACATAATGTATTTACTGCAAAAGCCACAGTTCCCACCACTCCAAATAATTTATAAATACTATATACATCGTGGTTTGCATCCGTACGATATTGAAACATCAGTATAGGATAGACCTGTCTATTTCCTGTGGAGAGTCCTTGAACATTTTCTACAATTTGAAGATAGCGACTTTGAACCTTCGATATGTCCTTAATTAAACGAAAAGGATTCGTTAAATTTTCTCTAAAATCATTACCACCTACACTAATTACTACATAATGCTTACCCTCATGTGGCAACTTCTTTTCAAGTTGTTTAAGTGGATGAACTCGTCGATGAACGCTTGGGCATTTGTGATTTATATATGTTTGAAACTTAATTCCCCATGGAGGCAAGACACTACCAACATTGCGAAGCCTTAAACCCAACACATCTTCTGTAGTAAAGCCGTCATAAGCATGACTGACTACTTGATATTGATCCCCTAGCTTTTCCTGTATTTGTCCTTCAGTAGAATTTCCAATAGCTTCTTGTAAGTTAGAGCCATCTCCTTTAAGCAACCAATAGAGGTTATCTAAGGTAGAATCTCCTAAAGTATGAACTGTTGACTGAACGGCAGAAAGTGTCATATGTTTTACTCTCCTTTTTTAGATTATAAGGGCGAGCAAATTAACACTTTTTGTATTAAAATAAAAAGCAATAAACTTATGTTTTAATACAAAATTTCGACACTTATTTTACATCATGCCAACATTTTAATAGCGCCAGAGTCCCTAAAAACACTAGTGTGGTTTTGAGCAAGCTGAACTTAGTAAATGCCGAAAAAAAAACAAAGTTCCAGCCGTATAAGTCAAATTAATGCAACGCCTGGCTATTTCTCTTTTCCCTTGAGCTTCTGGATTATTCTTATCTCCCACAAAGTCTATAATTCTCTCATTGAGATCAGTTATAGAATAAATAGTTTTTAAGATAGTTTTATGATAAGGGCTCATTGCATCAAGCCTTTCCTTCCTCATTCTTTGAATATACCTCTGCCTAAAATGTTCATTTAAGCCATCTTGAACATTAAATAATTGCTCTCTATATTGAGCATAATTATGTTCTTCTGCATATGCCATTACTTCATCATGACATAAACTGTTTACCCAAGAATGTTCAAGAGAATGAAAACCAATTTTACCACTGAAGTATCTCTCTATTTGATTTGCTCTAAAATTAGGATCATCATAGCGCCTGTCATTTAAAAAAATGGCTCCTCGTAAAATAACTCTGTCATTATAAAACTGATCGTTGCAATGAAGGTAATGATTTAAGTCCTCTTCATAAGGCTGCTCCCAATCATCTCTATAAACAGCAGGATCAACAGCTACCTCTACTGTTTCGCCTGTATCAGAATTAACTATAAATTGATGTATTTGAGTAAATCGCTCTGGGTGCTCCCTTGACTCTCCTTTAATAGTATAGGGATATATGGGTCTTGCTGCTGCTGTCATAAAACCTCCTAATGCTGACCTTTTGATTTTCGATAGATTTCATCTGAGGCTTGATCAAATTGTTCTTCTGTTATTTCACCGTTATCCTTTTTTTGCATTAACACTGCATACATTTGATGAAATGCAATACGGTTATTTTCAGTAATCATATCTCTGTAAGCTATAAGGCCTTCTCTTGCGGCATTAAACAAGTCATCTTTTAAAATCTCATTTATTCTATCTAGAAGCACTTTATGATAGTCTGGATAAAACTTTAAATCTTTTTTCCTTATACGCCTTGCTAATAGTGGATGAGTCCTGTTATCATTTATTCCTCTTTCTTTACACTGATCAAGGTATATTTCAATTTGTTGTTTTTCAAAAACTGTTTGATCGTTTTCAGCTCTTACTGGACAGTGAATTAGATCCAGAGAAAGGGGGCACATAAATTCTCTTATTCTTTCATCATCTTCCAGAGACTTTTGAAAAATAGGATAAACATTATCTTTCATAGCAGCAGCTTTCCACTGAGCATAACGCGGTGATAAATAAAGCTCTTTTTTCAAATCATTCATTACTAGGCTACCCCCCTTAAAAGCTCCAGCAATTGTGGATACAATTTTAGCAGCTGTTGAAAATGGGAGCGGGATCAGTCTTTCCACAATTTTACAAACAATAAATCCTGCAGCTCCACCTGCACCTGTTGCTATTAGAACAGCTGGTGGGTTCATTGTAAAAACCTCCCAATATCTAATAGGATTTTCTCTTAAATAGGCTTGGATTGACTTATCTGTATTTCTTGCTATTTCTAAAATTTCGCTTTGCTCTTTTGTTAATGGTACTGGCAAAGGTCTATTAGCAATAACTACATTCCCCACCCGAGCTGGAACAGCCATATTCACCTCATTATTATTATTAGAAAATTTAAGCGACAACACTATTTAAATTTTTAATTATATTGTCAAATAAAGAAAAAATTTTAAATCAAAGGAATATTAGTAAAAAAGAAAACTACTTTGGTTGCATTTGAACTACGCAAAAATAACCTAAAGCTTCCCATTGTTGGGAGTGTTTACGAGAAAAATAGACCCCTATTTTTTTAAGTAAGCGCTTATTCCACTCGGAAAAAGCGCTCATGAGAAAAACTTCATTCATAAATACGACGGTTTGTCTCCGCTCCAAACACAATAGAGGGATTACCCTCTTGGATGGAAACAGCAACTGAAATATTTCCCGTAATAAACTCCAAAAATGGCTTCCATTCTGATAAATCAGAACTTAAAATCAGCTCTTCTTCTACAAACCTGGCATAAAAAGTTTGCTTAACCTGTACATGTTCAAAGCTTTCTTTCTTTTCTACCAAATTTACTAAGTTCCCCTTTAAAAAGAAGTTGATTGGCAGCATTGTATTTTCTGAAAACTCTATGACAAGATTGGGTAGACCCCCACTCATTGCCTTATTTAGTTCTTGACTAGTCAGATCGCAAACATTAACAATTTTCAAGTCATGTTCAGGGATTTCCCAAGATGCTGCAAAAGATGTTTCAACTGATATAGTTACTAGCATTAAAATAATCATTTTTTTCATGAATTCTCCTCTACTACAGCCGTAGTATTTGTGATTAAAAAATAAGGGCTAAAAAATCCAAAATCTCCCTAAAAAAATTAGTAAAAAGGAAAGGAAAACAGCAAAGCACGACAAAACAAAATAGAGAGCTTGAAACCGTTTTGTGGGAGATTGCAGTAGAATATTCGTTCTTTTATACATCACATGCTTTGTAAGATGCTGCGCCATTTTGTAATTAGAAAAATACAGAGACTCCTTTGCAGATTTACAAATAGCTGAAGCAAGATCGACGGGATAAACTCCATATTTTTCTGCCTTCAAATCACATGCCACTTCTTGTCCTTCCTCTATCTTTTTCTTGAGCCATTTAATAGGAACCCACCAAAATACCGATTCAATTACATCCAAAATGAATCGAATAAATGCGTCTTTATTTCTAATATGCTCTACTTCATGAGCCAAAACAGCCTCATATTCTTTTTGAGTAAGCTTTTGCTCAAGAGAAGTAGGTATGTAAATGACTTTTGAGGCAATTCCTGCTACAAATGGAGATCCATTAATATTGGAAACTCTTATTACTGAAACCCTTTTTTTTCTAAAAAGGCAGTTAATTTTTGTGTTGCGAATCCTTTTTTGTCGGTAAGTCTTATCTTCTTGTAGTTCATTTAGAAATTCAACAAATTGATTATAAATAAAGATCTTCTTCAAAAGAAAAACTAGAGAGCACCCAACCAACAGAAAAGAAAATGCAATCAAAAGCTTTGGGTTGAAAAAATAGCTTATAGCATCAGCAATACTAAAAGTCAGGTTTCCAGGAGCTGTAAATTGAATACCTGAAGTAATTATCGGTAATCGTTCAAAATAGCCTATTGTTACAGATAATATTCGAGATCCTTCTTCGCACATTAATGGGTTGATACCTTGTGCATATGACCACCTAGAAAAATCATAATAAAGGACATCAAATGGAAGTTTTAAAATAGGCAGGATCCGCAAAAAAGAGCACCATCTTCCTTGACGAATTCTAAATAGAAAAATAACCCCTTCTATTAAAATTACAGTTGTAAAGAATGCTAAAAGGCTATTTAGAAACACGTTGAAAATAAATAACGCAAACCTATCCATTTTTTTTACTCTGCTCTCTTTTTTGCTGAATCATACTCTCAATTTCACATAACTCTTGATCAGACATCCCTTCACTGACTTCAATCAAATAACTCACCATTGCTGCACCCTTACCACCAAAGAGTCTATCTTGGATGCGCTTTAGAAGACCTTTTGATGCACGTTCCTTATGAGGTGTTATCCAGTAGACATACTGCTTGCCTTGCTTTTCTCTTGCTAGTTCTCCTTTTTCAGCAAGACGGCTCATTACTGTCATAATTGTAGTATAGCTGCGCTTGCTTTCTAATTTTTTAAGAACCTCATGAACAGTTGCTCGGTCTAGTTCACGCACTACTTTTAAAATGGAAAGCTCTAACTCCCCAAAAGCAAACTGCCCCATTGCATATCTCCTATATTTTTTACTTCAGTGATATTACTACGATTGTAGTATTTCGAAGCAAGTCCTTTTCGGAAAGACTAATAACTATGAACACTTTTAAAAATCACATAAATAGCTTACACCCAATTTCTTTGGATAATCTCATCTATTCAAAATAAGATTTTTCTATCTATTATAGACAAAATAGTCTAAAATAGACTAAAACATCTACTAAAGGGCCGAAAAAATATGAATGAATTAGACCGATTTTCCTCCATAGCCGAGGCTTTAACCCTCCTCTTTTCCCCTCATGTAGAGGTTGTAATCCATGATCTCAAAACGGGGTGTATCCGAGAAATTTTCAACAGTTATTCAAAAAGAAGGAAAGGAGACGAATCTTTGCTAGGGAAAGAAGATCAAATACCTCAAGACAAGGATGTTTTTCCTCCTTATATCAAAACAAATTGGAATGGAAGAAAAACAAAATCTGTAACAGCTGTTATTCGAGACTCTAAACAAAAGCCTATAGGGCTTTTTTGTATTAACCTTGATTTGTCAAAGTGGGAAGAAATCCATCACTTTATTCAAGGTTTTATTCAAGAGCCAGAAAATGTTTCTGAATTTCTCTTTGAAAATGATTGGAGGGAAAAAATCAATAGTTATGTTTCTAACTATTTACAACAGAGATCACTGGAACTTGCAGCACTTACTCGAAAAGATAAACAAATTCTCATCCAACTTTTGCATAAAGAAGGAGCTTTTGAAGCAAAAAATGCTGCGACTTACATTGCAGACGTTATAAAAATTTCACGCGCGAGCGTCTATAATTATTTAAAAGGAGATTTATGAAACTTCCGTCCTTTAAATTAGAAGAATTCTGGAAAAAATATGAGTTTTCCACACCCTATTTATTATGTTGTTCTGATCCTGAAAGCTGGAAACTCCAGGAGCTTTTAAAGCTTGCTGATCCAGAATCTAAACAAATGTGGGAAACTTTATCATTAGGATATACGGAAGTTCCCGGACATCCTCTCTTAAGAAAAGAAATTTGCAAGCTTTATGCAAACATCGAAAGTGATCAAGTTTTTACCTTTGCAGGTGCTGAAGAAGGCATTTATTGTTCTATGAGAACTCTTATAGAACCAAATGATCACATTATTGTGATCGATCCTTGTTATCAGTCCCTAAAAACTTTACCTTCTTCTTTTGGAGGACAAGTTTCTAATATTTCTTTAATAGCCGAAAATAATTGGCAATTAGATCTTAAAGAAGTTGAACGGGCGTTTCAAAAAAATACAAAACTTATTGTTCTCAATTACCCCCACAACCCTACCGGAAGCTTGCTATCAAAAGAAGTTTTTGAAGGCATTATTCAG
>JASFVE010000022.1:0-26340 GCA_050049995.1 Chlamydiota bacterium | reverse complement strand
GCATTAGGTGTATCGGGAACATCTAGATCAGTTGGTTTAAATGTAGTTGTCCATCGCTTAAACTCACCTGGTGCTATTTTGTCACCACCTAAATATGTACCATCTGCAGACTGCACAGAAACTCTTAAAGAAAAAGGTGAGTCATTAATGAGATTGATAGCAGCCTCTTGTGCAAAAAGAGTTGTAACAAAAAAAAGGATGTAAAACTTCTTAATGTAATTCATAACTGAGATATGAAATAAAAAAAGAAAAAAATCAAATACAAAAAACAAGCAAGCGAACTGATAAAGTTAAATTTCTTCCAAAAAAAAATCTCTCTAGTGCAATGGTAAAATCTTATTGAAAAAATAGAACATAAGTCATAACTTTCTTTTAAGTTTTAAAAAAATTTAAAAGTAAAACCGGAGATCGAAACATGTTACGCAAGTTCCTCAACACTGCACTTGTAACAGTTGCAACCCTTGCAACATCAAATACATTTGCTGCATCTTACAACAAGAATTGTGCTCCTTGTGATTATCCAAAATCATATGACCAAGGATACGAAGTAAGTCCTTCGCAAATGATGGCAGCATATAATTCACCAGCGAGAATTGATGTTAACTGCGCATGGGATGTGCTCATCAATGCAGCATTTATTTACTGGAATGTTAGTGAAGATGGTTTATCACTATCACTATCTGACGTAGACGGTCCAGGTCTTCCTATTAACCCAGGTAGAGTAACTGATCTTAACTTCAAATATAAGCCTGGTTTTAAAGTTGGTTTAGGGTTTAGTACAACACAAGACAACTGGCAAATTTATGCACAATACACTTGGTTACACTTCACAGATAAGGTCTCTACAGCAGCACCCAACTTACCTCTAGGATCACTATATCCTTTACAAGCCCACCCAAATAACGTTCAAAATGATACAACTGTTATTAGCATAGATAGAGCAAATGAAAGATGGAAAGTTGACTTAGACTTATTAGACTTTGAACTAGCAAGACCATATTATGTTGGTACTATGCTGACATTTAGACCACACGCTGGCCTAAGAGCACAATGGATTGATCAAAAGCTAGACTCAAATTACAGAAATGCAACCACTTTAAGATATTTTAATGTTAAGAAAAAATCTACATCTTGGGCGCTAGGTCCTCGTTTTGGTTTAGATACTAATTGGATTTTAGGAGCTGGTTTCAGACTAATTGGAAATGCGGCTTCAAGCTTGGTTTATACAAAATACAAAATAAATCATGATGAGCAAAACGCAACTGATCCAAACGCCTACTCTGTACAATTCAATGATAAAGTTAGCTTCTTAAGACCTATAGCAGACTTTCAAATGGGTTTAGGATATGGAACTTATTTTTGGGATGACTCATTCCACTTTGATATTTTTGCAACATATGATTTCCATATTTTCTGGAATCAAAATATGTTCAGAACATTTACGGATGATACTTCCTTAGGAAACAATTATGTTGATTTAGGTGATTTATACCTACATGGTTTGACACTTAATGTAAGATTTGATTTTTAAAGTTAGAACAAATGGAGAAATTAAAAATGAGAAAAGCGATTTTTAAAGCATTTGCCGGCGTAGCTGCACTTCTTCTCACAGCTAACGCTCATGCGCAAAACAATGACAGAATGAAAAACGATCAATGCGATCCATGCTATGATCAAGGTCATGCAATAAAGCCCTGCCAAATGATGGCTGCTTATAATGCTCCTGCAAGAATTGATGTAAGATGTTCTTGGGATATTTATGCTGCTGGTACTTTTATTTACTGGTATGCTAGCCAGGAAGATATGGCAATGGCTATTTCTGATACAAGCAGCACTGCAGCTTTACCTATTGTAAATGGTAAAGTTATTTACCCTGACTTTGGTTATGAGCCAGGATTTAAAGCATTATTAGGTATCAATATGTCACATGATGACTGGGATGCTTTTGTAGAATACACATGGCTTCACTTCACAAGAAGTACTTCTACAACTAGACCAGAAGGTGGGGTTTTACTACCAACTAGAGCACATCCAAACAACGTTACCTCCGCAATTGCGGCATCTTCTAGATGGAAGTTGGGCCTTGATACAGTTAATGCTGAACTTGCTAGATCTTATTATGTAGGTACACACCTAACTTTTAGAACTCACTTTGGTGCTAGACTTGCTTTAATTGATCAAACATACAGATTGCATTATACACCAACAGAGAATCCAACTGCTCAAACAACTGAGAGAAATAAGTCAGACTCTTGGGCGCTAGGACCTAGAGCTGGTTTAGATTCTAACTGGATTCTTGGATTAGGATTTAGAGTTTTTGGTAATGTTGCTGCAGACTTACTTTATACAAGATATAAAGTTTATACAACTGAAACAGATGCAACTGATCCAAACATAACTCTTATTGATATTAAAGAAAAACTTAGAGTTCTAAGACCTCACGCTGAGTACCAAATGGGTCTTGGTTGGGGAACATATTTTGATAACAATAACTGGCATGTTGATATAGCTGCTAGCTACGACTTCCATGTTTTCTGGAATCAAAACGTGTTTAGAACATTTTTTGATGATGTTAGCCAAGGTGTAAGTGCTAACAACAATGGAGATTTATTCTTACATGGCTTGACAGCTACTATAAGATTTGATTTCTAATCATCAACCTATACTTTAAAAAAAAAGCCAGGCTTTAATAAGTCTGGCTTTTTTTTTGTCAGAAATCATGAAAAAGGCTATGAAAATGATAAAAATTTTAGTCTTACATGAAACTGATCTGCTACTTTTTTTTCTTACTTTTGGGTTTTCATTCTATTAATGCTATTTCTCAAGAAAAAGCACAAAACGGAATCTACAATGCCCCCGCTCAAGTCAAAGTAACTAATGCTTGGAAACTTTTTGTTCAGGGCAGTTTTATCTATTGGCAAGCCAGAGAGGAAGGTCTAGAAATTGCTCTAGAAAATCCAACAAACAGCACACTTCTTCCCTCTGTATCTAGTAGTTTGCTAACTACTTGCTTTAAGTACAAACCTGGATTTAAGGTGGCTCTTGGATATAGATATAAATTTGATCAAATGGTCGGGAAAATTGAATATACAAGGGTTTATCAAACTACAAGATTCAAAGCAGCTGCAAATACAGTTTCTGATGGCAGTTTGCGTCCTATTTGGCTAAATTCATCAAACACAGCTCAAGCAAGTTCTGTTAATTCAAAATGGAAATTACATTTAGATATTTTAGATGGTAGCTTTTCATCAAAATACATGGTGGGAAGGTGGCTAAACTTTAAGCCTTTTTTTGGTGTAAGAGCAGCGTGGATAGATCAAAAGTTGAAAGCTAACTATTTTATAACTTCCTTTTTTGTAAAAAGTAGTTCTAAATCAAATTCATGGGGTATTGGACCCAATGTGGGAATAAACAGTGACTGGATTTTAGGATTAGGATTGTACGGCATTGGAAATGCATCAGTAAGCCTATTATACACTAGGTACAGAGTTAGTCATTACGAAAAAAGCATAGCTAACCCTGATGAAACAAGAATTAGTGCATCTGAGAAAATAGACACCTTAAGACCAAACGTAGAGCTAAATTTAGGCTTTGGATGGGGAAATTATATAATAAATAAAAAATCCCACATTGATTTTAGAGCTAGCTATGATTTTTTAGTTTTTTTCTATCAAAATATGATGAGAAACCAACTTGATACCTATAGCAATCAACTTACAAATAGTAGTAATAATCTTTATCTGCATGGGCTGACAGTTAAAGCTCAATTTGATTTTTAAGTGAGTAAATACATGTTAAAGTGGATTTTAACCCTATCTTTTACTTTCTATACGTTATCACACGCAGATGATTTAAAAGCATCCTATAATGCAGGTTATAAAGTAGAAGTACATCAAGGATGGGATTTATTTTTAAAAGGTTCGTTTATTTGGTGG
The DNA here is from genome assembly GCA_050049995.1 of Chlamydiota bacterium. Taxonomy (GTDB): domain Bacteria; phylum Chlamydiota; class Chlamydiia; order Chlamydiales; family SM23-39; genus 21-14-0-10-35-9. The sequence goes on along the minus strand of JASFVE010000022.1, from coordinate 22,405 downwards.
CAGGCAAGGCAAGAAGGAATGGAACTTGCAATAACACAACCACAGGGTACTAGTCTTCCCATAGACTCCACTGTCATCCAAATGAAGTACAAGTATAAGCCTGGCTTTCAGGTTTTAGCTGGATATAAATCTACTTATGATGACTGGCAGTTTAGCGCTGCATATACCTGGCTTTACTTTACTGAAAGGCAGTTTTCAGCTGCACCCAACGCTCCTATTGGAAATTTAAAACCTCTTTGGCTAAACACCTCAACTGCTGCTAATACTACTTCATCAAAGTGGAGGCTATCTTTAAACTTAGTGGATGCCAACCTAGTAAGAGAGTTCTTTGTAAGCAAAAAATTTCTTTTTAGTTCCTTTGCTGGACTTAGAGCAAGTATTATTGATCAAGAATATAATGTTTCTTATACGTATTCTAATCTATCGCCGACATCTAAGAATAACTCTGACTCTTGGGGACTAGGAACCCGCCTAGGGTTACGTGCAAAATGGATGTTAGGTGAGGGGTTCAGTATCTTTGCTAAGACCTTTGGCTCTTTACTATATACAAAGTTCGACTTAAAAAATGTACAAAGGCAGGTTGAAAACCCAAGCATTATCAATATCCAAGCTAAAGATACAGTAAAAGCTTTAACTCCTAATGCAGAGTTTGCATTAGGGTTTGATTGGGGAAGCTTTTTTGCAGATCGTAAATGGTATGTTGATTTTGCTGTCTCTTATGATTTTCAAGTCTTTTTTAACCAAAATAGAATGGCGCTATTTGCTGATGAGTTTTTCTTTTCCACTTCTAAAGAATTATCTAACCTTTACCTGCACGGGTTAACAGTATCGGGGAGAATAGATTTTTAAATGAAAAAACATGTAATTCTGTGGATATTTTTTTTCTTTAGTAGCTTGGCACTTTGGGGGCAGTCTACGCTAACAGAAGGGTATAATAAGCCAAATGGCGTTAGCTTAAAAACAAACTGGTCCTTTCATTTGGATGGTTCTTTTATCTATTGGTATACCTCTCAAGATGGGCTAAACTTAGGAATTTCTAATCAAAATAATTCTTTTATTGGATCTCGTATTTTGAAAATGGACTTTGACTATGAGCCAGGCTTTATCCTAGGATCTCAATTAAAAAATAATTCTTCTGGTTTTGATATTTATTTCACTTATACAAGACTTCACTTTGTTAATAACCAGTCTCAAGTTACTTCCTTTTTTCCCATTTGGCTACACGAAGGTAACACAGCTTTAGCAAGTAGTGCTAAAGCAAAGTGGAACTTTAAACTAGACCTTTTAGATTTAGAGTTCGCACGATCCTACCATGTAGGAAAAAGACTAACATTTAGGACTTATGTTGGCTTAAGGAGCAATATTTTAGATCAAAAGTTTAATGTAGATTACACTGTTGATGCTATGCCTATTTTTTCCAACAATCAGTCTGACTCATGGTCTATCGGACCTAAAGCCGGTTTAAATACAAATTGGTATTTCACTAAAAACTTTAGCGCCCTTTTTGCTATAGCTACATCAATCCTTTATACAGACTACAAAGTCTCTCACAATGAAAATAACATTACAAATTTTCAAGAAACTATTTTCAGTTACAATAATCAAGTTCTAAAAGTATTGAGGCCTACTCTTGAAATGGAAGGGGGAATTAACTGGGGAATTAATTTTAACAAAGACAGGTGCCACTTTTTTCTAAGCGCCAAATACAACTTTCAAGTTATGTTTAATCAAAATGTTATGCGAGAAACACTTGCTACTACAGCGCTTGATACAACATCACTAACTGATCTCTATTTACATGGCCTTACTCTTAAGTCTGGATTTGATTTCTAGTATCCTTCTTGCATAAAAGCAAATTCAAACGCTCCTAAAAGGGCCGTTTTTTCATTTAAGACAATTTTTATAGGCATTTGCTCCAATAACTCTTTCATTCTTCCCTTATTAGAAAAGCTCTTCTTAAAAGAGTTTACTCCTTTCAAAGCATCTTTTTTTATTACCTCGATGATTTTAGGTGCTATCCCACCTCCGATATATACCCCACCAAGTGATAAGAACTTTAAAGCTGCATTTCCAGCTTCTGCTCCATATAAGGATATAAACCAATGCAAAGCCCTCACACATGCTGAATCACTTTCATTTGCTCCCTTTTCTGAAATAATTTTGGGTGCTTTTCCTTTATCAGGAAACTCTATAGTTCTCTTTTCTTTTCCTGTTTGAACTAAAAACTCATATAACTCATAGATTCCAGGGCCTGAAACTACTCGCTCCCAAGAAACATGGCCATATTTGTTTCTTAAGTAAGAGTACAACTCTACCTCTAAATCATTTCTTGGACCAAAGTCAGTATGTCCTCCTTCACAAGCAAAGGGGAGGTGAGTTTTGCCATCCCAGTATAGACCTGCTTCGCCAAGACCTGTGCCAGCTGAAACTAAAGCTGCATTTCCTTCGTGTTTTTCCCCCTCGTTAATAAGAGCAAACTCCTTTTCTTCTAAGGAACGAAGACCCCAAGCATTAGCTTGTAAATCATTAACGAGGTAAACTTTTTTTAAACCAAGGTCTTTTTCTAGCTCTTTAGCATCTATGACCCAAGGTAAATTTGTTGCTTGAATGCGGTTTGCTCTTACTGGCCCTGCTACGCCAAAACAAGCAACATCTCCTTCAAAAGGGTGGTCATTTAAAAACTCTTTTATAATGAGGCCGAGGCCTTGATAGTTTTGAGAAGAAAAACTTTTTTCATATAAACAGTGAAGAGGTTTTTCTGCTTTAAAAATCGCTAATCTTGTTTTTGTCCCCCCTACATCACCTACAAGAATCATAACAATCTCCTTTTGATCTTTTTTTACTAAGAATCAGAAAAGAAAGAAATGCATTTCTTGACGACAACAAAAGATACATTCAAACTTGTTATTAAATGAAAAAAGGAGAATTACCTTATGAGTGATGACATCGGAAAGAAAAAAGCTCTTGAATTAGCTGTAGCTCAAATTCAAAAGCAATTTGGGGAAGGAGCTATCATGAGCTTAGGCAACCGGTCTTCTATCAAAGAAATCGGTGTAATACCAACAGGGGCTGTTTCCTTAGATTTAGCGTTAGGAATTGGGGGGATCCCAAGAGGTAGAGTAGTTGAAATTTATGGACCAGAATCTTCGGGTAAATCAACGCTTGCTCTTCATATTGTGGCAAACGCTCAAAAAAAGGGGGGAATTGCCGCCTATATTGATGCAGAACATGCACTGGACCCAGTTTACGCAAAAAAAATTGGGGTAGACGTTGATCAACTTATGATTTCTCAGCCTGATAGTGGTGAAGAAGCTTTAAACATAGCTGAAACATTAGCTAGATCTAATGCAGTGGATGTTATTGTCATTGATTCTGTCGCTGCATTAGTTCCCAAAAACGAATTGGAAGGTGAAATCGGAGACTCATTCATGGGACTGCAGGCTCGTATGATGTCTCAAGCTTTAAGAAAACTTACCTCTAGCTTATCCCGCAGCAACACAAGCGCTGTTTTTATCAACCAAATTAGAGAAAAAATTGGAGTGATGTTTGGTAATCCAGAAACAACTACAGGAGGAAGAGCATTAAAATTCTATTCGTCTATTCGAATGGACATTAGAAGAATTGCCAGCTTGAAAGGAAGTGACAATACTGAATTTGGTATTAGAGCTAAAGTAAAAGTAGTAAAAAATAAAATGGCTCCTCCTTTCCGAATCGCTGAGTTTGATATTCTTTTTAATGAAGGCATTTCACATGTTGGTTCTCTTTTAGATGTTGGAGTTGATTTGAGTCTCGTCGAAAAAAGGGGAACTTGGTTTAGCTTAAACGGAACAAGGTTAGGTCAAGGAAGGGAAGCTGCGAAAGAAGAGCTCAAACAAAAGCCAGAGCTTTTACAAGCGCTTGAAGAAAAAATTCTAGAGACAATTAATCCTAGTCAACCTGTAAAGGCTTAAAAAAATTAGGCGTCAAACTTTGGCGCCTTTTTGTAATGCTTTAGCAAAAAAAAGCATTTCTGGAGAGTTCAAGCCTAACTCTTTTAAATGAGCTTCATACTGAAAAAGGTGTTCGTTGAGCTCTTGAACAGAAAGATCTATTCCCAAAAGCTTAGCAAAGTTACTTTTATCGGTAGGATGATCTAAATCATTAAGATCATCTGCTATTTGAAAAGCCATACCTAAATGGTAAGCACATGTTTTTACCAAAGGTAGCTTTTCAGTGTCTCCGCCGCCAAATAACCATCCTAAATAAAAAGAAATTTCAAAGAGTGTAACTGTCTTTTGGTAAATAACCTTTCGTAAAGTTTCTAAAGAATTATCAGGCGGAAATAAATCAATAAACTGTCCATGTGTGGCTCCATTCAAACCCGCTAAATTACTAACAAGTTGAAGAGCTTTAGCTGAAATTTTATAAGCTTTATCTTCTCCAATAACTTCTTTTAACTGCTCTGCATTTGTATGTATTTTTTCATAAGCAGCTGCAATTAAAGTATAGCTTGCTAAAAGTGCGACACTTTCGCCATATACTAGATGAACAGTAGGTTTGCTTCTTCTTTTTGTTTCATCATCCATACAGGGTAGGTCATCTGCAATTAAAGATGCTGTATGAAAGAACTCAATACAAAGAGCTGAATCTAAGACGTTGTAGCCGTTTCCGAGGGCGTCAGCAACAGAAAGTACCAGCAAAGGCCTGAAACGCTTTCCTCCGCTATTTAAAGCATATTCACAAGCTTGCCTTAACTTGGAATCACTTCCCATATTGCTAATGGCAGTATTAACTGCACTATCAATCTTCTTCATGTAGCTGTAAAATTTCTTACGCATAAGACTCAACTATTATTTGATTTGCGCCCTTTACCACACTAAAGGGCTTTATTATTCCTTTTACTGTAATGCAAGGGTGGCAACAGCTTTTAGGTCCAACTATTGTACCAGGATTTAAAACAGCATTACAACCGATTTGAACATCATCGCCTAAAATACAGCCCATTTTTTTTAAATTTGTTGCAATTTTTTGATTATTAAAAAAAAGAGTTATTCTTTTTTGATCCAACCTTACATTAGCACATTTTACTCCAGCTCCAAGCCTCACGTTATTACCCAAAATAGAATCCCCAATATAAGCAAAATGACTAGCCTGTACATTATTTAATAAAATAGAGTGCTTTACTTCAGTATCGTGGCCAATAATAGAGTCGCTGCCCACAACAACGTAACCACGAATGTAGGCACCATGTCGCACCACTGTGTTTTTTCCAATATAACATGGCCCTTTAATATAAGCACCTGGCTCAACTATGGCACCTTTTTCAATTGTAATAGTCGACGGATGAATAAGATGTGCATGCTTTGAAACGTCTCCTTTAATCGAACCTAAAGCAAACCCATCTAGATTTTTTTTTAATGCAAGAAGGGGATCAAAAACAAAGTTTCCTTTCATGAAATCTTTCAAAAGAAAACTTTCTAATTTAAAAAAATGTTCTTGATGAAGGCTGTTCATAACTCAAAGTTTAACATGTATATTTAAGAGAATTCTATTCAATTTTTCTTTTCTTTTTCAGTTTCTGTGGATTTGTTGATAACATATGTGATTTACGAGGTAAAAAGCTGTTGTTCAAAACCTGTTTACATGTTGATGATAACTAGCCCTTTTATCAACAAAGCTGAGTTATGAACAAAATTATCAACAAAAAAGATGGAGTTATGAAAAAGTTTTCCACATGTCATCCTGGCTGTCCTTCTTGCACTATTGACGATCCTTTAAACCCACCTATTTTTCAAATAATAAAAATTTTTTTTGAAAAAAACAAAATTCAAATCAAACTTGTTGCAAGAGATCGTTTTGGATGGCGAATTAAAGTAAAACCTGCCGTTAGAACTATAAATGGAAAAACAGCAATTGGACTTTTTAAAAAGGGCAGTCATAAACTTTTTAAAGAAAGCAGTTGCACATCTCACCATCCACTTATTAATGAAGGCATAGAAATTGTAGAAAAAGCTTTCCAAGAGTTAGAAATTTCTGGCTACAATGAAACTTCTCATACAGGCCTTGTTAGAAATATTCAGTTAGTTGTTGATGTAAGTAATAAAAAACTGCAACTCACGATTGTTGCAAATATGCAAGTTTTGGACAAAAAATTGCAAAAATTGATCAAAAAACTACAAAAAATGACCATTTTTTCTTCAATTTGGGTCAATTTTAACGAAAACCGTAACAATGTGATTTTCTCAAATAATTGGAAAAAAGTATTTGGACAAGACTTTGTTTGGCAAAAAATTTTAGGTAAAAAATTTGCCTTTCATCCAGCATCTTTTATGCAAGCCAACCTTGCAGTTTTTGAAGAAATGATTGATTTTGTGGTAAAAAACACCCCAAAAGGATCAAAATTACTCGAAATTTATGCGGGAAATGGTGTTTTTGCCTATTTTTTAGAAAAGAAGTGTCAACACCTATGTTTAGTGGAAAGTAACCCCTTTTCTAAAATTTCTTACCTTGCATCATATAAAAATCACCCAAGAAAAGAAAGATTTGTATATACTCTTTCCGACGCTAATCAATTTAATCGATTAGACTCATTTGATACCATTTTAGTAGACCCTCCTAGAAAGGGTTTGCATAAAGACCTTTTAAAAAGGCTTATAGAACAAAAAGAAAAACGACTAATTTACGTCAGCTGTAATCCAGAGACGTTTATCAAAGATGCTGAAGTTCTTTTAGAAAATGGTTACCAAATAGTTGCCGGAAAAGCCTTTTTACTTTTTCCGCATACCAATCATGTAGAAATCATTGGAGTGCTGGAAAAAAGTTAAAGGACAGACTAGCAAAAGACTTTTAATAAAAACTGCTTTTAAAGCTGTAAATAAGCTCTTTTCTTGTAAAAGAGCTTATTTACATGCAAAGATTCAAAGCATGAAACCTTGCCTGTTAAAAAGTTGTCGTCTTTTGTTGATTGTGAAGTAGCTTACTTAGAAAAAAAATCTGGGTGAGAAGATTCGAACTTCCGACCTCTTGCACCCCATGCAAGCGCGCTAGCCAAGCTGCGCTACACCCAGATAGGACATGTCATCAAAGCGAAAATCTGCTTTTTTTATCTCTTTTAGGGCAAGCTCTGCACTTTTTTCGATAATTTTTTCTAAAGTATCGCCTGAGTGAAGTTCTAAAGCAGAGATATCAACTGATATGGAAGCTGCAGTGATCACACCATTTCTAGTACCTTTAACTTTAAAATTGGCATAGTAAATGCCTTTTTTCATCGTAATGTTTGTGAACTTGATAACGTTGTTTTCTGCTAAATCATCCATAACTCGCCTCTTTTGAGGTAAAATCGTAAATTTTTTGACAATCTTTTGTCAATATTGTAAAACTGCAACGTTTTTTTTAGAGGAGATAACTATTTATGAAAATGCAAGGATGTTGGAAAAAAAGAGTGAAGCTTGAATTTGAAAAACCTTATATGAAAGAGCTTCAGTCTTTCTTATCCGATGAGTTGACTAGTGGTCACACAATTTATCCATCAAAGGAAAATGTCTTTAAAGCTTTATGCGCGACATGTTTTGAAGAAGTTAAAGTGGTTATTGTAGGGCAGGATCCTTATCATAACCCAGATCAAGCTCACGGTCTTTCTTTTAGTGTTAAGAAAGGAGTAAAGCCACCTCCTTCCTTACAAAATATCTATAAAGAGCTTAATGATGACTTAAATGTTCCAATTCCATCACATGGTAACTTGGAAAGTTGGGCAAAAAATGGTGTTCTACTATTGAACTCTACTTTAACTGTGAGAGCCAACGAACCAAGGTCCCACTATGGAAAGGGTTGGGAGCAGTTTACAGATGCTGTTATTCAAGCCGTAGCAGAGCAGTCTACTCCAACAGTATTTATGCTATGGGGACAACATGCACAAAAAAAATGTGAAACTATTTTAGCAGACACAAAACAACATTTAGTTTTAAAAGCGGCTCATCCATCACCTTTCTCAGCTAACACTGGATTTCTTGGATGTAAGCATTTTTCAAAAGCAAATGAGTTTTTATCTAAAAATGATGTAGCGCCTGTTAACTGGCAAATAGATTAAAAACTTCTTTGTTAGAATTGTAGGTTCTATTATTCATATGTTTTATGAAGCGAAATTTAAAACTTACCAAAGCCTCGATTTATTTTACTTTTTTTGCAGATAATTTAGGCTGGTCTATTGTTTTTCCAATTTTCGCTCCTTATTTTATAGATCCTCAAAATAAGATTTTTTCCCCTGAAGTGCCAGGGGAAATAAGAACTGCTATTCTAGGCCTTTTTTTAATGGCTTTTCCTTTAGCCCAGTTTTTTGGCTCACCCTTAATAGGAGAATATGCTGATAAAACAGGTAGAAGAAAGGCATTAGTTGTTACCATTTTTTTTACCCTTGTAGGACTTATCTTAAGCGGCATTAGCCTGAGTCAGAATATGTTGATACTTCTATTCGTTTCTAGGCTTATTACCGGTGCCTTTTCTGGAAATCTTTCCATATGCTTAGCAGCTATTGCTGATATAAGTGATAGCGAGCACCATAAAGTAAAAAACTTTGGTTATCTTTCCATTGTTGCAGGCATTTCTTTTATAGTTGGCGCATATATCGGGGGAAAGTTTTCAGACCAAGAACTTAACCCTAATTTTTCCTTTTCATTACCTCTTTGGATTGCAAGTTTTTTTACTTTTATTAATTTAATGTTTGTCTACTGGGGATTCAGTGAAACTGGTAAAATTTACAAAAATGTGAAGTTCAATTTGCTAGAGGGCGTTCGCAATATCCAAACAGCACTAAAAATTAAAAAAATCAAAACAATTTATCTGATCTACTTTTTAATTTTATTTGCGTGGACTTTGATTTTTCAGTTTACTCCTGTGTATTTAATAGACCTTTTTAAATTTTCTAATTCACAAATAGGCAATGTCGCAGCTTACATGGGAATTTGCTGGGCTATAGGTTCAGGTGTAATTAGCAAACTTCCAATACAAATAAAAACCAGACTTCGTTTTCTAGAGTTTTCTTTAGTTTCCTTTTCAGGGTTATGCATTTTAATAACTCTTCCTCAAACAGCTTTTAACTTTTTACTTTTACTTGGACTATGTGTTGTTTTTGCGGGGGTTACTTGGCCGCTTTGTACTTATCTTATTTCTTCTAGAGCAGATAAAAGTATTCAAGGAAAAATACTTGGTATTTCACAGTCTATGCAATCACTTGCTATGGCAACATCTCCGCTTGTAGGAGGCTTAACAGACTTTTTTCACTTAAAACTTTTCTTTTGGATTTCTTCTTTTGCCTGTTTGCTAGCTGGAATAATCTACTTCAAAGTAAAAGTTTAATGTTTTCAAAAAAAATAAAAAAAGATAGTTTCTAAATTTAGATATTATTTTGGAAACACCTTTGAAAGATACTCACTTAATACAAGAATATATCGACTTTTTTCATCCTAAAAAAACAGCTTCTATTCAAAAAACGATAAAAAGTTATAAAGAAATGCAAGCTTCTTTTGAGTCTCTATTAGAGGTAAACAAAGTACTTGATCAAGCATATCATGCTATGGCTGATGACTCAGCGTTGGTTAAATAGTTTTAATTGCGTACTGTAATTGAGGCAACAGCTCCGGAAAATCCAAAAACATTGATAGGTTGGATGAAATAAAAATAAGTTGTTTCAGGGTTTCTTTGATGGTCTTCAAAAATAGAGCCGGTTGTTTATCCATCTAAATCGGATAAGTTTGCATCTCTATATATATTGTAAGAAGCTATATTTTCAGGTTTGTCCCATGTTGTTGTATTAACAATATCTGTTTGAGTTGGAAATAAAACTGCAGTTGTTTTTGCTTGTAAATTTTCTGGAGCAATAAATAAAGAACTTAATATAGATATTCCTTCCGGAGTATTTCCCACATTTATGGCATTTATGACAGTATTATTTACTATATCAATAACGCTCACGTTGTTACTACTAGAATTTGGAACATATGCTCTAGTTCCATCTGGAGATATTGCTATGTCAAAAGATAGTAGAAACAACTGTATTTGTAACAGTATCAACAACACTAACGCTTCCACCTACTCTATTAACAACATAGGCCTTATCTGAACCTTGGGCAAAAAGGGTAGCTGTAATGAAAAGTAGCAAAAACCTCATAGTTCTTCGCAACAGTTAAAAAAACATAAACGTTATAGTAAAATTTTATTTACTCGCAAAGAAAAGTAATGGAGATTAGAGCTAGCTGTTTTACACGCTCTCCTTTCAATAGAAATTAGATTCTATTCTTTTGTGAATACACCTCCTTAGCCCTTCAGGTAAAAGGTCAGCTACTTTAAATGCTTTATCTTTCTTATCATTTTTTGTAAGTATTTCAATAATCATTATAAGAGCATCCACTTTTATCGTTTGATTGGGTATCTGTTCAATTATTTTAAGAGATGATTTCAAACTTTTTGATATCAAGAAAGGCTTGGCAATTTTTTTGAGTAAAAAACTTTTGGTATATACCTCAATTGGACTTTTCTCAATAATTTTAAGTGCTCGTTGCAATGCATAGTTAGTGTTTTTTAAGTCTTCTAATTCCAAGAAAGTTTCAGAAAGGCTTATAAAAGCATTACATGCTTTTAGGAAGCTTTTTTCCTTGAAAAGCAATTCAGCTATCTTGAGAGCAGCTTTCATATCTCCTACTTCTAAAAAGAAGTCAAAAATGAGTTTAAAAGCAGCATTTTTTATATGTTTTTCAGGAATAAGTTTAACGACTTCAAGAGCCGTTACAGGGTCATTAGCTTCTAAAAAACTTTTTGAAAGATCATAAAATAACCTATTTTTTTTCTGACCTTCCAGAGCCATCTTAGCTAAATGAAAAATTCGGTGTAGTATTGCGCGAGCTTCTTTCTTGTTATTAAATTGCAAAAAACTTTGTGAAACTTGAAAAAGAGCTCTGCACCTTCTTCCAGCACTTGGAATGAAGTGAGCACTTTCAAGAGCCTGTTCTAATGCTTCTCGTGCTTTTTCTTGGTTTTCAGATGTTAAAAAACTATTAAAAACTTTTAAAAGTGCATTACATCTTTTTTCAGGGTTTGTAATGAGACTAGTAATTTCCTGTGCTCTATCAATTTCTTCCAGTATCAATAGAGTAATTGCAATGGATTCATAAGCTCTATTTTTTTGACTTTCATTAGAAAAAAGCGCGATAACTTCTAATAAGAAATCAGTTTTATTCTCATTGACTAGCTTTAGAAAAAACGGTATTTGATCTAGCAGTTTTTCTAGTCTTTGATGTATATCAAAGACTTCAAAAAAGCTTTCAAAAAGTCTTGGAAGAGGAATTTGCTTGAAATCTTCTACTATTGAAGCATCTTTATTATTTATGGCTTTTAATATCTCCAACAAAGATTTTTTTACTTCAAAAATATTAAACTTTACAAATGGTAAGTTCGGATGTTTTTCCGCGCTTATAAGATTCAGTTGATAGTCAACTTTACAGATCTTTTCTTTGCAAATTTTTAAATCATTTATTTGGTTAGCGTATTCTTCCGCAGGTAACCTTAATAACCACCCTTCAATGAAATTTTGAATTTCTCTTGGCTTAATATACTGCGCTGTAATCCTTAAATGGTTTTTTGAAGTTGCCCCATAACGTAAAAGAGACTGTATGTCTAAGAATTTGAAAGTAGAGGCTTGCACATCATCGTACAAGTAAATTTGAATACTTGAGGTGTTAGAAAAAGTTACCTGAGACATTATTGCTCCTTAAAAAAAAGATAAAACTTTATTACATGTTGTGTAAAAATGCACGGCTCAATCAATTTTTTTGTATCTAAAACATAGATGAGTTCAGCAACTTCCACAACCACTTTACCATTACCTCAAAAAGCTTGGAGTAATATCATATCTTTTTTACCTCCTCAGCAACAACTAGTTGACTGTGTAATTAGCAAGATTTGGCGGGGTATTTCTCGAGATCGAATTTGCATGTTTGATCTCATGCAATCTATTTCAAACCTTCAAATAACAGAAAGAATACGGTTTTTAAAAAGCCATCCTGGGCTTATTGAGCATTTAGTTAACCTGAGTTTTAATGAAACTTTAAACCCATCTAAATTTAAAGGTGAATTTCTATCTAAAGTAATTGAATGTAAGTTTACAAAAGGGGCGGCTAATGTAATAGCGTATTTGCAAAGCCTTACTGAAGAGCAACGAAACATGATTGAAGCTTTGAATTTTTCTTATTGCTCTTCTAACCAAGTTACGGATGGACAAATTGTCAAAGCGATAGAACTGTGTCCTAACTTAAAGTTTTTAGATTTTGGTTTTTGTCCTCATATAACAGGAAGTTGTCTTACACTAATCTCAGAAAAAAACCATTTAGAAAAGCTTAGATTATTAAGTTGCCAAAACTTTAATGAAGAGGCCTTTGCAAGTTTTTTACGAAAAGCAATTCATCTAAAAGAGATTGATTTGTCCGGCACAAATCTTACAGGAAAATGTTTTGCTGACCTTCCAAAAGAAAATCAGTTAGAAAAGCTTTTTTTAAAAAATTGCAGAGATAGTCTTGTTGAAGTTTTTCTTACTGGGTTTTTTCAAAAAGCTATTCATTTAAAAGAGGTTGATTTATCTAGATCAAACCCAACGGGAGTGTGTCTTGCTCATCTTGCAAAAGAAAATCAGTTAGAAAAGCTTGTCCTAAAAGAATGTTATAACCTTGATGAAGATTCTCTTGCTATTTTTTTTCAAAAGGCAACTTCTCTAAAGGAAGTGAGTTTGTACAGCACAAACACCACGGGAGAAGGTCTTTCGTATATATCGGAAAGAAATCAGATGGAAAAGCTTTCTTTAAATAGATGTGGAAATCTTAATGAAGATTCTCTTGAAAGTTTTTTCCAAAAAGCAACTCATTTAAAAGAGATTGATTTATCCTGTACCAATCTTACGGGAAAATGTTTTACAGGCCTTTCAAAAGAAAATCAACTGGAAATTCTTTATTTAAGGGCTAGTACCAAGCTTGTTGAAGTTTTTCTTACTGAGTTTTTTCAAAAAGCAATTCATTTAAAAGTGGTTGATTTATCTCAAACAAACACAACAGGAGAGGGTCTTTCCCATATATCGGAAAACAACCAATTGGAAAGGTTGGACTTAGCGTGGTGTGAAACTCTTAACGAAACTTTTTTTGCAGCTATTTTTTTTAAAGTAGTCCATTTAAAAGGTGTTAATTTAAGTTTTACAAACACAACAGGAGAAGGTCTTTCCCATATATCGGAAAACAATTACCTTGAAAAACTCCACTTAGCTAACTGTCTTAGCCTTAATGAAGCTTTCCTTATTAACTTTTTCCAGAAAGCAGCTTTTTTAAAAATGATCAATTTAAGTGATGCAATCACAACAGGAGAGGGTCTTTCCCATATATTGGAAAACAACCAGTTGGAAAGGCTTTATTTAGCTAGCTGCCATAGTCTTAAGGAAACTTTTCTTGCTAATTTTTTCCAGAAAGCAGCTTCTTTAAAAGACATTAATTTGTACCGTACAAAAATAACGGGAATATGTCTTTCTCATATATCGAAAAACAACAAATTGGAAAGGCTTACTTTAGCTAACTGTCATAGTCTTAATGAGGCTTTTCTTGCTAATTTTTTCCAGTTGAAAGCAGCTTCTTTAAAAGTGCTTAATTTAAGCAGTACAAATTCATCAGGAATGGGGCTTTCTTGTATTTCAGAAAGAAATCAACTAGAAAAGATAAGTTTAAAAAAATGTACCCTTCTTGAGGAAGTTTTACTTTCTGACTTTTTTAGGTCAAAAGCCTCTCATTTGAAAGAAGTTGATTTGTCTGAAACAAACACAACAGGAGAAGGTCTTTTTTTTATTTCAAGGAAAAATCGACTAGAAATACTTGATTTAAAGAGTTGTAAAAAACTCAATGAACATTTTCTTGGGAGTGTTTTCCAGAAAATGGTTAATTTAAAAAAAGCTGATTTAGGTGATACAAACACAACGGGAGAAGGTTTTTCATATATACCCGAAAAGAACTCCTTAGAAGAGCTTAACTTGATTAACTCTTACAATTGTCATAGAGCTTTTCTATTAAAAATTCTTCAAAAAACCTCACGTTCTGTTTTGTTAATATAAGCAATCTAACTCTTATCCTATTCAACAGATATTAGAGGTGCTAATGGGACTAGGACAAGTTAAAGTAGAAAAGTTTTTCATGATGCCTTTTTTTTAAATAATTGCGCCTGTTTAAGATGAAATTAATCTACTTGTTGGGATAAAATCTTTCGCCTTAATTATTTTTTTTACATACAGAGGCATATATGAGTTCCACTAGTACTTCTTCTAATTTAGCATTATCAAATTTTATCTGCGGTAATATTATATCTTTTTTGCCGCCGAGGCGGCAGCTAGTTGACTGCACTACTAATAGGGTTTGGCAAAAGGCTTTTCGAAATAACCTTTGCATGTTCGATCTTATGCAATCTATTTCAAAATTACCCTTAGGAGAAAGGTTTGTATTTTTACAAAATCATCCTAGCCTTATACATCATCTAGTAAATCTAAAGCTTAATGAAATCTTGAACCCTTCCAAATTTAAAGGTGAGTTTATTTCTAAAGTAATCGAATGTAAACTTGCGCAAGGGGCTACTCATGTAATTTCTTACTTACAGGGGCTTCCAGAAGAACACCGAAACTTAATAGAAGATTTAGATTTTTCTTGTTGTCCTTTAGACCAAATTACGGATGAGCAAGTTGCAGAAGCAATAGAACTGTGTCCTAACTTAAAATCTTTAACTCTTGTGTATTCTAGCATAACTGGAGAGTGTCTTACTCATCTTCCAAACGAAAACCGGCTAGAAAAGTTTTGTTTATTTGGATGTGAAAATATTAATGAAGCTTTTCTTACAAATTTTTTCCAAAAAGCATCTCATTTAAAAGAGATTAAATTAGAAGAAATAAACCTAACGGGAGAGTGTCTTACAAACCTTCCAATGGAAAACCAGCTAGAAAAGCTTGATTTAAACACATGTCGCGTTCTCAATGAAGATTTTTTAGCAGAATTTTTTGAAAATGCAACTCACTTAAAAGAGGTTGATCTAGAATATATAAATATAACTGGAGAGTGTCTTTCACACCTTCCAACAGAAAACAGGTTAGAAAAGCTTATCTTAAACTGGTGTCAAGCTCTCAATGAAGATTTTTTAGCAGAATTTTTCCAAAAAACAGCTAACTTAAAAGAGATTACCTTAGACTATCTAAAAATAACAGGGCAATGTCTTACCCATTTTCCAATAGAAAACAAGTTAGAAAAGCTTTTCTTAAAATCGAATCACCATTTCAATGAAGCTTTTTTAGCAGAATTTTTCTCAAAAGCAGCTTACTTAAAAGAGGTTAATCTAGAATATATAAATATAACAGGAGAGTGTTTTACTCACCTTCCAGCAAACCTACTAGAAAAGCTTTTTTTATCTAGCTGCAATCTTAAGGAAGCTTTTTTTGTAAAATTTTTCCAATCGGCAGCTTTCTTAAAAGAGGTTAAGTTAGCCGGTGCAAATATAACGGGAGAGTGTCTTACTCACCTTCCAGCAAACCTACTAGAAAAGCTTGATTTAGGAAGTTGTAAGAGTTGCAATGAAGCTTTTTTAGCAGAATTTTTCTCAAAAGCAGCTCACCTAAAAGAGCTTAACTTAGACAACACAAATATAACAGGAGGATGTCTTGCTCAGTTTCCAAAGGACAACCAATTAGAAAAGCTTTTCCTATGTGGCTGTGCAAACCTTAAAGACTCTAGCTTTATAGTTTTTTTTCAGAATTCGATTTCCTTAAAAGAGGTCAATTTACGTAATTCAACTATAACTGGAGAGTGTTTTTCCCTAGTTTCTGAAAAGAGTCAATTAGAAAAGCTTACTTTAGGTGGGTTTTTAGGTTTTAATGAAAGTTTCCTTGCTAGGGTCTTTCAAGTCGCAGCTCAATTAAAAGAGATTAATTTATCTTTTTCAAATATAACAGGAAAATGCCTTGTTTTTCTTCCAATAGAAAACAAGTTAGAAAAACTTGATTTAGACTTAGGTCATGATTTTGATGAAGCTTTCCTTGTAGAGTTTTTTAAAAAGGCTGCTCGTTTAAAAGAGATTAATTTACTTGATACATGTACAACTATAACGGGGGAATTTCTTTCGTTTCTTCCTGAAAAAAACCAACTAAAAAAGCTTGTTTTAAAAAATTGTAAAAGCCTTAATGAAGACGTTCTTGCCAGTTTTTTTCAATTAAAAGCACTGTATTTAAAAGTGGTTAACTTAGCCTGTACAAACATAATAGGAGAGTGTTTAACTCACCTTCCAAAGGAAAATAGCTTAGAAGAACTCAACTTAGATGAGTGTAATCTTGATGAAGCTTTTCTTATCAGGTTTTTCCAAAAAGCGGTTCAGTTAAAAAACCTTACATTGTTTCGTTCAAATATAACTGGAAATTGCCTCAGGCACCTTCCAATAGAAAATAGTTTAGAAGTACTTAATCTAGATCGTTGTGAAAATTTAGATAGAAATGTTTTACAAGAAGGTCTTCTATCGCCTTTTTGTTCAGTCTTAGTATGAGCTATTCCACCTAGTTGAAAAGCGTTTAGAAGGTAAGTTTTTCTTACCTTCTATTTTTTTTCATTCGGGTAATATATTTTTAATGGTGATTTCTATTTTTTGATGACCAAACTTCTTGTTTTGAAAAATGAGCTAAGCCATAAACTTTATTAGCTTAGTTTGCCTAAAACACTTTTGATTGAGTTTTTCATAAGGTATTTATCAACATTACTTTTCTCTTACCTAACTAAAAAATAGTATGCAGTAATGATTTATCTAATCAAAAAAACTTTAAAAATCTAATATAAAAAAATTATTTTTGATCATGGAAATTTGATATGAAAAAACTTTTTATTTTACTTGCTATAGGACTTGTTTTTCTCACACCATTATTAAGATCAAAAGATGAGCGAAAAGTCTATGACTGTTTTATATTTTTTAATGAACTGGAGCTTTTAGAAATTAGATTAAATGAACTTTATAAACATGTTGATAAATTTGTCCTTGTAGAATCGACTAGAACACATCGAACTGGCGATACAAAACCTTTGTATTTTCAAGAAAATAAGAAAAGATTTGATAAATTTTCCGATAAAATTATTCATATCGTTTTAGATCAAGAAATTAAAACAGACAATCCATGGCTTAGAGAAAATTGGGAAAGAAACCAGATTATGCGAGGTCTAAAAGGATGCGATGATAATGATCTAATAATTATATCGGATGTTGATGAAATCATTCCCGGACCTGTTATAAAAAAACTAAAAAAATTCATTGATAAAGAAAAGGTTATTGGGTTTTCCCAGAAAATGTATAGATGGTTTTTGAATAGATATACAAAATGTTTATGGGCCGGTACTGCCGCTACTACTTTTAAAAATCTAAAGTTATATTCTCCACAAAGCATTAGAGAGCTTGTCAGAGGAGAAAGGGTAGCCATATGGAGATATGGATGGCATTTTACCTCCATGGGAGGGTATGAGAAAAATAAGGACAAGTACAAAAGCATTGTTGAAGGTAATGATACCTTTTTGTCTTATAAGGTATGGAAGGCTCAGGTTGATGGAACTCGACTTGTATCTATTAATAAAAAATTTCCAAAGTATATTCAAAGAAATAAAAAATATTTCAAAAAAATTGGTTTTATTGATGAATAAAATTATTGTTTTTTTAAATTAATGTTTATTATTTATTAAAACTTATTAACTAAATATAATAAATGTTAGTTTAATGGGAGAATGATAATGTCAAATAGTGTTCACAATTACGAAATTAAGTCCAATCAATGGAGTTTCTTTTTAAAAAAAGGTGTTTATAATCCTTTTTCTTATTCAACTACTGATCATAGTATTCGAAATGTAGCACTAGCAATACTTGGATCATTAGCTGTTACAGTATTCAGTTTAGGATTAATTCCTTTTATATCTTATGAAGCAACTAAAGGATGGGAAGTTGTTCATATTAAGGATAACTTAGAAGATAGGACTTTACTTGTTCATAAAGAAAGACTATTACATGCCGCTAAAAGAACGGACGGTTATGCCAAATACTTACTTGGAACATTATTTCAGCTAAAGGCTATTGAAGGCGGAGATGAGCTTGCGAATTCTTACTTAACTTCAGCTGCGAATGAAAGATTTCTAGCACAAGATCAATACTACTTTAAAGCAAGAATGAGAGCTGCTGTTTATAAAAAAGGAGAAGATTATATCCAGATGTTGCGATCTGCAGCAGGAAAAAGAAGTGAAGGGGAGGCAGATGGTATTCCTGAAGCGAACAGACTTTTAGGCTTACATTTTTTACATACACCTGCGTATGAGAAGGGCCCTAGAGATGTATTTAGAGCATTATCTTTCTTTAAGAAAGCAGCAAAATCTGGAGATGCACTTTCTTTAGCCTATGTTGGTCACATATTGAAAAAAAATAAAACCGCTTCTCAAATGGACGGCTTTACAACTAGCTCTTGTATTCGATCAGCTGAATTGCAAGGATATGTATTGCCAAGATCTGAAATTGCACAATGCAAATCTTAATCAAATAGACAAGCTTTTAAAAAAAGGCCGTTGTAAAAAACGGCCTTTTTTCTCTTATTAATTTCAAATTTTTTTTAAAGATTTTTAATATTTTTTGTTGACCATATTCTTTGTACCATTTAATTAGGAAAGAACCAGCTTATTTGGTTTTACATATGGATGACGCAAAATACATAGAGCTTTTAGAGAAAGTAAGAGAGTATGATTTTTGGAATCTTACTTTTAAAAATGAGCTTATTAGAGTGGAATGGGATAAAGGGTTTCACCTTTCAGCTTCAGTTTTTTTTGATAAAGGGGGTATTCCTAAGCCTATTCGTCGATTTGTCAGTACTTTTCGTTCAAAAAATCAAAGACTTTGGGTCAATGTTTCACAAAAAGAGGTCTTTTTAACACATAAGTTTACTTTTTTTGGTGATGCCGATGATTTTCAATATATCTTAGACCATTTTTATGAAGAGATCCTTAGATGGCGTGATTTCTTTGATAACTTATCTAGAGAAGATCTTGTCTTTATTTCTAAAAAGTGATTGATTAGATCCTTTAATTTGAGGGGTCTATGTCTTTTTTGGGTTCTATTGTTGCTTTAGTAACACCATTTGATGATAACTTTGCTCTTGATCGTAATGCTTTAGACAATCTTTTAGAATGGCATTTAGAGCAAAAAACAGATGGACTGGTCTTGCTAGGGACAACAGGTGAAAGTCCTACTTTAAATACAGATGAAAAGCTTTATATCATTAAAAGAGCTGTAGAGGTTGTTAAAAAGAAAATTCCAATTGTTATTGGCACAGGCACGAATGACACAAAAACAACTGTAGAGTTTACCAATAGATCAAAAGAATTAGGAGCTGATGGAGCTTTGGTGATAGCTCCTTATTATAATAGACCAACTCAAAAGGGATGCTTAGCTCACTTTAGTGAAGTCTCTAAACTTGATTTTCCCATTATTGTTTATCATCATCCTAAAAGAACTGGATTTACATTTACCCTTGATACATTAAATGAGCTTTCTAAGTTAAAAAATATTGTATCAATTAAAGAAGCATCGGGAGATTTAAACTTCATCCAAAGCATTGAATCATTGCCTATTTTGTCTGGTGATGACGACTTAACGTTTACTCTGCTAAAAAAGGGAGCAATTGGCAGCATTTCAGTTATTGCTAATGTGATGCCTTCTCTGTGGAAAGAGATGCATGATCTTTGTCTTTCTCACAAATATGAAAAAGCGGGGAAGATTGTTAAAAAGTTAACTCCTTTAATAAAGGCCCTTAATTTAGAGCCTAATCCACAATGTATAAAATATGCATTAAAGTGTCTTGGTCTGTGTAAAAGTCACTTAAGGCTTCCTATGATAGAGCCGAGTGACTCTACTAAAAAGGAAATTAAAGAGGCTTTATCTCAGACTTCTACTTTTGAAATAGAAGCTTTAATTCCATGAAGTTTTTGTAAGACGGGAGTAACTTCATTTATTATAAACTCATGAACTTGTTCTTGTGATCTACCAATAAGGGTTTTCGTTTGCTTTGTTTGATCAATTTCTTCTTTTGTCAGTTTAAAATCAGAATCAGCAGCAACTTTTTCAAAGAAATCATCCAAAGCATTTTGGGAGTAAGCTCTTAACTTTTCATGCAAATGCTGTCTATCTCCTCCTTTTTTTACTGCTTTCATCAATAGATTTTCCATACAAAGAAAAGGTAAAAACTCTTGCAGCTTTTTTTGAACTGTATTGTCATCTACATCCCAGTCACTAATAAGATTGTGAAAAATATTTAAAACAGCATCCATTGAAAGAAAAATCTCTGGCAAGCTTAAGCGGCGATTCGCTGAGTCATCTAAAGACCTTTCTAGCCACTGAGTAGCAGCGGTATAAGCAGGATTTTGGCATAGTGAAATGGTGAATCGGGCAATAGAACAGATTCTTTCGCTATAAATGGGGTTTTTCTTAAAGGGCATAGCTGAGGATCCTACTTGTTTTTTCCCAAACTTTTCTCGGATCTCACCGGTGTGGGATAACAGTCTTATATCACTTGCAAACTTATGGGAAGAGCAGGCTATTTCTTCTAGAATATTGGCAATTTTAAGATCAATTTTTCTGCTATAGGTCTGGCCACTAATAGTTAAAATTTTATCAAAATCAAATGCTTTAGCTACTAGTCGATCTAATTCTTCAACTTTAGTGTGATCATTATTAAAAAGCTGTAAAAAGGAGCTCTGTGATCCTGTTGCGCCTTTAGCTCCTAAAAAGGGTAGGTCCTCTATCATTTTTTCTAAGCCATGTAAGTCCCATAAAAAGTCTTGTAGCCACAAACATGCTCTTTTGCCGATAGTTGTGGGCTGAGCTGGTTGAAAGTGCGTATAAGCAAGGCATGCTTGTTCAGAATGTTCTTTAGCAAAGTCAGCTAGCCTATCAATGACAGTAACCAATTTTGAAAGTGTTAATTGAAGCGCTTTTTTCAAGATGATCAAATCGGCATTGTCAGTTACAAAACATGAGGTAGCTCCAAGATGAATAATGGGTTTGGCACTGGGAGCTACTAATGAAAAAGCATGGATATGCGCCATAACATCATGACGCAGCTCTTTTTCAAACTCTTTTACTTTTTCAAAATCAATGTTTTCTATTTGTGCTTCCATTTCAGCTATTTGCTGTTCAGAAATAGGAAGGCCAAGTTTTTTTTGTGCTTTGGCAAGTTCTAGCCAAAGCTTTCGAAATGTGGAATATCTATGTTTATCACTAAAAAGAAAAGACATCTCAGGGCTTGCATACCTTGACGTCAGGGGAGATTGATATTGAGCAAGCATTGCTTAAATCTTTGATTCTAAAAGGTCTATAAAATGTTGCATTTGCTTTTTTTGTTTTTCTGTTAAAACAAAAGATGGATCTTCTGATAGGGTATTTGCTCTTTTTAATAAAGAAAGCACTCTGCTGGCGTAATTAGGTATTCTTTTGTCTGTTTCAGCTAATGGAAAAACTGTTCTAATAATCGTCAATAGTTCTTGTTTTGCCTGTCCATTATAGTTTTGAATAATTTCTAGTTTTTTTTCTTGAGGGCCTTCCCTTGAGGCGAGGCTATAGATAGCCTGTCTTGGCATTTGGTCAATAATAGGATGCAAGTCCTGAGGCATTTTAGAATAAAATTCATAATACTGCAGAAAATTATATGGTGTTTGCCTATTTCCATAAGTGGCGATAAGCCAGGCTGTAAATGCACCTTCTTTATATGCTTTTAAAATTTCTTGTGCCTTCTTTATCCTCTCACCATGCAAAATGATAGCTTGATTGGTAATTGCCTTTACTTCAGAAGTAATTGTCATAAGACTGGTTAAGTCTTTTTCGACATTATATTCTTCATTTTCTCGAAAATTCTTTAAAATAGACTCAATGGTATCTTTTTCATTATCTGTTAGCTTGCTTAATTTAAAGACACCTGAAAAACTGGAAAGATTTCCTGAATTAGACCTTTCAGCAAGTGCAGTCATTTTATTTTTGTCTGAATTTTTCTGCTTTAACCTTAAGTTTAAAAGAGCATTAAATTTTGCCATCTATTATCTCCTTGTAAAGCCGGCTTTACATTCTTTCTAATATTTCTTTTGTAAGCGCCATATAGTCTTGTGAAGCTCGAGATTGTGGGGCTGTTTCAAAAATTGGTTTACCATAAATCGATGCTTCAGATACAGAGATATCTCTTCTGACTTTCGATTGCAAGAGTTTTCCTGGAAAAGTTTGCTCAATTACTTCTAAAAAAGCATTATTGCTTTTGCCTCGTTTATTCCAAAAAGAAAGACACACACCAATAACAATTAAAGCATGTCTCTCAGAGATGTTA
>JASFVE010000021.1:0-26785 GCA_050049995.1 Chlamydiota bacterium | reverse complement strand
GGTGATGAAGAAAAAGAAAAAGACACTAACGGAAAGGAATATTTAATTAAAAGGCTTACCTTGAACAACTTGACTGTGCAGGTTACCAAAATGGATGGCTCTGTAACTAGATATCCTACTCTAGAAAAATTAGAGTTTTACAATATTTCCAATGAAACTGGATTTCCTATAAAAGACATAGAAAAAGCAATTTTCAACACTGTATTAAGATCTATCTTCCAAAGATTTGGGCTTGATAATCTTTTGAAATCACTAGATCCTACTGAGTGGGTACCTGGAATACTTCCCTTCTTCGGTAAGGAAGAAAGGGAAGAGGCTGATGAGAAGTCTGTAGCCAACCTTTAGAAAAACTCCGGGATTAATCTTCCCGGAGAACAGTTGCTTTGATTATTTTTTGAGGTTCTAAAGGACGATCTCTAGGATCTGTAGCAACAGTGCTTATTTTTTCCACTATGTCCATACCTTTTGTAACCTCTCCAAAAATAGTATGGCGCATATTCAACCAAGGAGTCTTGGCTGTTGTAATGAAAAATTGAGAACCATTGGTATTTGGTCCTTTATTTGCCATAGCTAACTTACCTGGCTTATCAAAGCTACATGTAGCTATACACTCATCCTCAAAACATTTTCCCCAAATGGACTCACCTCCAACACCAATGCCGGAAGGATCGCCACCTTGTATCATAAAATCTTTGATAACTCGGTGAAAAAGAGTTCCATTATAATAGCCCTTTTCGACAAGTTTAATAAAATTCTCACAAGCTTTAGGAGCCACTTTTGGATCCAGCTTAATTTGAATATCTCCTTGAGTTGTCTTAAGGTTTACGATAGGGTTAGAGAATGCTTGCATATGTACTCCAATAATAAAAAATAATAACCATAATGTTTTTTTCATAAGTAAGATCCTCTCCTACTCTTCGAAATCTCTATCCATTACAGTTTTTCTTCTAGCTGATTTAGCACTTTCGATTGCTTTATTGCATTCTTCCTCAATAATTTCTGACAATCGACTAATTGCAGTTGCGGATGTACTCATATCACCCTTTTCTTTGATGTATTTTTTTACTTTACTAGCAACTACTAATACTTCAGCCATATCAATCTCCATTTTTTTGTTTATATAGCGCTACCTATTGTGCTATGAGAGAAAAAATAAAGGAAAGAAAAAATGCAAAAAGTATATTTAGCAAGACACGGACAAACAAAATGGAACCAAACAAAACAGCATACAAGTTTTACTGACATTGACTTGAATGAAGAAGGAAAAAAACAAGCTAGACTCTTAAAACATCGACTAGAAGGGATTCATTTTGAAAAAGTTTTCACAAGCCCACTATTACGAGCTAGTACAACATGTGAGCTCGCAGGATTTCAAGGGAAGGCTTTAGATGAGCTTAAAGAGTGGAATTATGGCGACTATGAAGGTAAAACAACGAATGAAATAAAGAAATCCAACCCTGACTGGTCTGTATTTACTCAAGGAGCTCCCAATGGAGAGTCAATAGAGCAGGTAACAACAAGAGCTTATAAGTTTTTTTCGATGATTGAAGGGCTTACTGGAAATATATTACTTTTTTCTCATGGACACTTTTCTAGAGCTTTAATTGCTTGTTGGTTGCAGCTAAGCGCAAAAGAAGGCAGGTTTTTTACTTTATCTAACGCTTCATTAAGTATTTTAGGCTATGAGAGAAACAATTCCGTAATTGAGCTTTTAAACGACACGTCTTATCTAAAAGGCTAATGGACTTCTGATTTATCTTTTGGAGAACGTCCTTTTAAAACACCTGCTGTAATTGCAAAGCGCATAGCTTGATCTACTGTCATTTCAACAGGCTCAATATGTGAGGTAGGTACAATAAATGTATATCCCCCAATCTGATAACTAAAAGGAATATACACAGCAACTTCATCTTTTGTGCCCATATCTGACAAATCCTCAAAGCTTTCTCTCGTAACAAACCCTAAAATTTTAAAACCATTAAAATTTAGCATGACTACTTTTCCAAGTTTTTCTTTGCTTCCAGTCTTAAAAAATCCCATTAAATCGGATACAGAATTATAAAGTGTTTTCACTAAAGGAATATGTTTAAGAAGATTTTCTGCCCAAGTATAGATCCTTTGAATAATGAAGTTATTAATGACAATGCCGACCATAAAGGTAAGCAATAAGGCTAAAAGAACACTAAGACCTGTAAAGTAGTATTTCTGCCCAATAATGGCAATAATAGGTCCACTAAATGCATTTTCAATAAAAGTAAACAGCCAAACAATAAGGGCTATTGTAATTGCTAATGGCGCAACTGTAAGAAGCCCCCTAATAAAAATTTTCTTCATTGTTAACTCCTATTTTTTTAAGGCTCAATTGCATAAATTTCAGTCTCTATTTCTTTTCCAGGTAGTATTGTAACGCCTAATTTTTCAGCATTTAAAGGAAACCCTACCTTTTGATAGGTTTGCTTACTGACGATGATCTTCTTATTTTTTACCTTGCACTGTTCAATAAGCCTAGCAGAGATATTGACAGTATCTCCAATTGCCGTATATTCCATTCGCTCCTCAGCTCCAATATTTCCGACAATCGCAGGACCAGTATGAATCCCAATACACATATCAATATCAGGTTTATTTTCGGAGCGCCATTTTTCTTTTAATTTTTTTAATGCTTCATGCATAGCAATGGCAGATAAAACAGCTTTTTCTTCCTGTTTCGGATCATCAACAGGAGCTCCATATTCTACCATTATCCCTTCCCCAATAAATTTATCAATGGTGCCATTATTATCTAAAATGATATCAATCATTATCTCAAAATATTCATTTAAACAAGAGACCACCTCTTCAGGAGAAAGATCTTCAGCAATCTTAGAAAATCTTGGTATGTCCGAAAAAAGAATTGTTACTTCCTTTCTTTCTCCCTCTAGTTTAACTTCTTCTTTTGACTCTAATACTTTTTCTAAAACCTGATGAGAAACATACTTGGCAAAATTAGTTTTAATTTTTTCTCGCTCTTTGAGACCATCCGTCATTTGATCAATAGCAAACCCAAGCTCACTAAACTCATCCTCACCGGGTATATGACATTTATGTCCCAAGTCTCCCTTTCCGATAATATTAACATCTCTACACAACGCTGCAAGAGATCTTGTCATAAGATTTGATAAGAAAAAAGCTACAGTTAAACTTAACAAAAAAGCAATGCCAATGGCAATCACACCTAAAAAGATTAAAAAATGCAGTTTTTGCAATACATCAGTTGCCCTAACGTTGACAACCATTGAGGCAATAAAGTTCCCTTGCTTATCTAAAATAGGTGTATAGGCAGACAAAAACTTACCCCACCTTTCTTCTACAAAGTTTTCTGGAACATAATATTCTTCAATATGATCGGCAATTTTAATTTCTACTCCTTCTTCATATACTTTTCCAGGAGGTAAAAACGTTTTAGGGTCTTCATCCGCATCAACTCCAATTAAAATGTTAAATGCATCATTTGGGTCTCTATGGACTGTATAAAGGTACTGAACATATATATCCGGCCTTCGATTAACATTTCTCGTTTTAATGAGCTGTTTTTGTGTAGTTTTAAAAGAAGGAGACAATATATCTTTACTTTCCACTATTTCTTTTATGGAATCACCGTTAATTAAAGCAGAAGCTGTAGCAGAAATTGACAGAACTTTGCTTTTTAGCTCATTAAATAAAAACTCCCTAGTTTCAAAATAAATCAACCCTACTCCGATGAGGGTTGATATTACTATTAATCCAGCAAAAGAAATATAAAGTTTTGTTCGATATTTCATTGTTCTCCCTTAAGCTTTCTTCTATAGAAAAAAAATATTTATTAAAAGAAGTTCGATTTCTTATTCACAATAAAATCAGTCTCACCTATTAATAAACCAGGGGGGTAATCATGAAAAGTGAGCCGAAAGTTCAACCACCATCCTATCTTTCACCTGAGTATGTAATCCGTTCCATGTATCAACACTCAGCGAGATTTATTAATGATATCTCTCCTCCAAAGGTATTTATCTTATCCATTATGGGTGGAAGTTTTATATCAATGGGAGCGCTTTTATCTGTTCTTTTAGCAGCAGGTATTCAATCACCTGGAGCTGCTAGGCTCATGCAAGGCTTGGGCTATTCATCAGGCTTTTTTTTTGTTGTACTTACTCACAGTGTGTTATTTACAGAAGCAAACGTATTACTCCCCGCCAGCATTTTACATAATCCTTCTTATCGAATTATCTCTGGAGCTATAAAAATTTGGATAAAAGCTTGGGTCGGCAACTTTCTAGGAGCTATTTTAGTGGGCTGGCTAATTTATCATGCCCAAGAGTATCCAAGTGATGTAAGAGAGCTTTTGAGGGATCTAATTCAATTAAAAGTAGCTTATTATGAAAAGGGCGGTATGTTTAACTGGTTAAAAATAGTCTTGTCGGGGATTTTAGGTAACTGGATAGTCGGCATGGCTACTTTTTTTGGGATGATGGGAAAAACTATCACGGGAAAATTTATCCCTATTTTTTTGGCTGTCTCTCTTTTTATCGCTGCTAATTTTCAACATACTCCAGCTAATATGGGATTATTTTCTATTTCTATGGCTTTAGATCACGAGCCCGGTTGGGTTGTTGCTTTTTTTTGGAATATTGTTCCCGCAACTATCGGCAATATTATTGGAGGCTCGATGATGGTAGCTCTTCCTTTTTGGTATTCCCTTTCAAAAAAATAATTTCTCATGGAAAATCTTATTTTTTTAAGCTTCCCTCTTTTTGGAATTGTGCTCGGATCCTTTTTAACTAAACTTTCTATTTCAAAATCCGTTGAAAGCAGGTTCACTATTTTTTTGCACCTTTTTTGTAACAGCTGCTGCATTACAAAGAAAATTTCGCTTACTACCTGTATTGCTTTTTGCTATTTGCTTAATTTTGGGAGCTGTTATCTCTTTGCTTTTGGGATCTTTTTTTGAAAAGCAAATCAGTGGAATCCTGAGCTTTGCTACCTCTTTACTCTATCTAGCTATAGAAGAGCTTCGAAAAAAAGCCCATGAAAGTAAAGAGACAATTTGGAATGTTGCCTTTTTATTTTTGGGCTTCTTTTTCATATTTTTCTATGGAATGACCTAGTTTTTCAACTTAAGACATCGTCCGTAACGACAAGTATCTATTACTCGAGCAAAAAACGGTCTTTTTTTATAAAGGCGCACTACAACTTGATAGCGACGACTTACGTCCTTTTCTGAAAAATACCCGTTTTTTATGTTTACATCTATAAATCTTTTTTCAGCAACTACTTGATTGTTAACGACATCAATACTATTACTTTTTAGTACATTAAAATAGCGATATCCTTTTTCTCTAGCTAGTTTTGTTGCCTTAATAAGAGCTTGCCTATGTGCGTCATTCATGCTTGCATAATCTTCTATTAAGATCACATACTTATCCTGACCTTGTTGAAACCATGAACTTTGCGAGTAGGAGTTTTTCTTACAAGAAACAAAACAAAAACAACTGATAATTAATAAGATAGTTAGTTTTCTCATAGTTTTAGGACCTTACCCATTTTTTCCTTCCTACTATAATGATCACATGATAATATTTTTTTTAAAACACATAAAACAACAATTACTTTTTAATGAGATGTAATTCACTGAATTATATAATTTTAATTATTTCATTAATTTTCATTGTTTTTATTAATATAAACAAAAAACAAGATCCATTATTAAAAAAATTAAAGGAACCATCTCGGCCGTTTGTCACAGTCTGTTATCAAGGTGAACTTGGAAATCGTTATTTTCAGACAGCAGCAGCTATTGCCTATGCCTTGGATCATAATTTTAAGCTAATAATTCCTAAGAAATACCTTTCTTCTAAAAGCTTTAGATCAATTTTTCGCTTATTACCATTTGCCAAAAAGCCCTTAAATGTTGCTCTATTTGAAGAAAAAGATGCTTATAGTTATCAACCTATTCCAAGGATAGAAAATGTTGAGCTACGTGGTTTTTTTATTTCTGAAAATTATTTCAAGAAACATAAAAAAACAATTCAAAAGCTTTTATCTCCTCCAAAAAAGTTACAATGGTACTTGAAAAGAAAATATCCAAAAATATTAAGCCATCCTCTAAAAGTAGGCCTTCATATTCGAACATATTATAAAGATTTTATTGGGACAGGCAAAAAGCTATATGATTTTTATCCCGCTCCAGACCTTGAATATATTCAAAAGGCCATCGAACAATTCCCAAAAGATGCATTGTTCATTGTGTGTTCAGATCATATTGATTGGTGTAAAAAGCAGTTTAGCTCCATAAATAGAAACTTCTATTTTGTAGAAAATGAAAGAAGTTATCATGATTTTTGCATGCTTACTCTCTGTGATCATATGATCACTTCTAATTCAACTTTTTCATGGTGGGCAGCGTACCTAATAGCTAACCCCCAAAAAAAAATCATAGCAAGAACCCCTTGGATTATGAATAATCAATGCAATGCAAAAAGTGTTATCCCTCAAGAATGGATTGTCATTGAGGGACAACATAATCCCCCTATCCCTGAATTTTAGGATAAATATTTATCTCATAGCTTTTTTGCGGATGGTAATCTATACGCAAAATAGATTGGTTATCTATTTGTTTAAATTTTTTATATACAACATGATCTTTTTCTTGGAAGGAGCCATCTATCAAAGATGCTGTACGACTTCTAATTGAAACAACAAAACTTCCTCCTCCTTTCAAAGACAGTTGAGATAAGTTATTTTCAGCGTTCAAAAAGTATTCAAATATTTTCCTGCTACCAACTGGACGAATACGAAGGACCAAATCTTCATCTACATCAGGAGGAAACTGTAAAGTGCAGTTAATTTGGAACAATGAAGATTCCTCCAGAGCCTCGATTGCATGAATACGTTTGTTTGCATCTGGATTAGTCATACGTAAAAATAAAGAGATAACTTCATCTATTTCTTGATCATTTGCATTTTTTTTCAATAAATTGTATTCCATAAATGATGTGACAGATTGAATCTTAAGGAATTTAAGATAGTACTCAATTTTTTCAGTAATTGGACTTTTCGTAAATTGGATCCAGTATTTAATAATATTGGACCTTAATTCTCGTTCTATTTGCCATAAAGGAGTAAATCTCTGTAATTCAGTTAATATAAAACCACGCAAGCCTTCTTCCTCTTCTTTAAAAAAATCAGCAAAGATTTTGAATTCTTGTGTGACTTGTTCTTTCTTGGGAATATTATCTATCCATTCATCAATTAAACATGCGTAGTAATTTTGCATAACCTTTAGAGTTCTTTTTAAAAGAGCAGACCTTTTGCGATTTAAGTCTATAATGGGCAACTTCCCTAAATGAATAATTATGTATGCCTGGTGCAATGCCATTTGTTCTAGACCCATTGCTGACTTGGGCTGATAGTCATCAAAATAGTGGAAGTCATGTCCAGTAAGAAGCACAAATAATGCTATGCCTGTGCTAAACATATCCATATGTGAGGTAGCTTTATTAACTCTTTGGAATAACATTTCAGGAGGATAGTACCCCCAAGTCCCCTTGCTGACTACATTTTTGCCAATTAAATTAGTAAATCCTAAATCTATCACTTCAGTTTTTCTTAACGTACTATCGTATGCTAAAAGATTTTCCAGCTTCATATCTAAAAGGCAGAACCCTTCTTTTTCCATTCCATCTAAAAATTCAAAAAGAGGCCATAAAGTGTTTTTTAATTGATTCAGGGGAAGGCCATAAACGTTATCTAGATTAAAAGAGATATTTATATCCTCTATAACTTTGAGCAAATCTGAACTACGTTTAGGAAATAGCAAAGCAGCCATATTATTATGCGCATTAAAGACTACTTCAACTGGGCATAAATGAGGAATTTGAAGAGCTTGTAGATATATTGAAACATAAACTTCTCTAAGTAGATTAGCATAAGGGGATATGTTATATTTATATTCAAGGTTTGGCTTATAAGAAATATCCGATTCTGGATCAAAACTCCATACATCTTCTTTGTTTACATATGTATAAAATGCAACTTCATGTAAATCTTCCTCATCTACATCCTGTAAGGCGCTCGTCATTGTAATGTCACAATCTTCCCCTTCATATATGCAAACTGCATCTTGCCCTAAATCTATGCCACCTACATCTGGTAAAGTGTCAGTTATAACTTCTTTAACATTATCGCTTATGAGTGTAAAAAGAGCTTCATGATTAATCCTCCTGTCCAATTTACCACAATCAGATGTGCATTTAACCACCCATTTAGGAGGCTTTTCTGGACCTTCTGCCGAAGCAAAGGTTACAACAATAGGGTTATTAGTACTGTTAAGTTGACGAAAGATACCCTTTCGAGTATGTAAATAAATTTTATCTTGAAGACTATGGTTTTCTTTTTTACTAGAAGTTGAATCTAGAAAATGTTCAGAAAAAATAGAAGATGCTGAAGGAAAAGATGTAGACATTTTACAACCTAAAATTTTAATTTTTTTTATGGCGCAAAATTCTAAAGAAAAAAGACTTAATTTTTTACATTAATTTTTCAAAAAAAAAAAATTAGGCAAGCTATTTTATCAATAGCCTGCCTTGTAATATTTGCTTAATGAATAGCTTCTTCACTTTTTTTACAGGACATTCTATAGCTTTTTTCTTCTTTATCATACATTACCTGTAAAGTGGAATGATCAGGAAGTGATATAGACTGTTCTAGTAAGGTGTTCTGACTATCATCATCAATTAATGTAACTACAAAACTTCCACCTCCATATACTAAGTGATGCGTATGGTTTTCCTGTGGTATTAAAGGATAAGAAGTCTCTTCATCACTATCACTTGGACGAATATGAAGACTTAAGAGCCCTTCACCTACTATTCCCTCTGGAAAATCCAATTCAACATCTTCTCGGAAAAAAAGAGATTGCAAAGCTTCTTTAGGAGTAATACGACGATCCGGATCCGGATCTGCCATTTGCATAAATAAATTAACTATCTCCTCTATAGTGTTTACTTTCTCATTGGCATTTACTTCCACTTTTTCCCATAAACTATTTCGAAGGAAATCTTTCACTGAATAACTTGGCAAATGCTCTAAGTATTCATGTATTTTATCCTTTTCAGAGTTCCCAACTTCACTTTTCCAGTCACTTATAATGAGTTGTCTCAACTCTTCTTCTACTTTCCATAAGGGTGTATTTGCTTTCAGTAATTCTTGAATAAGCCCGTCCCAAGAGCTTTTATGATGAACAGAAAAATTGTAAAAAATCATATATTTTTCAGGGGGGAAATTTGTTTCCCACTTTAAGATTTTTTCTTTAAAACCTCCTTGATACTTGTTTTGTAACTCCTCAAACACTTTTTTAAAGCTAAAATCCTTTCCTAATTTACTATCTTTATAGCTATTTAAGTTGAAATTAGGAGGCACACCAAAATGCATAAATAAAAATGCTAAATGATGATAAATAGAATCAGGGTAATGCATCTTATCAAAATGATAAAAAGGAGTTAATGTAATCAAATCAAAAAGTATAAGAGCTGCACTAAATACATCCGCATGAGAACATTTTCCTTCAAGAACCATCTCAGGAGCTACATAGCCTAAAGTTCCTTTAACAGTCACCTTTTTACTAGTTGGCTCTGCCATTTCAAAGTCTGTAATAAAAATCTCAGGCTCGTCAGCATTTAAACTATCTTCGAGCAAAATATTTTCAGGCTTAAGATCTAAGTGAGCTACCCCTTCTTGATTCATCTTTTGGATGAACTTTAAAAGCTGCCAAAAAATACTTCTAATTTGCGGCAAAGCAAGTCCTTTAGGATGAGAGTCGATTAAAGCACCCAGTAAATCAGAAAATTTTCTAGGAAATACTAATGCTATTTTTGAGGAAGAAGTATAAGCAACTTCCACTGGGCAAATATGAGGAACATTCCGCCCTTCAAGGTCACATATTGTAAAATATTCTCTTAAAAGCCTTTGATAAAAAGTAAGGTTTTTATCAGATTTTTTTACTTTGTGTTTATTGTCTAAGCTTTCTGGAAGATGCCACTTATCTTTTCCTTTATAAATAACTGTCATTTCTTTTCCACCTAGCTCAGCTTCATCTGACTCAACTTCATCTGACTCAACTTCATCTGGCTTTAACCCTAAGACCTTTTCACACATTACTTTTTCTATACGATGAAAAGGTACTTTTTTCTTTTTAGAGTCAGTTGGACGCAGAATGCTTGTAGTTTTAATTACTAATTCAGCTTTGTCTAGTTCTGCTCCCTTACTCTGTGAAGTCAATAATACTGCAGACTTTCTCTGAGAAGAATAAAGTGGAATATCGGGATTATTTAATGGCTCTTCACTTATTATATGAATAGCTTCTTGATTTACTCTTTCCTGAATGGAATCTTGAACCCTACCTGAATGTTTGGGAGAAACTGGTATACCGTTAGGAAATATCTGATCTGCCCTTGGTGCTGAGACTGAGTGTGACATTTTGACCTCAAGTTTCAAGGTTATTATATGTTTTTTTAATTTTATTATTTAGCTTAATTATTGCGCTGGCAAAGCAGCAGGGGCACTCCAATTACCTTCTTGAAAAAAAGAAGATTGCAATGCTTGTTCTGGTGTAATACGGTGACTAGGATCTGGATCCATCATTCCCATAAGTAAATTAATCACTTCTTCCACTTCAGCATCATCTCCCTTTGAAGACAAACTTTCTCGAAGAAAATCTTTTACTGAAATGCTAGTCAAGTCACCTATATAATCTTCTATTATTTTGTGTTTAGACTCAGAAACATACTTTTTCCAGTCACTTATAATTTTAGATTGCAATTGCTCTTCTATGCCCCATAAAGGAGTAAGTTCTTTTAATTTATCAGCAATCCAGGATATCCAAATAGGTGTGTGTAGATTTACAAACCGTTGAAGTTTTTTATCGTTTGAATAGCCAAGTTTCTTTTCCCATTCATTTAATCTTTTGGAAAAAGAATCTACATAACGCTCTTGGAGCTTTTCAAAAAGTTGTTGAGCTTCTTCATTATCACTTATATCGAACGGCATACCTAAATGCATCATAGCATAAAATGCACAACCTAAAGCTGATTTTGACTTCGCTACTTTATCAAACTGGTAAAAAGGTAAACCTGTCAGTAAATAAAAGGTCATAATTCCCACACTGAACATATCAACAGCTGTAGAACAGTCTTTTGGAATAGCTGCAGAGCAGTATTTTTGAAGTATGAGCTCAGGAGCAATATAGCCTCGAGTCCCTTTAAGCTCTAATTCTTCGCCTTCAGTTTCAGCCACTTCAAAGTCTGCCACCATAATTTCTGGATTTTCCAATCCATTTTTAAGTAAAATATTTTCCGCCTTTAAATCTGAATGAATAAAACCTTCTTGTTTCATTCCTTGTAAAAACTCTAAAAGCTGGCGCAAGATACTTCTACCTTGGCTTAAAGACAGTCCTTTTGGAGTATTACCTTTACTTATTTTGTCCTGCTCTGCTTTAGCTACCTCTATATTTCGAAAAGCATCGAATAAGTCTGAAACCTGTCTAGGAAATACTAATATCACCTTTGATGCAGAAGTAAAGGCAACATCTACAGGACAAACATGAGGAACTCCCCGGTCTCTAAGATAGTTCATAATATAATACTCTCTTAAAAGCCTTTGATAAGGAGTAAATTTTCTATTATATTTTATCACTCTAGAACTGTTATCGGACATTTCTGGGAGGTCCCAGTTATCCTCGCCTTTATGAACAACCATCTCGTTATTATGGGTCTTTTTATGCAAATGAAAGGGTGTATGTTTCTTTTTTGAAATTTTATGCTGGATTTTAGCAGCCTTCACTACTAATTCCGCTTCTTCAGGCCTTGCATTCTCATCTATTGAAGCTAGTAAAACTACGGCTTTTTCTTTAAGTGGACCTTGTAAAGTTTCAGAAGCATTCAAAGACTTTTTACTAATTATATGAATAGCTTCATCATTTGTTTGTTCTTGAATAGGGTTCCGGGGAACTGGTAAAGTTCCGTTTGGGTCTACCATCTTCGCGTTTGGAGAAGACAGAGTTACTGCTGACATCATTACCCCCTGTATTTTGAGGAAATTAAAAATTATTATTTAAGGGAAATATTTAGTCTTTTAAGGTTGAAAAAAAGCTTTCAATCTCGTTCAGACCTATTTTTTTATCTGTCAAATTTCCTTCACTGTCAAAAATCAAAAGAGTTGGCATAGAAGAAATGTTATACTTAGAAGGCACATCAGTAACTTTCTCTAAATTTACTTTTAAAAATTTACCTTTTTCAGAATACTGATTGGACCACTCGTCAAATAAAGATTGGAGTTTTTTACAAGGTGGGCACCAAGTTGAATAACAATCTACAAAAGTTTTATTATTAGAATTATTAATTTCATGAGAAAGCTCATCAGTACTTTTAATTTCAGTAACTTTAGCAAAAGCTAAGCTTGACAAACAGATGAGAAGTAGAATCTTTTTCACAATACCTCCATTGGTTATTGGAGAAATATACCCTATAATACAGGAGATAATAAATTCATGCAATTAGAATGGATGATAGAGTTTACAAAGTATAGAACTAATTTTACCAATACTTTTTTTAAATTAGTAAACTTTTTTGATACTCCTTACTTTTTTTTCTGCATAATACCATTTATAATAATTGGTATATCATATCGATGGGGAGTTAGATTCTTTTACCTTACCATTTTAAATGGCGTAGTTAACTACTCTCTAAAAATTTTTTTTCAAGTTCCAAGACCCTGCAGCATTGAACCAAAGCTTGCTTTAGTGCATGTTTCAAATTATAGCTTTCCAAGCGGCGCAGCCCAATATTCCATTATTTTAGCAGGTCTATTGATAGCTACCTGGCGCTCTAGCTGGGCTAAAGTAGTTGGTATTAGTTATGTTCTTATAATTGGTTTTTCAAGAGTGTATTTGGGAGTACACTACCCAACAGATATTCTTTTCGGGTGGTTTGTTGGAGGAACTATACTATTCTTATTTTTAAAACTTTATCAACCACTGGAAAACCATATTAAAAAAGAGCCTAAAAAAAGCTTGTTTCTAGCTACTTTTCTTCCCCTTTTCCTAGTTCTAACCACCTTCAATGTAAATATCATCAATTTTATGAGTCTTTTCTTTGCATTCTCTATAGGTGTGTACATCTCCACTAAATATAAATTATACTTAAAAGACCCTAAAAATATACTTGAATCTATTCTAAGAGGGTTATTTGCTATAGCAACTACCAATGCACTATTGGGGTTATTATTAATTTTATTTGGAAAACAAAATTTTACTTTTAACCTAATCAGTAATTTAGCAGCCGCAATCTGGATAAGCTTAATTATAAGTCCAATTATTAATATAATAAAAAAAAATCGAATCATTTATTAATAAGTTGATTTATTAACAATAATAAACTATTATATTTCTTTTAATAAATTGGTATAACTATGGGCGTTGTTAATAAATTTCCTATTAAAGATAATTTAGTTAATGATTCTGATTTACTTTTTCTTAATGACCAAACAAATAATAAAACAGGCAACTTAGAGCATAGACTAGTTACCGTTGAAGCACATGACGAAAAAGACAAAGCTGCAAAAATTGCTGGAAATCTATTCATGATGATTGGTCTTTTCTTCATTATGATTAGTGGAGCCGGCCTCGCTGGCAACCTTATTCTTGGAACTGAAATAGTATTGAATAATATAGCATTTGGCTTGGGAATAGGGATCATAGCAGAGAAATTAGGCTATAACTTAAAAAAAACTGGTGAATTTGATTTAAAAGTTGGCGTTAGTCTAGGCGTATTAAATATCAGTTGATGTACAAAAGGGGCATCTTTTAGCTTTATGATTAACCTTCATAAAGCAATGCGGACACGTTTTGCTTTCAGACTCTGTCCTCTTCTTAAAAAAATAAAGCCCTTTTATAATTAAGAATATAGAACAAGAAACGATAAAAAAGTTAATAAGGCTATTTATAAAAAGACCATAGTCTATAGTAATTGCCTCTGATACTTCAGTAGCTTTTTTAATAGTCAGCTTAAAATCACTAAAATCCATGCCACCTAAAATAAATCCTAAAGGGGGCATTAATACGTTATTTACTAGGGTATTAACAATTTTTCCAAAAGAGGCACCAATAATAATACCCACTGCCATATCAATGACATTGCCCCTGTTAATAAAAGCTTTAAATTCTTGATAAAATGATGACATATTAAATATCTGATTCTAGCCAAGTGGCTCGGTTATAAGTATTGACATCAATCTCTTTCTCACCTTTAGCCACAATCAAAGCTGCCACAGCATCCCCCAACACATTAACAACGGAAGCTATCATATCTCGCAAACGGTCTACCCCGGCAACAAGAGCAATTCCTTCCAGAGGAAGCCCCATAACTTGCAACACCAAAGAAAGCATGATCAATCCAGATCCTGATATCCCCGCTGTGCCAATTGCTGCAACTAAAGATATAAAAACTAAAAGCACCATTTGAACGACAGTGACTTCTATGCCATAGGCTTGTGCAATAAAAATAGCAGAAACTGCCTGACCTATTGCTGTTCCATTCATATTTATAGTAGAGCCTAAGGAAAGAACAAAACCTGATATATCTGCAGATATACCCAAGTGTTTCTGAGTGCACTCTAAGGAAACTGGTAAAGTAGCAGCACTAGAAGAAGTGGTAAAAGCAAGTAAAATAGCATCCTTCATTCCTTTAAAAAAAGGAACAACCCTTACCTTTCCTAAATATTTTAGACATAGGGTAAATACCACAAAAAGCTGAAAAAAACAGGCGCCATAAATAATAACTAGAAATTTGGCAAGAGGAACGATAATTTTCCAGCCAATAGTACCAATCGTCGCCGCCATTAAGGCAAAAACCCCATAAGGCGCTAGTGTCATTACAAAGTGGGTTAGAGTATGCATTGTATGAGCAACCGATTCCATGAGTTTCAAAAGAGGTTGCGCTTTTTCTTTAGAGTAAATGATG
The DNA here is from genome assembly GCA_050049995.1 of Chlamydiota bacterium. Lineage (GTDB taxonomy): Bacteria > Chlamydiota > Chlamydiia > Chlamydiales > SM23-39 > 21-14-0-10-35-9. Next base: position 11,756 of record JASFVE010000021.1, on the reverse strand, counting down.
GCAATTGCTAAAAAAATAGCAAAAACAATGACTTGCAGAATACTCCCATTAGCAAAAGAAGCAAAAGGATTAGAAGGTATTAGTGAAAGAAAAAAATCGGATAAATTCCAACTTGCACTGCTTATTGGTTCTGCTTTTACACTAAGCTCAAGGCCTACACCAGGAGTAAAAACATTAACTAAAAATACTCCTAGGGATGCGGCTAAAATAGTAGTTAAAACATAAAAAGATAATGTTTTAATGCCAATTCTTCCTAATTTTTTAGGATCATGAATGTGACAAATACCAACAATTAAAGAAGAAAAAATAATTAGAAGAACAAGCATGGTCAAAAGATAAATAAAAGCTTTTCCAAAAACCTGGAAAATTTGTGCTTTTGGACCCATAATGGCTCCAACTAAAATACCGGCGCCAAGTCCAATTAATATCTTTAGCCAACTTTTCATAAGTAGTTCTCTTAAAAAAAACCGAATGATCCCATTTGCATGAGTTTTTTTTCAATTAGAACTTAGTGCATTAAGTATACTTAAGAAAAGCTAAGTAAAAGTTTTAAAAGGTTTTATTGATTATTTTTTTCGTGATTTTGGACAAGTATTTTTACCTATTATTTGGTAAAAAAGACACCAGCTCATAAAAGACTCAAAGAAAACAAATAATGCACAGAAAAAAATAATCCAGCTCTTTAACATAAAAGCTGCTATCAATAAAATTAGAGCAATAATTGCTCTTCCTATCCTATCCTTTTTTCCAATATTTTTTTTCATCATTTCGTACTCATAATGTATTTAATACATAAGAAATGTAGATTTTTATTAAAAGATATTTTGTGTAAGATGCGAGATCTTACGTCTACTTACGAGGTTACTATGATAATTGGCTTAATGATTTTTTTTAGCATTACAGCATTTTTTATTTTATACAAATCGTATCACATAGTACCTCAAAAACAGGTCTATATTGTTGAAAGACTGGGTAAATATCAAAGAACGTTGCATGCAGGTTTCAACTTGGTTATCCCCCTTTTAGAAAGAATTGCTTATAAGCACTCCTTAAAAGAAACAGTTGTTGATGTGCCTATTCAAGTCTGTATTACAAGAGACAATATCGCAGTCGAGGTTGATGGGGTTTTATATATCCAAGTAGTAGACCCTGAAAAAGCCTCTTACGGCATAAATGATTACTTATTTGCGACCACACAGATTTCTCAAACAACTATGAGAAGCATCATAGGTAAGCTAGATTTAGATCAAACCTTTGAAGAAAGAGAAAATATTAACGCGCAAATTTTAGAGGCTGCTGATAAAGCATCTGATCCTTGGGGTATTAAAGTCACTCGTTACGAAATTAAAGATATTAAGCCTCCCAAAAGCATAAAAGATGCTATGGAAAAGCAAATGCGAGCTGAGCGGGAAAAAAGAGCTGTTATTGCTGCATCTGAAGGAGATAAACAGTCTCAAATTAATAGAGCAGAGGGCGACCAACAAAGACGCATGTTAGAGGCTAAAGCTAAAGGTTATGAAATACTAGAAACAGCAAAAGCCACAGCTGAAGGTATATCTAGAATAGCTGATGCCATCCAACATAAAAAAGGACAGGATGCCATTACCCTTCGCTTAGCAGAGCAGTACCTAATAGAATTTGGAAAAATGGCTAAAACAAATAATACTATGATAATTCCAAGCAATATGAGTGACATTTCTAGTGTAATTTCTACAGCAACATCTATCTATCAGTCAGTATCTAAAGAAAAAGAAAAAGATTTACTAACAAAGTTGAAAGACAAAACCTCGTAATTCTTTACAGGTTAAGATTTTGCCATTCGATAGTGTCATCTGGACAATATCCCACTTTTATTACTACATTTTGCAAAGGGCTGTATTCAGCTTTATGGTGTGTATGCCCTGATAAAATGGTCAAAGATTTATCTATTCTTTCCGACATATAGTTTACTATGAAATCTGCTAGTTGGCGATGGGTAAAAAAAGGAGCCCAATTATCATCTGCTATTTGGTTATTGTGAAGACAGGCCTCTCGAAAACAGGGAACGTGGGTTAATAAAATAGCATGAGTATGTTCTTGAAAAGCTAAATCTAATTTTTCTTCAACCTGCTTTATAATTTTTTTGGAGTGCTCTCCCATAAAATCATACAAGTCTTGCTTGGACAAAGATTTAAAGTTATCGATCATTTTAAAATCTTTCAATTTGATGTCAGAGGTAAAATAGTCTCCCCCTTTTAAATCATACCAATTGTCCACACCAATTACTGCTGTATCAGAAGATACAGATAAAACCTTTTCTTTTGTTAGGTAGTAAACTGAAGTATTTTCTTTAAAAAGTTCAAAAAGCTCTTCTTGTAAAGAAAATATTTCCGATCCATAAAAGTCATGATTTCCTAAAACGAAATAAATTGGGCAACTGACTATAGAAGAAAGTTTTTGGATGAATTCAATAGACCTTCTATTTTCTGCAATGTCTCCAGTTATGCAAATCCCATTTCCCTCTTGCTCCTGCACTCTTTCAAAAAATTCTTCCATAGAAGATTCTTTTTTGTAATCAATATGAACATCCGTCAACCAAAGCATGTTTTCTCCAATTAAAGATTTTAAAGGGATTCTAGACAAAAATAGGTAAATTAAAAACTATTTTCAGTTAAAAAAATTACATGAAATTTAATTATGTATTGTTTATGTTTTTTCTCATTAATACTCAAAAGGAGTTGAAAATGTCTTTTTTATCTGTTAATCAAGCGGCTTTTGTAACCTCTGCCGCCTTAGCTGCTAGCACAACAGGCCTAACCCTAGCTGCGGTGGGAGCTGCTTCTAAAACAGCTGCTGTTGCCTACGGTTTTTTTGCTGTTACTTTAGGTGGTGCGTCTTTATCCTCTATTTCAGCTTGGCTAGATGACAGCTCAACTACAGTTAATAATTATTTTACTAACATGAAAGCCCATGCGGGTATAGCTATTGCTGGAACTTATCAACTTGTTGCCCAAACTATGTTGCAAGCTCTTATTAAAAGCCTTGGAGACATCATTTATATAGGAGCTAGAAGGGCTGCTCTAGGAGCCGACGTTACTATAGAACATAGATAGATTTAACATACCTATGATTGGAGGCTTTCTCCAATCATAGACTATTTATTCTAAAAGCTCACCAACTTGCATAATAGTTTTTAAAGCTAAATATGTCATTTCACTTACAATAGTTACAGTTAAGGAAAGAAGGATAAACCCTATATACTTATCTGAGTTGACCAGTGCTATAGCTGAAGACACCCCCCAAGCCATATTTTGCTCAGAAAGGCCTAATAGTAGCCGAGTCGCTAGATTATAAATATGAACTGAGGCAAAGCCAAGACTCATACCTACTGCAATTTTTTCTGAAACTTGTTTGATATCATTTGTGATTTTTAAAACGTTCATAAGCTATTCCCTTTTTTAAAATTTTAAAAAAAACATACTTTTTCAGGGACTCTCATCAATGAATGACCTAAAAGACGGTCATTAGATAACTGACTTGAGATATAATTCATAATTTTCCTAATAGCTATTAAGTAGACACTTTAGCCGGCTTCTTTTTCCAGCTAAATAATCGATCCAAAACCAAAACAAATCCCCCATTTCCTAAGGTGTTGGCGGAAGTAATCACAGGATCAAATAGAATATAAAGGGCAGTTATTAAAGAAAGCATAGGAGCATTAAAGCCTAAAGTGCTCTCTAAAACAGGAAGCATTACTAAAATCCCTCCTCCAGGTACCGCCGCTATAGAGAATTTAGCTAAAACGAAGTAAGCTGTAAAAGTTAGATAGCTATAAAAAGAAGGCTCTACCATGCCAAAATTTTTTAAAACGGCAAAAGCAAAAATAGGAATGGCAAAACAGTCTCCTATCAAATGAATATTTACAGTTGCAGGGACAAACGAGCGGGCCAGGTCAGGGTTCCTAGCATTTTTCTCTGCCCCAATAATACTTAAAGGAAGAGCTGCAGCACTTGACATGCTACCAAAACCTACTAATCCTGCAGGCAGCATATTTTTAACGCTTCTTAAAAAAGGATTTAAAAGGAATCGGTTAGCTGCAAAGTATATGAAGGAAATGTAGGTAAATACAGCTCCAGTAACTAGCAAAAATATAAGGACATAATTCTGCAGAATATGAACCATAATTTTGTCATGGTTCATCTTAAGCATGAACCCGAAAATAAATAAGGGAATCAAACTCAAAAAGGCTTTTAAAAAAATAGAAATGCTTTTTTCTAGCCACTTAGCTACTTTTTCAGAGTAAGCAGGTCTTATCCAACTTAAAGCTATTCCTGATAGTAACCCTAAAAACATCGCTTTAGCATTACTAATGATTTTCGGTAGTGCTATTGTATACATGGGAGCTAAAGACTCTGACTCAGACGGAAGGGACATGGAAAGGTCAAGGCCATAAGTAAAGTGCCCTACTGAATAACTAAGCAACGTAGAAATAAAATTGGACAAGCAAACAGCAACTAAAAGAAATATTACAGTTTTAGAAGCCTGCTTCGCAAGCTGCACTGAGGTTTTAAGCAATAGGCCAAATATTAAAGCAGGCAAAGTAAAAATGATTATTTCTTTAATCAGCAAACTTACTGAATAAAAAAATGACTTTACTGGCATGCTAAATATAAAATTTGCCAGGAACGACAAAGCAATCACTGCCAATAAAATAAATGGCATCTTACGGAACATAACTAATCTCCTTTTTGTCCTTTAAAAAAATGAATAAACGAATCTGTGGGTCAAAAGAAATTACCGGCGGGAGCCGGTTGTTATGGTACCAAAGGTTTTTAATAAGAAAGGTAGAGTTAGAAACATCTTATCTTATATCTCTTAGTTTATAAACCAATCATATCAAAAAAAATAATAGGAAACAAAAAATAAATTTTTTTTTAATTTGAATTGCCATTTGCAGATGTACTTAGTTGAAAAAAAGCTTACGAATAGTTAAATAAAAAATTTAATCTAGTTTGGTTTTTTAATGAAAAAAAGACCCCATAAAGTTTTATCATCCTTTACTCTGGCTATGATTGCTGTTTCTGCGATTGTTAGCCTTCGTAATTTGCCACTGACCGCTAATTATGGTTTGGGATCCATTTTTTTCTACACCATAGCAGGAGTTAGTTTTCTCATTCCTACAGCACTTGTAGCAGCTGAACTTGCCACTACATGGCCCAAAGCGGGAGGGATTTATGTTTGGATAAGTGAAGCTTTTGGGCATAAATATGGCTTTTTAGCAACCTGGCTAGAATGGGTAATGAACAGCGTCTGGAATCCAACAGCCCTTTCTTTTATAGCGGCTACTTTTGCCTATATTATTAACCCTGACTTAATCAATAGCCGCTTTTTTATGATTACTGTCATGCTAGTAGTATTTTGGGGAGCCACTTTCCTCAACTTATTAGGCATGAAGACCTCTAGTTTAATCAGCAGCATTGGTGTAATTGGTGGTACCATTATTCCTGGTTTATTTTTGATACTATTAGCCATTATATGGTTAGCTGCTGGCCATCCCTCTCAAATTAGCTTTTCAGTAGACAATATCATCCCTAGCTTGGAACTTAATAATTTAGTTTTTTTTACGGCTGTGCTACTTGGACTTGCCGGCATGGAAGTGGCAGCTTTTCACGCTTCCGAAGTAAAAAATCCTGACAAGGAATATCCCAAAGCAATTCTTTACGCCACAATCATTATTTTAACTATTTTTATTTTTGGCACACTTGCCATTGCAGTTGTTGTCCCCTCCAACAAAATAAGCTTAGTAGCGGGATTAATGCAGGCAGTAGACGCTTTTTTACTGCCTTTTCAACTTAATTGGGCTACTAAGGTTTTTGGAAGTGTTATTATCGTAGGCACTCTTGCTATGATTAGCACTTGGATTGTTGGACCAAGTCATGGCCTTCTGGCAACAGCCCGGCACGGAGATTTACCCTCTAGCTTCAGTCGCACTAACAAAAATGGAATGCCCACAGCTATTTTAATGACACAAGCATGTATCGCATCATTGCTTACTTTAGTACTATTACTTATGCCAAATGTGAATGCTTTTTACTGGATCTTAACTGATCTTACAGCCCAACTTACAACACTGATCTATATTTTAATGTTCAGTGCAGCAATAAGGCTACGATACACTCAACCTAACAAACACCGACCTTATCGAGTTTTGGGTGGAAACATTGGTATGTGGATAGTCGCTGGACTTGGACTTTTAGCTTCTATATTTGCTTTATTTATGGGGTTTATCCCACCTAAGCAGATTGAAACTGGAAGCATATTATTTTATGAGTCATTTTTATTATTAGGCATTGCGATTTTATCAATGCCTCCCTTTATTTTTTCTCGAATAAAAAATAAGTCTCGCAAATCACGGAGAGTGAAATGAAACTTGAAGAAGTTGTTAATGGAGCAGTTGGCCCCTTCGATAATTATGCAGATGGATATGGAAATTTAGGATCTAATGGGCTTGGTTATATTTCTGTTTTAAAGCTTGAAACAGGAAAGGTAAAAGCTGACATGGATGAAGTATTAGAAGGTATTGTCTCTTATGATCGCGCGGAAACCAATGGGGCTTACATAGGTCAGATTAACATGGTTACAGCTTCCTCGTTTAATGGGCTAAATGGTGCAGTCTGGGGATATCATCTTGCAAAAGCAGAATCTATAGCTGATAACTCTATCAAGCCACTTTTTACTCAATTGCGAAAAGACGGAAAGTCTATTCCAGTTTATTCAGTTGAGCCATTACTCGACGCCGGCATGCGCCTTTTTGGAACGCAACAAGCTAAACGATTTCCTCTCCTTCCTGGTGCACATGTGAATTGCGCTGTAAAATCTAAAACAGTGCAAGGACCCACTTCAGTATGGAGCGCTATTGCTTTGGCCATTGCAGAAGATCGAGAAAAAGACTCTAACTTGTTTATTGAAGATGCGGGAGCTTTTACACCTGAGCAACCGCAAGAAAATAGAGATAAATACCTTGAGTCACTTTTACATAAGATCGCTGTTAGCATTGTACGCTGTGGAGACGATTCTAATGTGAAGTACAAAGAAATTTTTGTGGGTTATAAAGCTGAATGGATACCTGAAGGATATGTAGGCTGCGCCCTTACATGCGCCCCATACGTTGTTTTAGCAAAAAATGCTATCCCTAAGTCAGGCCCCAGTTCTATGCTATCTATGACAATAGCGCAATGGGAAAAGCAAGTAGGTTTTTAAGTCCCTTTATGCTTTGTGAGTCATTCCTTCTGGTGTAATTTCCCCGCTGGTAGTTGTCAGAGCTTGCGTTTCTTTGCTTTGGCTGTCTTTAGTAAAACCAAATGGAATAAATGTACCCCAAGAGTTTTCCTGAAATATTTGATCCCCATACTCTGGCTTTTGTCCACAAGGCCAACCATACGTATACCAAAAAAGTTTTTTTGAAGGCTGCAGGATTTCTGAACTGACAGTTCCCCAGGGAAGGTCGTTAGGAAGATATGTATCTTTTTGTCTAGTGCCATGATTGCAAATTGAATATCCCCATCCGTCTAAAACAGGATTCTCTAAAGGATTTCTTTGGCTATTATTATGATCGGATAAACATGCTTTAAAACTCTTTACACTAAACTGCCCTTTAAACTTTTTCGCCAAGATTTCCCCTTGTTCAAAGCGGGCTTTATTATTGCTTTTTGTATTTGTCATAACAGCATTAGGAGCATTGTATTTGATCAAGTCTTTGGAAAGATAACAATTTACAGCAAAGGTAATGCCAGGCTGATCAACTGAGTATTTTCTATAAATAGAAGTGCCATAGCTTCCTACCTCAATATGCGCGAGGTTTCCTTCATAATCTGCTAATAAAACCGAATAAGCTGGGTAAATTGCTTTTTGGGAAGAAAATGCATGAATTGCTTCCTCAACTGATTTGCAGTTTTTCATGATAAATTCTGTAACATCTGCAAAAGGTGTGAAATTAGAAGGCTTTGGCAAAGTGTCTTTTTCAAAAATAATGGCAGAGGTAAATGAAAGCCCTTTTTCATTTACCCCTCTAGTAGTTTCCCCTAATCTAGCGAAGTAACCTCTTTCTTCAAGAGTACGCTCCGTGGTTGATACCAGCTCTGTTCCAATATGAGTAAACAGTTTAGGCTCATACACAATTTTTAAAAACGTCCTGACATCATAAGGGTTATCACTCACACTTCCTAAGAGAGCTTCTGCATGTTTCGTGATACCTTTGCCTGTAGCTCCAATTAAAAAGCAGCCCATTTATTTTTATTCCATTATGATTGAACAGCTTTCCAAAATGCTCGAATACACTTAGCATCTTGATACTTGCTAACAAGATCACCGTCTTCCGGCTCTACTTTTTTCCATAGTTGTCCTATCCCATATTCTACTACAAATCTTTGATTTGCTACTGGAACACACTCATCATGAAAAAGCTTCTCTTTAAGATTTTGAATGGTATCATCTGAAGAATATGAAACAGGAATTGTTCGATCAGCAGTGAGGACATTAATAACGCTTTGTATAGCAGACATACACTTATCTCCTTTTATTTTATATTTATTACACTAATATGATAGCTCATAAGCTTTTTTCTGTAGGCTTTTTTTTGAAAATTGAATTAGCAACTTCCAAAGGACGAAATGGTCGGGGATAAGAGAAAATAAAAAGGTAAGGTTCTCCTTACCTTTAGTGCTTTTCAACAAGATGCCTTTATATTTCTAATATTTCCTTGGAAAGGTTTTGTAGATAAACCTGATCAAGATTTTTACAATCAAATAAACCAATTTTTTTTATTTGGTTTTCCTTTGGAAGATACGCAAGACATTCCCCAGTTATTTCTGTGAATTCCAATTCAACTACATTTAGGTGACTGGCATTTAATTGAAAAAACTCTGCAAGAAGCTCTTCATTAAGATTTTTACAATGTCCTAAAAAAAGTTCTTCTAACTGACACTGATCTGAAATAGATAAAAGAACCTTTCCTGTTATTTCCGTAACGGACAAATAAACCTTTTTTAGGTACGCAGTTTTTGAGGAAAAAGCTACTAAAAAGTCTTCATTAAGATTTTTACAGCCCTCTAAGAAAAGGTTTTCAAGATGATTCTTCTCTGAAATGTGAGTCAGACATCCTCCCGTTATAAGTGAGTCACTTAAATTTATCTCTTTTATTTGAGTTGCCCCAGAGAAAAAATCTGCCAGAAAGTCCTCATTAAGATTTTCACAATTCTCTAACATAAGTCTTTCTAGATGAATTCCTTCTGGAATTCGAGTAAGAAATTCCCCTGTTATAAAATTAGATCCAGAAAGAGCTAAGGACTTTAAATCAGGACACAATGCAATGATTTCCGTAATTTGATCATCCCTAAGATCTGCGCAACGAGTCATAAATTTTAAAGCTTCGATCATTTTTCTTTGCTCTAATGGAAATCCTTGCAAATACTCTATTGCTTCTGAAGGGTTTTTTTTAAATTTAACCTCGATGATTTTAGATAGAAATTCCCCTTTATATTGAGAGGGGTTCAAAACTTCATGAAACTTCATATTAACTAGCTGGGGTACAACTTCAGGATGATTTTTTAGTAATATATTTATTTCTCCCATTGAAAGATTTGAAATAGATTTCATAAGATTGAACATACAAAGTCGCCCTAGAGGGATTTCTGGCCAAAGCCGGCTAATTTTAGAATTAACAAGTTGTTGTTCTGGGGTTAAAAAAGACATTATTTCGCTGCTTACAAAATCGTGTTGTAGTAAGTCTCCTTCTATAGGAAAATTTATAGAACTCATAGTATATCTCCATTTTTTACAAAAAAAATAAAATTTTGGCGCAAGATTTTACTGAGTTATTCATTAAATATCATCTACTTAATAGAGATACAACCTAAGTTAAATTGGGTGATTTCCTTTGTAAAATAAGAAAGCCCCTTAACCTTCAACACTTTTTCAAAAAATATCACTCACGCAACTCTACCCAGCTCACAATCCCTTCCGGAAGTCCTCCTAAGAACTCAAAATCAAGTTCTCTACAGCATGACACACAAAACTTGCTTAATTGGTTTATTTTAGGAATATTGAGAAAACTCTCTCCTGTTGTTTTTGTCCTGGACAAGTCAACTTCTTTTAAACGAACTGCCTTTCCAAAAAAATCAGCTAAAGAAGCTTCATTAAGTTCTTTACATCCTTGTAAAAGAAGTTTAGTTAACTGATTTTCCTCTGGAATGTTCCCTAGGCCTTCTCCTGTTGTATTTGTATCAGATAAATTAACAGCTTTTAAATAAACTGCCTTTGAAAAAAAGGCTATAAGAGCTGCTTCATTAAGTTCTTTGCAACCTTTTAAACGAAGTTTAGTCAACCGATTTCCCTCTGGAATGTTCCCTAGGCCCTCTCCTGTTGTATTTGTGCTAGATAAATCAAGCTCTTGTAAACGAACTGCCTTTGAAAAAAAGGCTGCCAGAGAAATTTCATGAAATTTTTCTTCACAACCATATAAAAGAAGTTTAGTTAACTGATTTCCCTCTGGAATGTTCCCTAAGCCCTCTCCTGTTGTGTCTGTACTAGATAAATCAAGCTCTTTTAGATGAGCTGCCTTTGGGAAAAAATCAGCTAGGGAAACTTCATTAAGAGAACGGCAAGCTTGTAAAAGAAGTTTAGTTAACTGATTTCCCTCTAAAATGTGAGATAGACCTTCTCCTGTTGTATTTGTACTAGATAAATCAAGCTCTTTTAGATGAACTGCCTTTGAAAAAAGGGCTGCAAGAGAACCTTCATTAAAGTCTTTGCATCTCGCTAAAACAAGTTTGTTTAACTGATTTCCCTCTGGAATGTTCCCTAGGCCTTCTCCTGTTGTATTTGTATTAGATAAAACAATCTCTTTTAGACGAGCTGCCTTTTGAAAAAAGTCAGCTAGGGAAACTTCATTAAGAGCTTCACAAAACACTAAGTTCAACTTTTCTAGTTGGTTATTCTTTGCAATAAAGGAAAGCCCTTTTCCTGTTGTGCTTGAAAAAGATAAATCAATCTCTTTTAGACGAGCTGCCTTTCGAAAAAAATCAGCTAGGGAAACTTCATTAAGTTCTTTACAACGGTTTAAAAGAAGCTTAGTTAATTGGTTTTCTTCTGGAATGAGAGCAAGGCCTTCTCCTGTTGTATTTGTCAAGGATAAGTTAACTTTTTTTAGACGAGCTGCCTTTCGAAAAAAACCAGCTAAGAAACCTTCATTAAGATTACTACAGGACCCTAAGCTCAGTATTTCTAGCTGGTTATTCTCTGCAATATAAGATAACCCTTCCCCGGTTGTACTTGAAAAAGATAAATCAATCTCTTTTAGATAAGATGCCTTTTGAAAAAAGACAGCTAGAGAAATTTCATTAAGACTACTACAATTTTGTAAGTTCAGCTTTTCTAACTGGTTGTCCTCTACAATAAAGGAAAGCCCTTCCCCGGTTGTGCTTGAAAAAGATAAATCAATCTCTTTTAGATAAGATGCCTTTTGAAAAAAGTCAGCTAGAGAAATTTCATTAAAAGCTCCACAAAACGCTAAGTTCAACTTTTCTAACCGATTTTTCTTTGGAAGGTGAGCAAGACATTCTCCCGTTATTTTTGTCCCGGATAAATTAACTTCTTTTAAATGAATTGCTTTTTGAAAAAATGTTATAAGGGAATCTTCATTGAGATTACTGCAATTTTGTAAGCTTAACTTTTCTAGCTGGTTGTCCTCTGCAATATGCAATAGGCACTCTCCTGTTATG
>JASFVE010000020.1:0-27585 GCA_050049995.1 Chlamydiota bacterium | reverse complement strand
TGACCAAGACGACAGTTGGAGAAAAAAGCGCCCTCGTATGAAGAGAAAATCTGTATCTGAAGAAGAGGTTTTAAGACCAAAATCTTTAAAAGTTCGCCTTCCTATTTCTATTAAAGATTTAGCACAGGAAATGAAGTTAAAGGCCTCTCAGCTGATCTCTAAGCTATTTATGCAAGGCTTAACCTTTACATTGAATGATTTACTAGATGATGAAACTACTATTCAACTCCTAGGGCAAGAATTTGACTGCGATATAACTATTGATACTTCAGAAGAAGAAAGACTTAGAATTACAGGCAAATCTATTAAGCAAGAAATTGGCTCTACTGAAGAGGAAAGTTTAAAACCACGCTCTCCCATTATTGCGTTTATGGGACACGTTGACCACGGTAAGACATCTTTAATTGATGCTATACGGAAAACTAATGTTGTTTCTACAGAGGCAGGTGCCATCACGCAACATATTGGAGCTTTTCGTTCTAAAACAGACTTAGGCGAAGTTACTATTTTAGATACCCCTGGGCACGAAGCTTTTACACAAATGCGTGAACGTGGCGCTAATGTAACTGATATTGTTGTTTTAGTAGTTGCGGGAGATGAAGGCATTAAGGAACAAACTCTAGAATCGATCAAGCAAGCTCAAGAGTCCAAGGTTCCTATGGTCATAGCTATCAATAAATCTGATAAGCCTGGCTTTGACGAGCAAAAAGTATACCGTGAACTTTCTGATAACAATCTTTTACCTGAAGCTTGGGGTGGAACTGTAATCACTGTTAATACCTCTGCAACTACAGGTCAAGGAATCAAGGAACTATTAGAACTCGTTTTACTACAAGCCGAAGTGTTAGAATTAAAAGCTAACCCAAATGCTAGAGCAAGAGGTATTGTCCTTGAATCACAAATGCATAAAGGACTTGGTGCCGTAGCTACCCTCTTAGTGTTAAATGGCACGCTTAAGATGTCTGATGCCTTAGTAGTAGGTAATTTTTCAGGAAGAATTAAAACCATGCACGATGAGCATGAAGCAAATCTAGCTGAAGCTCCTCCTTCTACACCTGTTAAAGTAACTGGGTTATCCGATCTTCCTGAGGCAGGATCAGAGTTTATTGTAGTTGGCAGTGAAAAAGAAGCAAGAAAGCTAGCTGCTGATAGAGCACGTGGCGAAAAGCAAAGAGCTCAACAAGCTCGTAAACTAGGGCTAGAAACTTTATTAGAGTCCGTTGAATCTGTCAAAATCTTACCATTAATTTTAAAGGCAGACGTTCAAGGTTCTTTAGAGGCTTTAAAAACATCTATATTAAAAATAAAATCCAAAAAAGCTCGTGTAGAAATTGTTGGGGAAGAAGTTGGAGAAATATCTGAATCTGACATAGAACTTGCAGCTGCATCTGGAGCAACTATTATAGGTTTTCACACAAGGATCGAAAGCAGTGCTGATAATTTAGCGAAACAGCTTTCTGTAAATGTGGCAATGTACGATGTGATTTATCATGCTAAGGAATTTGTTGAGTCTAAAATGGTTGAACTTTTAGATAAAATTCCTGAAGAAAAAGATATTGGTAAAGCAGAAGTAAAAACAGTTTTCAAATCTTCACACCTTGGAAATATTGCTGGCTGCCAAGTTATAGAAGGTAGCATAGCACGTAACCATCTAGTTAAAATCCTAAGAAAAGACGAAGTTGTCTGGAAAGGTAAAATAGCCTCTCTAAAACGAGTTAAAGAGGATGTTAAAGAGGTGCAAAAAGGAATAGAATGTGGAATTGTTCTTGAAAACAATAAAGATGTTCAAGAAGGTGACATCATTCAATCTTATGAGATAATTTATCATACACAAAAGTTATAATGTCTAGTAAACGTATTAAAAGACTAAATTCTCTTTTAAAAGAGGTCATTTCAGAAGTAATTTTAAAAGAAGTAAGAAACCCTGATGTTTCTTCTTTAGTTACTGTAACCGATGTAGACATTTCTGCTGATTTGCATTATGCAACAGTTTCTATTAGCGTCATTGGGGATGAGAAGGATAAAGAAAAAACCCTTAAAGCATTACAGTCTGCTGCTGGCTTTATTGGTGTACAGGCTTCTAAACAAGTCGTTATGCGCTATTTCCCTCAACTTACTTTTGAAATTGACAACTCTGTAGATGATCATATGAAAATCGATAAGATTCTTAAAAACATCAAACAAGAAGAAGAATCTCGCAATGGCAAATCCTCCGACTGAAGGCCTTCTTTTAGTTAATAAATCTGTAGGCTCCACTTCATTTAGTGTTATTCGCAAGCTCAGAAAACTTTTAAATGTAAAGAAAATTGGCCATGCAGGCACTTTAGATCCTTTTGCAACAGGTGTTATGATCTACCTTATTGGTAAGAACTTTACCAAAAAGTCTGCTGAATTTATGCATTTGGACAAAGAATATCTGGCTACTATCTTTTTAGGTAAAACAACTGATACTTATGATGTAGATGGGAAAGTCTTATCAGAAAGTGATTATGTGCCCACTTTGGATGAGGTAAAAACGGTCATTGAAAAGTTTCAGGGTGAAATAGAACAAGTCCCCCCTATGTTTTCAGCTAAAAAAATCAATGGGAAAAAGCTATATGAATTGGCCCGAAAAAACATAGAAGTTGAAAGAAAAACAGAAAAAATACACGTTACAACTACATTAGTCTCTTATAACTACCCCAACTTGTGTATTAATGTTGCCTGCTCCAAAGGAACCTACATCCGTTCCATTGCCTATGATATGGGTAACTTACTTACTTGCGGCGCTTATTTAAGCGCACTTACTCGCACAAGAGTTGGTTCGTATTTGCTGGAGAACTGTTTTGATGAAAAAGATATACTAGAAAGCCCTCAAACTGTTTCATCGAAAATTAAACGCTCAATTTAAAGCTACAACCTTCTTCTAAATTGAAAACTTTCTAGTTTGTTATATTTTCTTAAAGTGTAATTTCTAGGATTTTAGCAATTCTTTCACCTAGATCCTCATCATCAGAAAAATAAATTTGCTTAACAAGCCTTTTTATCTGCCCTTGCTCAGCAACTAGTGGCGTCATATTGCCATTAGAGTCATATTTAAATATTGGGAAAGTTAAGCCAAATTTATCTTGCAACATCTTCTGCACTATAAATATTTGAAGATAAAATTTCTTCATATGTGGTTGTGCAAGATTAAGGTTTTCTTTCAGTGTAATAAATAAACCTAAAACATTAAATAAACGTAGCACCATGTTTACTTCGTTATATGAAGAAAGCTGTTCCTCGTTTTCAATTTTTGATTGTAACTCTTGTAAAGTAAGATTATCACCGTTAGCGACTAGATCGCCATTTATATCTCCTCCTGAAAAAGAATCCGTAATACATGCATGTTGGATTTCTGTTGATTCAGGATCAATTATTATCCCAATAGGATGATAAGGAATTAGAGGATATCCGCTAACAATTAAGCTTCCTGAAGCGTTTGGCATCCCCTCTTCTTTCTTCATTGATTCAAATTCTCTTTTCCAGTCTGCAAAATTTAGAGATTCATTTTCAATGATAGACTCAAGACCTCTTATCAAAAGAACTTCTTTTTTTTCTTGTGAGACTTCAGAAGTAATTTTATTGACTGAGTTATTATTATTTGTAATTAATGCTGTCATATTATCACCTTGTTTGTATTTTGTTATTATTTCTACGAGATAGTTAATATTATAAATATTTTTAATAAAAATGTCAATTAAAATTTTAATTTTTTATTAATTAGGATTAACTATTTGCGTTTTTAAGTAAAAATTGATAATTTACTACCCTAAAGCCAGAGTTTTCAAAGAGATAGAGGTAATAATGTCAGGACTTGCATGTGCAATAGTAGGACTTCCCAATGTGGGTAAATCCACCCTTTTTAACGCATTAACAAAAAAAGGCGTACAGTCGGAAAACTACCCTTTTTGCACTATAGACCCCAATATCGGGGTTGTCCCTCTAGAAGACAAAAGACTGGATTCCTTAGCCAAATTTACCAAAAGTAAGCAGATCATTTACGCCCCTGTCTCCTTTGTAGATGTTGCAGGGCTAGTTAAAGGCGCTTCTAAAGGAGAAGGCCTCGGTAATCAATTTCTGGCTAATATTAGAGAAACAGACGCTATAATTCAGGTAGTTAGGTGCTTTGAAGATGATGATGTGATTCATGTATCAGGAAAAGTTGATCCGTTAGAAGATGTAGAAGTGATCAATTTAGAGCTTATTTTGGCTGATTTGCAAACCATGGAAAAAATCCATGATAAAAAAGTCCGCGAAATGAAAAGTAAAAAAGCGGAAGATCCTGAGCTACAAGTCATCAAAAAATGCATAAAACATCTTAATGAAAATATGCCACTTAGGACTTTAGAATTTACAGAAGAGGACGAGGAGTTTTTTAAAACTCGCCAGTTTTTGACTAAGAAAAAAGTACTTTATGTCGCCAACGTCTCTGAAAGTGATCTTCCATCCATGGACAATGAATATGTGCGTCGCCTACAAGAATATGCTAAACAGGAAAACAGTTCAGTTGTAACAATTTGCGCTAAAATTGAAGAAGAAATAGCGCAGCTTTCGCCAGAAGAGGCTCAAGAGTTTCTTCAAGAAGTAGGACTTTCTGAATCTGGCTTGCAAAGACTGGCGAAAGCTGCCTTTCAATTACTTGGGCTTGCTACTTTCATAACAACTGGTGAGATTGAAACAAGAGCATGGACGATTAAAAAAGGAACAAATGCAGCTGAAGCTGCTGGAAAAATCCATAGTGACATTGAAAAAGGATTTATTAGAGCTGAAGTAATTACCTATCAAGACATGCTAACCTATCAAAGCAGGGCAAAAGCAAAGGAGGCTGGGAAAGCTCGGTCTGAAGGAAGAGATTACATTGTAAAAGATGGAGATGTAATTTTATTTTACCACAATTGATTTAAACGATTATGTTTTGCTTTAGATCTATTCCAACTAAATAATTATGGCCCAAAAAACTGAAAAAGCCACACCTAAAAAGCTCAAAGATGCTCGTAAAAAAGGGCAAGTGGCAAAATCACAGGATTTTCCTTCCGCTCTTACGTTTATAACAGCAATCATGGCCACTCTTTTTGCTACAAGCTACATGTTCAGGCAGCTAGGCTCGTACATCATTAGTATGTTTAAAAGCATTAATGCAGACATTGACTTAAGCACAAAAGCTGGTGGCATTTTATACGAAGCTATCTTACTTATATTTGCAACAAGTGTTCCCATAATGATTATTGTTGCAGTAGTAGGCGTCCTTACGAACTTCTTAGTGATAGGACCTTTATTTTCTTTTGAAGCTATGAAGTTTCAATTTAAAAGATTAAATCCGATTGAAGGCATAAAGCAAAAGTTTAAACTCAAAACGCTTGTAGAACTAATTAAGTCGATATTAAAAATTACAGGTGCAGCCTTAATTATTTACTTTGTGATTAAACAAAGCATTCCTCATATAGTTTCCTTAGTCCAGATGCCTGTTATAAGTAGCGCACTTTTCCTAGAAGATTATTTAAGAAAAATAGCTATTAGGGTCGGTATTTTCTTTTTAGCAGTCGCCGTTTTTGACTTAGCTTTTCAGAAAAAAGACTTTGCTAAGCAAATGATGATGGAAAAGTTTGAAATAAAACAAGAACTTAAAGATACAGAAGGAGACCCTCTTATTAAAGGAAAGAGAAAGGAAGCTTTCCGAGAGATCGCCTATAGAGAAGGACCTTCAGCAGCTCGAAGAGCAAGAGCAATTATCACAAACCCTATTCACATTGCTGTTGCAATAGACTATAATGAACAGGAAGATCCCGCTCCTATGATTTTAACTATGGGACAAGGACCTATTGCTGATCAAATTATTAAAGTAGCACAAAATAACCATATACCAATTATGAGAAACCCTACGCTCGCACAAACCCTTTTTCAAAAAGGGACAATATCCGATTATATACCTGAAGATACTTACGAAGCAGTAGCTGAAATTTTAAAATGGATCTCTTCTCTAGAAGAAAATCCAGATATTAATACGGAGCTTTTTAAAATATGAAACAATTTTTAGATAACTTATCACGATTCTTAGGCGGCAAAAGAGCTCTGCAAACAATCTCTGGATCCAGTGATTTAATTTTAGCTTTTATCATCATCAGTATCATTATGATGCTGATTTTTCCCGTTTCCCCCCACGTAATTGACGTGCTTATTTCGGTAAACTTAACTGCTTCAATTTCTCTGTTATTTGTAGCGATTTATATCCAAAAGGCTGTGCACCTTTCTATGTTCCCCTCTTTGCTCTTAATTACAACCCTATACAGGGTGGGTGTAAACATATCCTCGACAAGGCAGATATTATTAAAGGCCAATGCTGGTAAAATCATCTTTTCTTTCGGAAACTTTGTGGTAGGAGGAAACTATGTTGTCGGTGCCGTCATATTTTTAATTATTACAGTAGTTCAGTTTGTTGTGATTACTAAAGGTGCTGAAAGGGTTGCTGAAGTTGCCGCTAGATTCACCCTTGATGCTATGCCTGGAAAGCAGATGAGTATTGATGCCGACTTAAGAGCTGGTACCATTGATCAAAATCAAGCAAGATCACTTCGTTTAGACCTTCAAAAAGAAAGTCAGCTTTATGGCGCCATGGATGGAGCTATGAAGTTCGTGAAAGGAGATGCCATCGCAGGTATTGTGATTACACTCATTAACGTTGTAGGCGGACTTATTATTGGTAGCCAGATGATGGGGATGAGCCTAGGACAGGCAGCAAAAACATTTGCCCTCCTATCCATTGGGGATGGTCTAGTTTCCCAGATCCCTGCTGTTATGATTGCGATTACAGCTGGTATTGTGACTACTAGGGTATCCAGTGAAAAGCAAGACTCCCACTTAGGTAAAGAGATTTCCGAGCAGGTTTTAAAACAACCTAAAGCTCTTATGATTTCATCTGGTGTGCTATTATTAATGGCTTGGATACCTGGCTTTCCTAGAGCGCCTTTTATGATTTTGGCCGTTATTATTGGTGTTCTTGGGTATACCATTTGGAATACTTCCAGAAAGGGCGCAACCCAGGCAGTAGCTGGCGTTGGTGCCATGGAAACGGGAATAGAAGGACATGCCATGATTACAGGTGGCACAGATGACTATGCTTTAACCCTTCCTGTTGTTATTGAGGTGGGAAAAGGGCTTTCCAAATTGATAAAAAAAGACAAGCAGGGCTTGACATTCATTGATCAGATGATCCCTAAAATGCGGCATGCTTTGTATCAAGAATTGGGCGTTCGTTTTCCTGGAGTTCACGTAAGAACAGACTCCCCTAATTTAGATGATGATGAGTATGCTGTTCATCTAAATGAGGTGCCTATTAGCCGTGGTAAAGTTTTAATGGGCTATTTGCTAACTAATGAATCTGAAGAAACACTGCAAAAGTATAATGTCCCCTTCACAACTTCGAAAAGCTCCATGGGGATGCCTACTATTTGGGTGGATGAGAAATACAAAGAAATATTAGACAGATCTGGCATTAAGTATTGGAAACCTTTAGAAGTAATGATCCTTCACTTATCTAAATTTTATCGTCAATATGCAAGTGAGTTTATTGGTATTCAGGAGATCAGAGCCATTTTAGAATTTGTGGAAAAATCTTTTCCAGATCTTGTCAAAGAAACAACAAGGCTTGTACCTCTTCAAAAACTTACAGAAATTTTTAAACGACTTGTTCAAGAACAAGTTTCTATTAAAGACCTGCGAACTATTTTAGAATCTTTAAGTGAATGGGCTCAAACAGAAAAAGAGACTGTTTTATTAACTGAGTATGTTCGATCTTCTTTAAAAAGATATATCAGCTATAAGTATTCTCTAGGACAAACTACTCTGTCTGTGTACTTGTTAGATCCAGAAATTGAAGATATGGTTAGAGGAGCTATTAAGCAAACATCTGCTGGCTCTTACTTAGCTTTAGATCCGGACTCAGTTCAACTTATTTTAAACGCTATGCGCACTACTATAGTTCCAACACCTCCAGGAGGACAACCTCCAGTCCTATTGACAGCAATCGATGTAAGAAGGTATGTAAGGAAATTAATTGAAGGAGATTATCCGGAGCTTCCTGTTGTTTCCTATCAGGAAATTGTTCCGGAAATTCGCATTCAACCATTAGGTAGAATCCAGCTAACATAAAGTCACTATGACGGATATTCATCACACAACTCATTCGACTTCTCATTTAATTTTGAGGAATCAAAGAGTTGATGCTCAAAGAGCTATCAACAACCGTTCTATGACCCAAGTTCCCTCTCAAAAAGAGCTCAAAAATCTTTCTAGATTTGTCATGAAAAAACCATTCAAATCTTTAAATGAAAGAAAAGCTGCTAGCAAAGAAAAAGATGCCCAAATTGAAAGAGCCCGAAGGGAAGGGCATCTGCTTACAATTAATAAGCAGATGCAGGATACGGCAAATTACTTTAATCAAAGAAATGATGAATTAAATGCCCGTACTTTAATGATCTTACGAGGACTCATTAAAGACAGCGATACAAAAGAAGATATCTTAGAAAAAGTTTTAGACCTTTATCCTGATTTCACCCTAGCTGACGAAGCTCTTGAATACCTCTTACAAACAACCCATGGAGAACTCAGAAACCAAGTACAACTAGCAAAAGATGAGCTAAATGCAAGATACGGCAGAGAGATTATAGCAGGTAAGAACATTGCGTCCCAAGCCAAGGAGTTTTCACAAGTCGGCTTAGGCTCTCCTACAGCATTAAGAGACATGTACCGAGATATTACTGGAAATCCCAGAGAAGTACATACGCTGTTTGATGAGCTTTCCAGGTTATTTGATTACGAAAAATTAAAGACAGCCTCTAATTTTCTTTTCCATTCACTAGGAGCTGACTTAAAAGCGAAAGGTCCTTCTATCTCAAGAGCCGAACTTGCTAGACTCATGGAAGATACAAGAACTTTGCAAGCAATTTTAGGCGTATACTTTTTCTTTAAAGAAAGAATGAAGTTAATCCATAAGCAATTTGCAAATAATGAACTAGCCCTTCCTGATAGGCTCACATTTGAAGTTTTAGCCCAAAAATTTATGCAGCTTATCAAGGAAAGATATATTTCTGCAGACAGAGTTAAACAGTTAGCCAAACAATTGGGAGTTACAGAAGAAGAGCTGGCTCAAATTATTTTATTTACTCAAATGAGAGACGCTATCCGCCTTGTGTCCCCCCGTATTTATAGAAACCAAAAACACAAAGAAGAAGCACTGGCAGCAATTATTGAAGCACTGGAAGATTTAGAAGAAGAGCTAGAAGAAGAAGAGGAAGAGTGAATTTTCAAGAACTTATTCAGTTTATATCCACACAGTTTCATATAGACTTACGATCAGATAGTCATGAAAGCTGCAGCATCAAAATTGATGATAAAATTATTATCCAGTTAGAGATGGATATGGCCAATGAACGCCTTATAATCATGACGTACATAACTGAAATAGCTCCGGGCAGGTTCAGAGAAAACATTTTAGTAGAAGCCTTAAAAGCCAATCATCTTCCTACAAGAATTGGCACTCTAGGTTTTCTGCCAGAGACGGGTGAACTCACTTTTCATCACTTTTTTTCTTCTCAAGTAACAAAATATGAGCTTATCTCGCAGTACATAACCGAAATGATCTATGTTTGCATGCAGTGGAAAGATGCGATTGATACTGGGAAAGCGGGGCCAGAAGGCAGGCAATCTTCCCATAAGAATACCAACCCCTTTGGGCTTAAGCCTTGAAAACTTTAGATTATTTACAAAAATATTTAAAACAAGCCCCTACATATAAACATTGGCAAAACGTTGGTATAAAACATCATCACGGCATTGCTCTCCCCCTCTTTTCATTAAGGTCTAAAAAAAGCTCAGGGATAGGTGAATTTCTAGATCTCTTTCCTATTATTGACTGGGTAAAAACAATAGGTTATGACGTTATCCAACTGCTTCCCCTCAACGATACTGGAGAAGACCCAAGTCCTTACAATGCTCTTTCTTCTCAAGCCCTAGATCCCATGTACTTAAGCCTTCACGCCCTTCCTTATCTTTCGGAACATCATGACCTAGAAAGGCAACTAGAAACATTTCAAGCACTGAACCATAGTCAGAGGATTGCTTACGCAAAAGTTAAGCAAAATAAAATGAATTTCTTGCATAAGTACTTTGAAAAAGTATATGCAACTCTTTCTCTAGCAGATGAATATTTAGAGTTTACCGCCTCTAATATCTGGCTTGGCACCTATGCGCTTTATAGAGTTTTAAAGGAAAAAGGGAATAACAGTTCATGGAAAAGCTGGCCTGAAGAATTACAAAGACCTAAAGACTTCCATTTACTACTGCAAAAATACGATCAGGAAGTAAATTTTTATATTTTTCTGCAATACCTAGCCTTTTCTCAGTTTAAAAAAGTAAAAGCTTATGCAAGCTCTAAAAACATCCTTATAAAAGGAGATATTCCTATTCTGTTAAGTCAAGATAGTGCTGATGTATGGACGCACCTTGATCTTTTCAATGGGAAAAACACAGTAGGAGCTCCTCCTGATGCTTATAACGCAAAAGGACAAGACTGGGGATTTCCCATGTTTCAGTGGAAAGCCCATGAAAAAGAACATTTTTCTTGGTGGAAGCAAAGGCTGCAGACTGCCTCACAGATATATCATCTTTATCGCATAGATCATGTAGTGGGTTTTTTTCGATTTTGGGTAATCCCTCCTCATAAAAAACCCATTGATGGCCACTTTATGCCTCGAAACCTCTACTTATGGCAAAGACAAGGGCAGAAGCTATTAAAAATGATGATAGATGCTTCTTTCATTTTACCTATGGCAGAGGATTTGGGAACAATTCCAAGATTTGTCCCTCGTGCCTTAAAAAAGCTTGGAATTTGCGGTACTAGAGTCATCCGATGGGCTAGAAGATGGGAAGAAGATTCCAACTATATTAATGTAAAAGACTATGAGCCTTTAACAATGACGACTGTATCTACGCACGATGCAGAACCATTGTCTTTATGGTGGGAAAAGTACCCCATTGACGCTAAACTTTATGCCAAGCATAAAAAGTGGAAATATACCCCCGTACTTACTAACGAAATGCGTTATGCCATGTTATATGACTCTCACCACTCGGCTAGCTTATTTCATATAAATCCATTGCAAGAATATTTAGCTTTTTTTCCTGAACTCATTTGGCCTAAACCGGAAGATGAGAGAATTAACATTCCTGGAACAGCGTCTCCCATGAACTGGACATACCGATTCCGCCCGACAGTAGAAGAAATTACTTTGCACGAAAAATTGCAGTCAACTATGCAACAGCTTCTTCTTTAGTGTTTTTTACTACCTCAGCCAGCACCTGCTACTCTTCTCATAAGCACAGGAACAACAAAGCACAACGCAATAGATGAAGCGGCAAAGGCTAATGTTTCCATCGGATGTTCGTCAATACAACCTAAACCAACTGAAGAAACTCTAGGCTGAACACTTTCGTCTATAGCTTGACAATAGACACCTCCAGAAAAAAGGAGGAAGATTGCCAAATTTATTAAGATAGTTTCCCCTAATAATTTATATATTTAATTTATTTTAAATAATTAAAAAATATTTACTACATAAAAACAAACTTTAATTATAACGATAATTATTGTTATAATAACTACCAACTAATTTTTAAATTAAAATAATGGAGATTATTATGAGTTCAACCTCACCTACAAATTTATCATTACCAAAGAGTCTATGGACTAACATAGCATCTTTTTTATCACCTAAGGAACAAGCGCGTAATAACTTAGTTAGCCAAGCCTTCCACTCCGTCTCTCAAGTACGAGAATGCCGCTTTTCTTTTATAGAATCGCTTTCCGAAAAAGAAATTAATTTGATACGCGAGCACTCTCCTGGTTCTATAATAGATTTAATTAGGCAAAGATTTAACGAACTTTTGGATCCTAATTTTCAAGCTACTAAAGAATTTTTATCTAAAGTAATTCAAAGTAATTTACAAAGATCTTCTCGATGTGGGTTTTCTGATGCAATACGCGACCTACACAACCTTAGCAGAGAGAAACGAAGTATGATTGAAGATTTAAAATTATCTGGCAACGCTTCACTGTTGGAAGGAAATGACCTTGTGGAAATAATGGAGCAATGTCCTAACTTAAAATCTTTAGATCTTTCTGAAATGACGCTAGTATGGGGAAGCATTACAAAAATCCCACCGAACAGACTAGAAAGGCTTATTTTAACGCATTTGACCTATTCAAGAAATGATACCCTCGAAAATTTCGTCTTAAAATCGCCTTGCCTAAAAGAAGTTGATTTATCCAGTACCCAGACAACGGGAAGGTGCCTTGAGCCAATTTTAGAAAAGGATCAACTAAAAAAGCTTAATTTATCATACAACCCTGATCTTGATCTAGATTTCCTTATACGTTTTTTCCAAGAAGCAGCTCATATAGAAGAAGTTGATTTATCAGGTACAAACATAACAGGTGAAGAGCTTAAGGAAATTCCACTTGAAAACCAACTAAGAACGCTTACTTTATGTGGGAATCAAAACCTCGATAAAGAGTTCCTTACAGCGTTTTTCTTAAAAGCGACTCATTTACAAGAAGCTTATTTAGTCGGCACTAACTTAGAAGAAAGAGATATTATGGAACTTTCACAGAAAACGAACTGTAAAATCATTACTAGCTGGTTTTAACATAGCTGAAGCTTTAAATCTAAAGGAGAGATATATATTCTCTCCTTAGATGAAAGGATTAATACTTTTAGAACAGCTTTTCCCATGAACTGGTCGTATCGATTCCACACGAAAAGTTGCCGTCAACTATGCAACAGCTTTTTCTTTAGCTTTCCTTATACTACCTCAGCTAATGGCTGATGTGCTTCAGGTGTCCTATCAGCGCATGAGCAACATAATACACCTATGGTACATAAGGCAATAGATGAAATCGCAAACGCTACAGCTTCCATAGGAGATCCATCAGAACAGTTATCTATATCAACCGAAGCAACGGTAGAATTTATATTTTCGTCAATAATGGGGGCACATTTATAAAACTTATAATATAAAAGGCCAACTCCAGAAAGTAAAAGGAATGCAGAACACCTATAAAGATTGTTGGGACCACAGCTTCGTATTACTCTGGAACAAACATTAGTCTCTGGGGCAACAATAGGTTGACGCAACATACCACCTGCTACTACAAACATAAACTCTCCATATTAAAAATATTAAAGGATAATTATATTTGTTAAATAAACTCCTTCTTGTCAATTATTTAAACAAATAAAAAAAAGCTTTTATGAAATTAAAATATTTCTTCAGCTTCAAGGTTGTAATTTGGATGAGCCTCTCTAGCATACCTCGAACAGTAACCAGCAAGACGGCTGAGCTGTAAGAAAACCTTCTTAGATAAATTTGCTAAAACCGGTTGTCTAAATTGGTGGTTTAAATGCCACTTATTAGTGGTTTCACAATAAAAATTAAAAATAATAATTTACAAACGTAAGAAAATTTAAATAATTCATATATATGCTTTAAATAATTTAATTTGTGTAAAAAAAACAATACATAGTACCATGATTGATATTTAAAATTTTTCTAATATTTAGAAAATCACACTTACATATAATTATAAATTTTTCTTTAAATATAAAAAAAAACTTTTCGACATTTTATTTTGATTTTAATTACTAAAATTGTTTAATATTAATTATATTTAAACAAAAAAACATAATTAACTTATTATAATTAATAGTTTATTTTTATTATGGCCACTCCAATTTTAAACAAATCACTAGAATTGAAATTTTTCGACAGAATCCGAGTCAATAATGATACGATTACCATTTACAAATGTAGAGGAATATTTAGGCGGGCAATTGATTCACTAAATTCTGCACGAGACTATTTACATGGAGGAAAATTTAAACAAGACAATATTGCATTTGATTCACTTTGGTCCGAGTTAAAAAATAAAATCAACGAAGAGGAGGTTGACTTTCCTTTCTTGGCAAAAATGTTAAAATTGCAAGGAATATTCCTAGCAACAAAGTGGGGCAAAAACCTTCAAGGAAATGCAAACTATCAGCAGTTTTGCAAAAGAGTACACTCTCTTCAGAAAGTAGCAAAAGAAAATATTGCCAAACCAGATTTTTCCAACAATATTTCTGACGAAGATAAAAGGTGGATTCAATCAAAACTTAAACAAAGAACCTTTGCCGCTTTGTCTAATTCAGGACAACTACCCTATCTTTATAAGGATTTACCTAAGGGAGCTATTTTATTAACCAATGTTGAAGCTCATATTAGAGTTCTCTATCAAAGTGGTGCTAATCTTAGCTCTTGGTTGAAAGTTCAAAAACTAAAAAAATATATTACCATCTTTCTTACTGGGTCAAGTTACATTCATGCCTCTCTTAGCTTAGGAAAAGGCAAAATTTATGAACAAGATAAAGACCCTAAGGAAAGCTTCAGTTCAGGTCAAGGGACTATTCATGAAAATACTAGACGACAAACAATGATTTGCCCTCATGACATTTTAGTTTTTAATGAAGAAAACCAACAAAAACTTCAAGACAATTGGACTGAAATTGAACAATGGATCGAAGATAACCACCCTGAAATAAAAACAGATATTTCAGCTATGCTTCGTATCGGCTTAACAATTAGAAAAAGAAAAAAAGATGCTCCGATTTTGCAAAACTTTGACTTCAATAAGTCTTATGCTTGCTCTTCAGCAATTGCAACAATTTTAGCTAAGTGGGACATTGATGTAGGATCAACAAAGCCGATTGACGCAATATCTCCTGCTAATCTTGCCCGAGAAGCTAACCGTCCTAACGGAAAATTACAATTTTTATATAGATCAGGATTTTAAATAGAACTTGTAAGGATATAATCTGGCGATTATTTTAACCTTATGAGGATAATTCTATTACTTGCTCTTAGCTGTTCTCTAACAGCTTTATCAAAAACAAAATCTGAGCTACACGCCCTTTACTGTAGCTTAGATCCATTATCGCTAGCGCAAAATTTTGCTTTTTACGAACTTTACCCTGAAAGTGAAGAAGGCAAAGAAGCCCTAAAAAGAGCCTGGTCTATATTAAACTATAAAAATGCAGAGCATTTTGATTTAACCCTCCCCCCTCTCGATTTAAGACCGATAGTGGCCTTAGTCAACAAAGAGAATTTCGATCCACCCCGACTTACCAAAAAACAATTAGAGTTAATTAAAAAAATAGCCAAAGGCTTTCCCAATAGAAAGCTCAAAGGATATAAGGTTAAAAAAGAAAGTGACCTTCTTTTACTATCCCCCAAGGAAATTGACATCTGTCGAGCACTTTTCTTAGCGCAACAAGAAGACTCGAGCTCTTATGAAGCCACCATAGATTTGATGGCGTTGCAAATTTTAGCCAGATTAAAGCCAGGAGCTAGCGACGTAGAAAAAATTGATGCTATCAATGAGTTTATTTTTCACGAAATGCACTTTCGCTTTCCCCCACATTCCTTATGGGCAAAAGATATTGATGTATACACCTTTTTACCTTCAGTGATTGATAGCAGAAAAGGTGTTTGTTTAGGCGTATCCATTCTTTATCTATGCATTGCGCAAAGATTAGATTTACCATTAGAAATTGTCACACCTCCTGGTCATATTTATGTCAGGTATAGGAAAAAAGATGGCAATATTATTAATATTGAGACCACTGCAAGAGGCATTGACACCCCAAGTGAAGTATACTTAGGGATTGAGACAAAATCTCTTCAAATGAGAAACCCCAAAGAGGTGGTAGGACTTGCTTTTATTAACCAGGCCTCTGTTTTTTGGGGTAAAAAAGACTATAGCAAAGCAATAGAGCTCTACGAGATTGCTGAGAAATATCTTCCTAACGACCCTTTATTAAAAGAATTTTTAGGATACAACTATTTGTTCGTTGGAAACACAGATAAAGGCGTTAAATATTTACAAGAAATTAAAGATCACATCCCAGCCTTTGCCATTACAAAAAACTCTGTAGCAGAAGATTTTCTTAACAATAAAGTAGACGTCGAAGGTCTGAAAACCATTTTTCTTTCTGTAGATGAAACAAGAGAGTCTATTATGGAAAAAAGAAAAGCACTTGAAAAATGTCTGCAAAAATTCCCTGAATTTAGAGCAGGCCTTTTTCAATTAGCAGGCACATGGCTACAACTGGGAAGAGAAAAAGAAGCTAAAAAGATTTTAGAAAGATATCTTCAAATTGATCCAGATGAGCCTACAGCTAACTATTACATGTCAGTTATTTGCTTGCAAAGATTTGACTATCTTGATTCTTGGAAATATTTTAAAAAGGCTGAAAAAATTTTAAATGCTAATAATCATTTTCCCAGGGCTTTAAAAGAATTAAAACAAGCGCTCATACAAGCTTGCCCATCTAACTCTTTTTAAAAAACACTTGTTCTCAAGTTCATTTTTTCCTAAATAAGAATTAAAGCTTGGGAGTTGCATTATGAAGGCAAAAAATCTTTTTCAGTTCATTTTAGCTGCTGCCACTGTTTTTGTAGCTATCAAATACGTAGTATTTGCCCAAACAGGGAACTCTTTAGACTCTCTAATGAGCGAAGAAGACATGAAAAACACTGGAGTCTATAAACTGTCCACTACAGAAAAAATTGAACTGAAAAATTGGATCGATCGAAACTACGTAAAGAAAAGTAAATCCCCCTTATCTAAAGGGTATCAACAATTACCCACCATTGCTGAAGTAACTTTTTCAGGTCAGTTTATCCGCCTGGATGATGATACAATGTGGCAAATTGACCCTAAAGATACCTCCATTACACAAGGGTGGCTTACCCCTGTGCCTATCAAAGTGGAATATACAGCTGTCGGTGCTTATCCGTACACGTTAACAAATACAGTAACGTCCAGTAAAGTACACGCTCGAAAGGTAAGTCATATACCATCTCATTAATTTATCATTTTAGAAATTTCTGGGTGCGGCTTTGCAGCTTCATTAGAAATGGTTCTCCATGAGGGATATACTTCTGTTTTTGTTCTCCAGGGAGTCTCTTTTTTTTCTACAACAAGATCAATCCGAGTAACCAAATTTTCCTTATCTGAGGATTGTAAGATAAATGTTTTACCTTCGAACCATCCTACAGGATCTAAGCTGTGTGAACTAATGATAACATCAATTTCTGGAAATTTTTTTACTAGTAATCGATTGCTTTCAACCCCTAACGAGCTAACAATAACTATAAGATCTACCCCCTTTTTCTTAAGTTCTTCAATTTTATCGCTAGCTGTGTACAGAAAGGGAAGAAGGTTATATTTATTACTTTTGACATGTTTTTTTTCGTCTAAAAGACCAAAAAACCCTACTTTTATTCCATTTTTTTGAAAGAAATGTACTTGGTTGGAAAGCGGTTTATCATCAATATCTATAATATTGGCCCCTAAACATTTAAACTTAGCTTTTTCTACAATGGTATCCATATTTTCTAATGAAGATGCATTTAGACAAACGAAATCGATACCCATTTCATCAAAAATGCCTGCGATTTTTCCATCATGCTTTTCAGAAAGAACAAGAGGTGAATTTACTAATGTAACAACCTCTTCAGCATCTTTTTTTTCTAATTCTAACAGAGACATGACTTTCGGTAGCGACTGCCCTTCTCTCATGCTAAAAGAGTCATTGAAAGAAAAAATAGTAAAGCAGGCTTCGTGAGCAAAAAGGGAAAAGCACCAAAGAAATAACGCAGTTTTTGACAAAATCACCTCCGTGGGGTCTGGTTTTTTTTCTCCCAGTACTCCTTACCATAATTAATGGTAAGTTCACCTCCCTCTTCTATGTCAGATGAAGAAATAAAAAGGTATTGAAAAGCTCCTTCAAAGTGAACCTTTTCAATTTCTAAGTTAGGTGTATAACTGTGATTGATAAACCTCGTAAAATTCCCTCTTTTTTTGGCATTAATAACATATGTCGTATCATCAAGTAACTGATAGGCTAGTTGATAGGGGTTCCCCACTTCCACTTTTTGAACAACTCCCGTATACATACCGATGATTTGCCCCTTTTCAATAGGCTTTTTAGCAAAAACTCCAAAACCAATTTCTTTAGAAATCCACCCAATAGAAATAGGAGGGTGACTCATCTGATATAATAGATTTTGATAAAGCATCCCTCTAAAGCAGGATTCTAAATCGGGCTCGTTTTGAAGAATCGTATTTTTTACCTTGTCATTTTTGTAGGTAAGGGTTGTTTGGTAGTGAACGTTAAAAAAGGAATAAAATTCCTTTTTCGTAGAGATAGTAAAGCTTTTATTTGAAAATTGTATATGTAACGTTTCCATACTGTATTTGTAGCATACTTCATCTATACTTGACAAATTAGCACTCATTACGTTAAACTGCTAAATATGAACTTAAAAAGGAGCTAGTCCTTTATGAATCAACAATTTAGTGAAGCAGTAAATACCGCCTTTCAAAAAGCGGTAGCCTACGCAAAGCAGCAGTCTAACGCTGAAATTCAAGCAAACCACCTCTTATACGGCTTTTTAGAAGAGAAAGAGGGATATTTCATAACAATTTTAAACGAACTAGCCATCAACCCAGAAAACCTCAAAAAACAAACAATTGAGGCAATATCGCACTTGCCTACCCTCTCTAATGAGATAGAAGTGAAAGCAGGCTCTTCCCTACAGAGACTGCTTCAAGTTGCTGAAAAAAAAGCACAAGAACTTCAAGACACCTTTATTAGCAGCGACCATTTTTTTCTAGCATTTTGGGAAACACCCGATACCCCTCTTGCTAGCTATAAAAACCAGATAAACAAAAATATAAAAGAAGAAATAATAAAGTTAAGAGGCACCAAAAAGATGGACTCCCCTACCTCTGAAAAAAATATAAAATCATTGGAAAAGTTTTGTAAAAACTTATCTGACCTAGCTAAAGAAGGTAAATTAGATCCTGTTATCGGAAGAGATGAAGAAATACGAAGAGCAATCCAAGTACTCTCCCGAAGAACCAAAAATAACCCTATGCTTGTAGGTGATCCAGGCGTTGGTAAAACAGCTATTGCTGAAGGATTAGCGCAAAGAATTTACCAAAATGATGTCCCTGACAGTTTGAGAGAAAAACAAATTTTAGCGCTCGATATGGGAGCTTTGATTGCAGGAGCAAAATACCGAGGAGAGTTTGAGGAAAGACTAAAAAGCATTTTAGAAGAAATTGAGAAAAGTGAAGGGAAAATCATCCTGTTCATTGATGAAGTCCACACATTAATTGGTGCGGGTGCATCAGATGGCGCAATGGATGCCGCCAACTTACTAAAGCCGGCACTAGCGAGAGGCCACCTTCACTGCATAGGCGCTACAACAGTTAATGAGTTTAAAAAATACATAGAAAAAGATGCTGCTTTAGAAAGAAGATTTCAAAAAATTTTAGTAGAGGAGCCCAACTTAGAAGATGCTATTTCTATTTTAAGAGGCTTAAGAGAAAAATATGAAATTTTCCACGGAGTGCAAATTACAGAAGACGCTCTACATGCAGCCGTTTTCTTATCTCATCGTTATATCGCAGATAGAAAGCTTCCAGATAAAGCAATTGATTTGATCGATGAGGCGGCCAGTTTAATTAAAATGCAACTAGGGTCACTTCCCCTTCCTATCGACCAAAAAGAAAGGGAATTAAACACCCTTATTATTAACCAGGAAGCTTTGAAACGAGAAGGCTCTAAAGCATCGGAACAAGACGTAAAGACATTAGAGAAAGAAATCCAAAAAACAAGAGAAGAGCTTTCTGTACTAAAATCTAAATGGAATGAAGAAAAGAAAATTATTCAAAAACTGAAAGATCGTAAGAACACTTTAGAAAACCTTCGATTTCAAGAAGAAGAAGCTGAAAGACTTTCCGATTTTAATAAGGTTGCTGAAATCAGATACAGTAAAATTCCTCAAGTACAAGAGGAGTTAAAAAAAGCTCAGCAAGAACTTGATAACCTTGATGTTAGGATTTTGCAAGAAGAAGTTTCTGAGGATTTAATTGCAGCTGTAGTTAGCAAGTGGACCAAGATCCCTGTAGAGAAAATGCTACAGAAAGAAGCTGCAAAATTACTTGAATTAGATAAGCGCTTGCAAAGCAAAGTTATCGGTCAAGATAAAGCTATTTCAGCAGTTAGCGATGCTATAAGGCGTTCAAGATCAGGTTTAAATGATCCAGCAAAACCTGTAGGCGTCTTTTTATTTGTTGGCCCTACCGGAGTTGGCAAGACAGAGTTAGTAAAAGCTCTTGCCTCGGAGCTTTTTGATAGAGAGGATGCTATCATTAGAATTGACATGTCAGAATATATGGAAAAACACTCTGTAGCCAAACTTATAGGATCCCCTCCTGGCTATGTTGGCTATGATGAAGGAGGTCAGCTAACAGAGAGTTTACGTAAAAGCCCTTATACCATTGTACTGCTAGATGAAATTGAAAAGGCGCATAGTGATGTTTTCAACATCCTATTGCAAATCTTTGATGATGGAAGACTTACCGACAGTAAGGGAAGGCTGATAAACTGCAAAAATGCCCTTTTCATTATGACTTCTAACGTAGGTTCTGACGCTTTACTAGAGAAACTTAAAAACAATAGCAATGAAGATGTTTTAAAGGTGCTAGAGCCTTTTTTAAGACAGCACTTCAAACCGGAGTTTTTAAATAGAATCGACGAGATACTCCCCTTTTCTTCTTTGGAAGAAAAAGACATGGAGAAAATAGTCTCTTTGCAGCTTGAAAAGGTCTCTGAAAGACTTAAAAATAAAAAAATCCAATTTACTTGGGATACAAACACCTTGGCTTATTTAGCAAAACAAGGCTATGACCCCATTTACGGAGCAAGACCTTTAAAAAGACTGATACAAAATAAAGTTGTAAATCTATTCTCTAAAGGAATTTTAGAAGGAAAAATTCCAGGAGAGTGCAAAATACAATTACAGCTTAAAGATCAAGACCTTGACTATCTAGTCAACTAAAAAAAAGCGCGCCTCATTGCAGTGAGGCGCATCTGATTCATAAATCATACGCATTAGGTGATAAAAAGTTAAAGATGTTAGCGATATCACCGTTGCTTCATAAAGCATTTTATGTTTATTCACCTTATAACGAATTAAGGTCAGTGTATTTTTTCCTATCTCTGACATTACATTTCCCAGCACCCGAAAAAGCTCTTTTGTGTAATCTTTCAACTCAGCCACACTTTCTTGAACTTCTCTCGAATTAAAATCTCCATTCTCAATCGCCCACTCTACTCTGTCTCTTTCGAAAGAATTCTTCGATGGTTCATCAATTGTAGTTTTAAGTAATGAAGACATAACAACCTTTTATTTTAATGATCTATAAGAAATAACATAGAAGCCAAGCAAGGCTAGACTTAATAAACATATCCCTGCTTTTCTTTGAACTGTATACTTATGGTAGTAAAAGCAGCTAACAGCCCAATAGTTTTTAATAATTTCTAACAACAAAGGAAGCACCTGCTTGCTAAGTCTAGAAGTTTGCCTATTTAGCTCTTTTATATTTTGGCTGGCATTTGGTGAATGAAAATCTCCAGATTGTATTGCCCTCCAAACAGGGAATCTTACCTCAAACTGCTCTAGAGACTGAACTGCATTTTGAACATTTACAGCCACATCAACTCCCCTTTTTTGAAGGAGCCATGATATGTGAAAAGTTTTTTTTTACAAGAAACTTAGTAATTTATTTTTTAAAATCATTTTTTTTCGCTACCATTTTAGCCTATCAAAAATTTCCGTTGTTTTTTTCTCTAGGGTTCAGTATATTTTCTCACATTATAGGAGTAGTTTTTATGTCTAAAGTATGTGAAGTTACCGGCAAAAGACCTAAAGTAGGCCGTAAATATACTATTCGCGGGATCGCAAAAAAGAAAAAAGGTATTGGTCTTAAAATTACAGGCAAAACTAAAAGAAGATTTATACCTAATATCATGACTAAAAGGTTTTGGTTTGAAGACGAAAATCGTTTCATCAAATTAAAAGTTTCTGCAAATGCTATTAGGATCATTAATAAAAAAGGTTTGTCTACAGTTGTTAGAGAAATGAGAAAAAACGGCGCTAAAATCTAATTGAAGCGACCTAGAAGATATTTTTCTTATTTTCTAATTCTTTTAACTTTTTATATTGGGTTTGGATGGATTTTTTATAAATCCTTAAACCCAAGTTCTCCCACACTTGAAAATCCTTGTATATTTTATTCTAATCAATGTCGTGATGATCTTCGCTGGACATTGTACAAAGCCATACAAAACGCCTCTGAGTCTATAGATGTCATCATGTTTGGCCTCACGGAGCCATCCATTATTCATGTTTTGTCTGAGAAAGCTAAAGAAATACCCGTCAAGATGTTTTATGACGCTAAAAACACCCCTAAGTTAAACAAGCTTCTCCCCCATATCGACGCTACGCCTGTAAAAAAATCAGGTTTTATGCATCAAAAAATTCTCATCATTGATAAAAAAATTGTTTATGTTGGCTCTGCTAACTTCACAAAGTCGTCCCTTTTGATGCATGATAATATGATCATTGGCCTTTATAGCCCTAAAATAGCCAGATTTCTCTTGCAAAAGTGTCCTTATTCATCAGGTCATTTAAATGTACTGCATGCGGGACAAGAATTAGATTTTTGGCTGCTTCCTGATCCGAGAGGAAATGGATTAAACCATGCATTAAAAATTTTAAGACGTGCCTCTAAAAGTATTAAAATAGCTATTTTTACTTTCACACACCCAGATGTCATTCAAGAACTCATTCAAGCTAAAAAAAGAGGGGTCGACGTTACTGTTGTTATTGATTTTGGCTCTTCGCTTGGCATTAGCAAAAAAACAAGGCAAATTCTAAAACAAGAAAACATCAAAGTGCTCGTCAACCAGAGTAATAATTTGTTACATCACAAGTTCATTTGTGTTGATGATAAAATTTTACTTACTGGATCAGCTAACTTAACAAAGGCGGCATTCTATAAAAATCATGACTGTTTTTTAATTCTTCATAATTTGAATAACCCTCAAAAAAAGTTTATAGAAACCCTTTGGAAAACAATCATAGGTCAAGCAAAATGAACCTTGATTTGTCCTTTTCATTTGCAGTAAACTTGAGTAAATAAAAGATAAAAATATGAAAACAATATTGGCTACTGCTTTTCCTCTATTCCTTATGATGGATCCTATTGGAAATATTCCTTTATATATTTCTTTCTTGAAAGATGTCGACCCTAGAAGGCAGCGCTTTATTATTTTCAGAGAGCTTCTCATTGCTTTAGCAATTATTATTCTATTTAATTTTTTAGGTGAAGGACTCTTTAATTTTTTAAAAGTCACTCAAGATTCTATACAAATCACTGGTGGTATTATTTTATTTTTGATTGCCATTAAAATGGTTTTCCCAACTGATAAATCCACCCAAGAATTTGATAGTAGCCAAGAGCCTTTTATAGTCCCTCTTGCAGTACCTCTAGTAGCAGGACCTTCTATACTAGCTGCTGTGATGCTGTACTCTCAGCAGATAGAAAACCACTTGATTATGGTCTCTTCCATATTTTTAGCTTGGGGGCTAACTTTAGCTATTTTGATATTTTCCCCTCTTTTATCTCGTATCTTAGGTCAAAAAGGTATTAAAGCATGTGAGAGACTTATGGGACTCATACTTGTCATTATTGGGGTCCAGATGTTTTTAGAAGGGGTAGCCGGATTCGTTACACACAAATGTATAATTACAAATTAATTATTTCTTACGACGGCTCTCAATATTTTGGATGGCAAAAAACAATCTCTGGCCCCAGCATAGAAAAGACCCTGCAAACTTGTTTAACAACACTCTTGCAACAAAAAATCATCCTTCAAGCTGCAAGCCGCACAGATAGAGGGGTACATGCTTACGGCCAAGTAGTGAATTTTTTTGCTGTTATAAAAATCCCACTTTCCACCTTCTTATTCCGGTTAAATCAATTACTTCCTAAAGATATAAGAGCCTTATCCATTAAAAAAGTCGCAGACTCGTTTCACCCAACATTGGACGTTTTGTCTAAAAGTTATGTCTATAATATTTACAATGCTAGCTATCCATCAGCGTTTTATCATCAATACTCATGGCATATTCATGAAAATATAAATATTAAAAAAATGGAATCTGAGTCTAAATCGCTTGTAGGCAGCCATGATTTTTCCTCATTCACGAATCGAAAAGAACAAAATAATGTAAGGGAAATTTATTCTATTAACATACAGCAAAAATCGAAAAACTTACTTCAAATTACAGTCACAGGTAATAATTTTCTTTATAAAATGGTTAGAAACATAGTCGGCAGCTTAGTTTATGTTGGCTGTAGGAAATTATTATGTTACGATCTTTTATCCCTTTTAAAGGCTAAAGATAGAAAGCTTGCGGGCGTTTGTGCTCCGGCAAGTGGACTATTTTTACAAGAAATTCATTACGACCAGGAGAAGATATATAATGATCTCTAGAAACGACCCTTGTTGGTGCGGTAGCGGTAAAAAATGGAAAAAATGTCATTTTCCGCAAAAACCTCTTCATGAGACTGCTGATTTATCCAAAGAATACTTAAAAAAATATGGCATTATCTTAAAAACAGAAAAGCAGATACAAAAGATAAAGGAAGCTTGCCAGCTTGCCTCCAAAATTTGCTTAGCTTTATGTGAAAAGGCCAAAGCAGGAGTAACAACAAAAGAACTGGATGAGTTTTCCATAGAATTACACAAAAAGGCAAATGCAACTCCGGCCTCTTTAGGCTATGGATATCCCCCTTTTCCAGGGTCAATTTGTACATCTATCAATGATGTTATCTGCCATGGCATTCCCGATGATGTTCCCTTAAAAGACGGTGATATTCTTAATATTGATGTAGCCTGTATTTTAGATGGGTTTTATGGTGATACCTCACGCATGGTGGAAATTGGGAAGGTGGATGAAGAAAAACATCGAGTTGTGACTACAGCCTATGAATGTATGATGAATGCCATAGAAGTTTGCAAGCCAGGAGCTTTTATTTATGAGATTGGAGAAAAAATAGAAGAGCATGCTAAAGAAAATCATTGTTCTGTGGTTAACCAATTTGTAGGACATGGTGTAGGTGTTGATTTCCATGAGCCGCCTCAAGTACCTCATCATCATAATCGCTTGCAGATACCTATGACAAAAGGAATGACATTTACTATTGAACCAATGATTAACGCAGGAGTAAGAGAAGGCTATATTGAAAAAGAAAATGGCTGGATAGCACGTACAAACGACCACAAGCCAAGCGCTCAATGGGAACATACTATCTTAATTACTGAAACAGGATACGAAATACTAACCCTTCTGGAAGGGTAGCTCCATTATAGTATCTTTATTAACGGAAGGAGTTTTTTTGCTTGTTGCTGATAAGCTTAGAGTAGATATAATTCCTTCCAAGCTTTTTACTTCAGCTTCTAGCTCTTCTAGCTCTAAGGATAAGACTTCAATCTCATGCAAAAACTTATTTTCTTCATAAGGAACAGCAAATTTATTGTCTTTTTCTTTTAATTGAGCCATTTCGAGTTGAGTCTGTGTTTGATATAGCATTTTTCTCGTTTCATGAAGTAGGGCATCTTTTTCTTTAAATTGCTTTTTTAACTGTAAATAGTTGGCTTGCAGTTGACGAGTATTTCTATATTGTTCCTTAGCTTTTTCAGAGAACTCTTGCTGCTTTGTTTGTTGTACATTCTTTTGAGCAAGCTCTTGCTTTGCTTGGCACAGTTCCTTTTCTAGAATTGCTTTTTGCTCCTCTAGTACTTTTGCCGCTTTTATTTCTTTTTTTTCTTTTTCCAATTTTGCTTGTAAGTTTTTAACAGCATCGACTTTTCGATATGCTTCTACAAGATCGTTGGAAAGTTTTTCATTTATTTTAAAGTTAGTATCTTTAGAAATCTGCAGCGTTTCGACAAGTAGTCGGCAAGAGGTAATCTCTTTATCTAGTTCATTAATCTGTTTATTTTTTTCTTCAATTGTATGCTTTAAATCACTATGTAATATTTCTAAGTTCTGTATCTTATTTTTTAAACCTGAAGCAGTCAATGCATGGCTTTCTAATTTTTTTGAAAAATCAATTTTAAGTATTTCATCCGTTTCTTGGATTTGCTCGATAGCTAAAGAAAAAATCCAAAAACTTAAGCCAATACTAATTTCAAAACCTAAAAGCCATAGATGATTTGTATGAATAGTATGCTGAATGACGCTGTCCACCAATAGCAACGCTAAAGACAAGTACAGTCCCTTTCTCTCAAATAAAAGACATAAAAAAAGCCCTCCCAGAGGAAGAGCAATATTTGCTGTCGGCAATAAAAAATAACTTAAGAAAATGCATGCTGGTGCTAGCAGCAAGACATATCTTACTTCTTTAGATAATGAATCTGCCCTCTCAAGAAGATCCATGATGCGCCATGAGCTCCAATATCTTACCTACAACTAGGAATCCTTTTTCTAGCCTATCCCATCCGAAATGCTCATTAGGAGCATGGATATTATCACTAGCAAGGCCCATTCCCATCATGACTGGTACTGCATCTAGCTTTTCAGCTATTTCTGCAATGATCGGGACAGAGCCCCCGGCCATGATATTTTTGCAGGGTGTTTTAAAAACTTCACTATATGCAGTTGATGCGCACTTTGCAAGTAGAGAGTTTTTGTCAGATATAATTGGAGACCCACCATGATGCAGATCTACGTTTATTTTTAGTCCTTTATGAATATTTTCTTTTAAAAAATCAGCAATTTGCTGACCTACTTTTTCAGGGGTTTGATGTGGAACAATACGACATGAAAGCTTGGCATGAGCTTTAGCCGGCAATACTGTTTTAAATCCTTTTCCATGATATCCACCTTCTATCCCATTAATTTCAATGGTAGGTCGAAACCAGTTGGATTCAACAACAGTATAATCGCCTTCTGGAGAGAAGGCTTTTACTCCAAATTCTTTCACATATTGTTCTTCATCGAAAGAAAGGTCAAAATCCTTAGCCTCTACTTCTTTTACTTCATCGTAAAAACTTTTAATAGTAATAACACCTTTTTCATCCCATAACTTAGCAAGTACATCTACTAAAGCTCTTATTGGATTAAAGGCAATACCTCCATGATGTCCTGAATGTAAATCAATATCGGCTCCAATGACTTCTACATCCATTGTAATAATTCCCCTGGCCCCTAAAGTAATGGCAGGAGTATTTTTATCCGGAATATCCAAATCTACAACTAGCAGAGAATCTGCTTTTAAAGTCTCTTTTTCCGATGATAAAATAGAAGACAGCCCCTCACTTCCTGATTCTTCCTCCCCTTCAATGCAAAGCTTGATATTAAGAGGTAAATCTATCGAAAGTTCTTGCAGAGCCTTCATCACAAGAAGCACATAGAAAATTTGTCCCTTATTGTCTAGAGCCCCTCTTGCATAAATGGTACTTCCTTTCATCGTCGGATCAAAAGGATCAGAGTCCCATAAATCTATAGGGTCTACTGGCTGCACATCATAGTGCCCATATATGAGTA
>JASFVE010000019.1:0-27664 GCA_050049995.1 Chlamydiota bacterium | reverse complement strand
AGAGGAAGTGTATTTCTAGTCAATTTCAGAGATATGATTTTCTGATCTAGTCGAATCTATAGAAATAGTTTCAAGGACCTCACTTCTAATACTTTTATCAGAAATAAGATTTGCCACTGCAAAAGCTTTGTCATATTTGTTTGCTTCAATTAAAGTACGAACAATACTTTTATACTGAACATTTCTACTTCCTTTAATAGGAATAAGTTTTATTACTTCAATTGCTTTATCCCATTCTTTTTTTTCCTTTAATTTGTAAGCAATGTTGGTAAAGGTAAAATCTTGTATAGTCGTGTTTTCTGAAAGAAGAAGATTAGCCACTTCAAAAGCTATGCCTAGCCTTCCTTTTTCAGCTAAGTTATCAACGAATTTGTCTATAAAAAGGAAGTCGGGGCTACTTTTTACCAAATTATAAAGCTCAAGCA
This sequence comes from Chlamydiota bacterium, assembly GCA_050049995.1. Taxonomy (GTDB): domain Bacteria; phylum Chlamydiota; class Chlamydiia; order Chlamydiales; family SM23-39; genus 21-14-0-10-35-9. The sequence goes on along the minus strand of JASFVE010000019.1, from coordinate 27,239 downwards.
CTTCGAAAAGGTCTTCAAAAAGCTCTGGAGCTGGAATTAATTTAAGGTTTTCTATTGTTGGGTCATCTAAGGATTTTAAAGCTTCAAGTATTAATTTTCTTATAGTAAAAATATTTATTTTTACTATAGTCACCTTTTCAGGGGTGATTGTTTTTATGTCCACTTGAACTTTAATTTTTTCAAGTATTTCCCTTTCTTTCACGTGGTTTGTTGTGTCGAGTCCTGCAAGCAATGTGTTAATGAAATGTTGAATTTTACTTGGCGTGATTACTTCTGTTTTATATCTTGCAACACTTGCTGAAGCTTTTGAAGAAGCTGCTTCAAAACTTCCCAAGGAAGTTGGATCGAAAAACTTGAAAATTGAAGAGCTTGCATCTTTATGCATCTCTTGAATACTAATATTAGTGTTGGGATTGGTGCGTGATATTATGCTCATATAGTATTTACCTTAATTTAGGGTTAAAGTTTATTATTTTAATATTTTTATTATTAAATTACAAATTTATATATTTTTAGTTTAAATATTTATTTAATTTTAAAGAGTTATTAAATAAAGATATTATTTGAATGTAAAAGCTAGCTCTTTGCTCTAGCTGTTTTAAGATAAGGTTTTTTTTGTGAATAATCGTGAAATTAAGATTTGAAACTTATAAAAATAGTAGAGTTTAGAAAATAAGTTTTCATCAAACTCTTTTTACTCTTTTTCTTTACTTAAATTGTGAGAAAGTCGTTGAGTTAGGGAGAGAATCTCATTTCTAGTCCTTTCATCAGAGATGAGGTTTGTTACTTCAAGAGCTTTATTTTCCTCTAATTTGCTTAACTCTTCAGCAAAGCCTTCAAGGGCATAGCTTCTTTGATTATCAGAAATAAGATTCAGTGCTTTATAAGCCATATTCCAGTTTCCAGCTTTACTTAAAGCAATAGCAAGAAGACCAAACTTAGCATCGAGGAATAAGGGTCCCATAGAAATTTTAAGCGGATTAAGAAGTTCCATTGCTTCAAAAATTATATCTACTTTCTTATTCGTATCTAAGGCAAAAAGATAAGAATCTAAATATGGGTGACCTAGTACATTTCGATAAATCTCAAGTATTTCAAAAATCTCTTCAAAAAATCTGGGAGCAGCAATGAATTTAAGACTTTGTATTGTTGAGATATCTAAAGACGTTAATGCTTCGAGTATTGATTTTTTTATAGTATTTAATTTTAGTATGTATACATTCTTAGGAAAGGTTGCTTTTACTTTTATTTTAACTTGAATTTTTTCAAGCATCTTTCTTTCTTCTCTGTATTTTTTGGGATCAAGTCCTGCGCGCAAGGTGTAGATAAAATTTTTAATTTTATCCGGATGAATAGAATGCATTTTATATCTAAAAACATCAGTTAAACTTTGTAAAGAAACGGCTTCAAAACTTTCTAAAGATTGTAGATTTAAAAACTCCAAAACTGAATCAACTTCATTCGGATGTAAATCTTGAAAATTCGTTTTTGGTTGTGTAGGGACTAAGGTTGTACTCATTTTAAATGCGTAACAATGTCTGTAAAAAGGGTATTTCTAGCCATTTCATTAGAGATGAGATTTGTTACTTTAATAGCTTTACTCTTCTCTAATTTACTTAACTCTTTAGCAAAACTTTCAAGGGCAAACCTTCTACTCACATTATCAGAAATAAGATTCAATGCTTTAGTAGCTATATCCCAGTTTCCGGCATCGCTTAATTGTGCAACTATATCTTCAAGAGTATAATCTCTACTTGATGGTTTTTCACACTCCAGTGCTTTACGAGCCATACCCCAGTTTCCAGCTTTACATAAAGCTATAGCAAGAAGACCAAACTTAACGTCTTGAAAAGCGGACCCTATAGTGGATGAAAACGGTTCAACAAGATCAATTGCTTCAAAAATTATATCTACTTTCCCATTTGTAACTAAGTCAAAAAGATAAGAGCCTAAATGAGGATGATTTATTAGATTTTCATAAATCTCAAGTATTTCAAAAATCTCTTCAAAAAATTTGGGAGCAGTAATTAATTTAAGATTTTCTATTGTTGAGCTATCTAAAGACTTTAATGCTTCGAGTATTGATTTTCTTATTTCTGAAACATTTGATTTTAGTAATTGTAATTTTTTGGGAAAAATTGTTTTTAGTTCTACTTTAACTTGAATTTTTTCAAGCATTTGCCTTTCTTTTGCATGCATTTCAGGGTTAAGTTTCTCGTGTAATGCTTTGATAAGGGTTTTAATTTTATCTAGTCTAATTACTTCTATTTTATAATTAGTGACATAAACTAAAGCTTTTGAAGAAGCTGCTTCAAAACTTTCCAAAGAAGTTATATCCAAAAGTGTAAAAACTGAATTGCTTGCATCTTGGTACAGTCTTTCAACAGTTGAAGCATGTTCATTTGGATGTAAATTAATTGTATGTGATATTTCTTGTACGCTCATATTATTTCTCTTTTAATTAGAAAATTAGCGAGATAGCTTAATATGTGGTGTTTTTAATTCAAAGACTCTTTTGCTAGCTTGGAGGGATCTGTTAATTTAATTACAACATTTATTAAAAAAAAGGTTTAACTCTCTAAATCTAGAAGGTGGAAAATCTTAAGGTCTGTCTCTTTATCCTTAATAGTTAAGTTACCCATAGCCTTAACTTGGGCTTTATTTTTGAGGGGGGACAAAGTTGATTCACTTATTAAAATAGGGCAGTTTAGTTTTTTAGTATTTTTTTCTATTTGATAGGCTAAATTTACAGCTTTACCGATAGCAGTATATTCTAGGTGCTTTTCTGACCCTAAATTGCCTGTTACAGCAGGACCTGTATGAATGCCGATGCCCATGGAAAGTTGTGGACGATTTTCTTTTTTCCATTTCTCTCCCAACTCTTTTAGCTTTGCTTGCATTTCTACTGCTGCTTTGAGAGCCATTTCTTCTTGTTTGTCGTCATCTAGAGGAGCTCCAAATATTATCATGAGGCCATCTCCTAAGATTTTATCAAGGGTACCTCGATACTTGAAAATGATGGATATCATTTCATGAAAGTACTCATTTAAAAGTTTCACCACTTCTTCAGGGGGCAAGTTTTCAGATAGTTTAGAGAAAGAGCGTATATCAGAAAATAAAACGGTGATTTTTTTTCTTTCATGGGAAATTTTAGAAATGTCTTTTTGTTGTAAAATAAGCTCTAACACATCTTTAGAAACATAGCGGGTGAAGTTATTTTTTAATCTTTGTCTTTCTTCTAAGCCAAGTGCCATGGTGTTGATGTTTTTTGACAGTTCACCAAACTCATCGTCTGTTTTGTAGCTAGAACGTGCTTTTAAATTACCTTTGCCAATTTCATGGACAGTAGTGCAAATAGTATCTAGCGGCTTGCTGATTTTTCTGACTAATATTTGGGCAAGCCCAAATGCTGCAACAAGAGAAAACCCTAAAGAAATTAAGCAGCTTATTAGAAGCTCATTTAAGTGGCTGATAATATTAGAGCCTCTAATGTTGGTTCCTAAAAAACCTACAGTATTTCCTTGAGCATCCATTATAGGAGCAAAAGCCGTTAGCCATGTTCCAAACTGATTTGTGTAGAATTTTTTGGAAACGCCATATTCTCCAATCATTTCGATTTCATCTGACTTTAAGAATTCTTGCTCTCTTACAAGGGGATGTCCAGCTTGGAGTCTTTCTTGTTCTGTTTTAGTATCTACTTCTACAACAATTTTTTCTGGGTTATTAGCTGATTTAGAAAAAAGGTAAATAAAAGAAACCACGAAATCTTTTCGTTTGTTGGCATTGAGTGATTTAATCAGTTTTGATCTCAGTATTTTATAATATGGGTCTTCTTCTTTAGGATTTTCTCGAAATTGCACTAAATTCTCACCATCGATAAATGAGGTCACCGTAGCTACTATAGAAATAGCTTTGCTCTGTAGTTCGGAAAAAGTCATTTTTTTGACTTGGAAGTATAAAATAGAAGTCGCAATGCCATTACTTATAATGGCTAGCATCATTAAGGCAAGAGTGAGTTTGGTTCTATATTTCATAGCTTTATACAATGATCTGCTCTTAAACCAGACATTAGCTAGGGAGAATGTTTTTTCAAAGGAACTTTTTTGCTTATTCTACAGTGACTGATTTGGCAAGATTTCGAGGTTTGTCAATGTTGCAGTTTCTTTTTTTAGCCACAAAATAAGCAAAGAGTTGTGTGGCTGTACAGGTTGTAAAAGGGGCTAAATCATCTATTGTTGGAGGGAGATAGATAGTGTCTTGAAATGTTGAAGAGATATCTTTCATATTTTTATAAGTAAAGCAGATAACAGGGGCATTTCGTGCTTTTGCTTCCATTAGGTTGCTTACTGTTTTTTCTAAGGTCAGAGAATTTAAGCATAGCCCAATGACAGGCAAGGTTTCATCTAGCAGGGCAATAGGTCCATGCTTAAGTTCTCCTGCTGGATATGCTTGGGCGTTAATATAAGAAATTTCCTTGAGTTTAAGCGCCGCCTCTAGTGAGGCTGCCGCCATTAAATTTCTTCCAATAAAAAGCATCTGACTGTAGTGACTATATTTAGAGGCAAGTTTTTCCAGCTGATCTTTATTAGATAATACTTGTTGGATTTTGAGAGGCATTTGCGCGAGTTCATGCAAATACTTAGAAATACTTTCCGTTGATAAAGTTTTATTGATACTTCCTAAATAGTTAGCTAATAAAGAAAGAACTGCTAATTGCGAGAGGAAAGCTTTAGTTGAACAAACACTGATTTCAGGTCCTGCATGTAAAAAGACAGTTTTATCAGCCTCTCTTTCTAAAGAGGAATTTTCCTTATTGCAAATACCAATAATAGTAGCACCTTTTTCTTTTGCAATTTTGACAGCAGCTACTGTATCCGCCGTCTCTCCCGACTGACTAATAGCAAAAACTAGGCTTTTTTTAGAAAGAAGAGGTTCCTTATAGCGAAACTCCGAGGCAATTTCACAAGTAGTTAAAATATGTGCTTTTTTTTCTATTAGCTGGGACCCCATTAGGCCAGCATGCCACGAGCTTCCACAACCTACAATAATTACATGGTTTATTTCTTTTAGTAGGGGCTCTAAATCTTTCAACTCATGAAAAAAAACTTGTCCTGTCTCTAGAGAAAATCTGTTAGCAATTGCATTTTGAAAGGTAATAGGCTGTTCATGAATTTCTTTCATCATAAAGTGCTGAAAACCTTGCTTAGAGATGCTATTATGGTCAATAAAGATTTTTTCCGCTTTTTTTTCTATAGATTGCAAGGATTGGTTAAAAAAAAGGACCTTTCCTTTTTTTATTACAGCTACTTCTTGATCTTTTAGAATAACAGAGTGGAGGTTTATGCCTGAAAAGGCATGTACATCAGAAGCAACAAAAGCCTGATTTTCGGAGTAACCTATAGCTAGTGGACTTTGATTGCAGGTAGCTATAATTTGATCTGGGAAGTCTTTGTGAATAATTGCTAAAGCATAAGACCCTTTGAGTAATTGTAGGGTTTTGATAACTGCTTGTAAAAGATCCTTTTTATAAAAATGTCTGATTAAACAGGCTATAATTTCTGTATCGGTCTCTGAGGCAAGCTGTTTAAATTGAAACTTTTCACGAAGTTCCGCGTAGTTTTCTATAATACCATTATGGACAATGGCAAGGGATTGAGTGACATCGGTATGAGGATGAGCATTTTCTAGGTTTGCAGCTCCATGTGTTGCCCATCTTGTATGGCCGATGATAGGCACCTCTTCCTTTCCTTGCGGAGCTTTTTTTTCCAAATTATTAAGCGGTCCGATTGCTTTTTGTATATAAAGAGAGCTATCTTTAATATAGGCTATGCCAGAAGAGTCATAGCCTCGGTACTCCAAAAGCTTAAGCCCTTGCAAGCACATTTCGACAGCGCTTTTCCCTATATAGCCAAAAATTCCGCACATACTATTTTTTCCTTGCAACGATTGTCATAAAAAGGGGGAATTCTTTGCGAGCCCGATTTTCCATTTTAGCCTTTTTACCAGAACTTTTTTTATCTGAACATAGCTCGCTAATATTCTCCACGCAAAATCCATTTTGGTGAAACCAGTTAAAATACGTAGAAATAGGATGATGAAAACTATAGGTAACAGCAGATTTTTCCCCTTTATGAGGAGTTGTAACAATAGGTATTTTAAGAGGGGACATATACAGGTCAACTCTTCTATATTGTAGTCGTTTTTGCGTATCTTCTTCCCATGCGCTTTGCCTTGGGATTCTAAAGGCTGGATGATTGAGAACAATGGTTAACTTGCCATTTTTCAAAAGGTGCTTGGAGGCATTTTTAATTACTTTTTCTCCCTGCTCAATATTTTGAAGAGCTAAAATAACAAAAGCGTGCGTGAAGTCCTTATCCTTAAGAGGCCAGTCTTTAGTAGCATCAGCTTCTAAAAAAAGATGATGCTTAGCTATTTTCATTTTTTCAGCAAATTTAACTAGCTGTTTAGAAAGATCGAGCCCAACGTATTGAACCTGCTTCGGCAATGCCCTTTCTAAAATACCCTGTCCGCATGCAATATCTAAAATTTTACTTTTTGCGGTATATGTGTCTGATTGTAGTAAATGGGGAAGAATGACATTTTTGTGATAATAATGCCCAGTTTTACCAACACAAGAGGTATACCATTTACTTGATTTTTCAAAAGATGTATCTTTCATAGCCAAAACCCAATTGATGTTTAAAGTGTACTTAGCTATTAAAAAAAATAAACACTAAATAAAATTTTTATGAATCATCAAGATTTTAAAAGGCGTGTTACTGATTTTGTTGAACCTGTAAAAACGGTTATTAACATGAATCAGACGATTGAAGAGGCCATTCAATCTCTAAGAAATAAAGATGTTACACATACAATTTCTTATTTTTATGTGATTGATGAGGAAAATAAGCTGGTAGGAGTAGTTCCTACTAGAAAGCTTTTATTTTGTGATCCCACACTTAAGATTTCTTCTGTAATGGAAACGTCTATTATTAAAGTACAGTCAGACAAGACCCTGCAAGATGCTATGGAAGTCTTTGCTCATAGAAACCTGCTAGCTTTGCCCGTCGTTGATCAAGAAGGGCATTTAGTGGGGATGATAGATGTTGGAACCTATACAGAAGAATCATTTGATGTAGCCGATGCTCAGCATAGACAAGATGTCTTTCAAATGATTGGTGTCACGATAGAAGAAGAGAAAAAAGTTTCCATGTGGAAGCATTATCGCCTAAGGATGCCATGGCTTTTTTGCAACATTTTTGCAGGTGTAATTTGTGCTATTATATCTAGGATTAATGAACAGGTCTTAAGTCGATTTTTGATGCTTGCCATGTTCATTCCACTTGTGCTTACTTTGAGTGAATCAACTTCAATGCAGTCTATGACGCAGAGTCTTCAATTTTTACGAAGGCCTAAATTTAAACTCTCTCAGGCTTTGAAGACTGTTTTTAAAGAGTGGCAAGTTATGATCGTTGTTGCCGTGTCTTGTGGACTTTTTGTGGGAGGAATTTCCTTATTTTGGGGGGATGGCTTTTTAGCTTCTTTCACCATTGCTTCAGGCATTACTATTGGAATTACTACATCCGTATCTTTTGGTATTTTAATCCCTATTTTTCTTCATACGACGCGATTGGATCCTAAAGTAGCTTCGGGTCCTGTTGTTTTAATGTTTGCTGATATTTTAACAACTCTTCTTTATCTTACACTAGCGAGTTGGTGGTTACTTTAAGTTTTTCCAAGACTCTTTTTTGAAATAGTGGATAAGTAAGGGGATAGCACAAAAAAGAATAATACCTCCTATTAGAAAAGACTCATATACAGGCAGAGTAGAGCCTGCGAGGTTTGAAGGAGGAAAAAATCCCACTATTATGGTGAAAATAGCGCCACATATTCCTATAACACCTACAGTCCACATGCCCTTGTTACCCAAAGGAACTCGATAAGATCTTTTTACATCAGGGTATTTGTATCTTAAAATAATTCCAGCCATAAACAGTTGTATGTACATAATTAAATAAAGCTGGGCAGTCAAGTCAATCAATATCCAGTAGGAACTGCTTACATCAGGCATAAATAAAAAAACTGTTGATAAAATAGAAACAACAACAGCTTGAAATATCATGAGAGATGTTGGCATTTTCCGCTTATTTGTTTTTTGAAATAAGGGGGGGAGCTCTCCATCTAATGCTGAGGCGTACACCCCTTTGCTCGGACCTACTATCCATGTACCAATCATCCCCAGTCCTCCTATTGTCATAATAGTGGCAACAATAGGGACTGCCCATGAGATATTAAAAGCATCAAAGAACTTTCTAAATGCTTCAATGGATCCAGAAGCGAGTTCTATTTCTCCTTTAGGGACGACTATGCCGATAGATAGCGATCCAATGGTATATAAAATTAAAATAATAGATGCTGACAAGAAGATAGCCTTAGGGTAGTTCTTTTTAGGGTTGTCAACTTCTTTAGCATGAACAGCAGACATTTCCATTCCAGCAAAAGAAAGCAAGACTCCCGCTAGTATGGCAATTTCATTGATAGAGCTTAAATCAGGAAATAGGTTTTTAGCTTCAAAAGATATATGAGAAGGATTTCCTTTTGCCATCCAAATAAAGCCAAGTAAGATAATTAGAGCACCAGGCAAAATTGTCCCGAAAAGGGCGCTAATAGAGCTTACAAACCCAGATGCTTTCATTCCGAGAAAGTTGACAAAGGTCATCATCCAGAAACTAATAATAACAACTAAGAAAATATATGTTTGGTTGGTGGCTAAAGATGGGTTAAAAATGTAGGCAAAAGTTGCTGCTATAAAAGATAAAACGGTAGGATACCATATGATATTTTCTATCCACTGAAGCCAGATCGCTAAAAATCCCATCCTTTTTCCCATAGCTACGGTAACCCACTGGTAAACCCCTCGCTCTGGCCAGCCTGTGGCAAGCTCTGCTGAAATCAAAGAAACAGGAATAAAATAAATAAGAGCTGCTAATGTAAAGAAGAATAGGGAAGCAAGTCCATATTCAGCTGTTAAGGGAAAGTTTTTAATATTACAGATAGCTGCAACATTAATCATAGCTAATGGGAAAACCCCAATTGACCTGCCTTTTTGCATAATTCTCTTGCTTTTATTAAATTCAAGATAATAAATGTTATTCCTTTATGCAACGCAAAAAAAGCCCATGAAAAAAGTTTTTATAACAAGAAAAATACCTTCTATTGCGCGTGAAATGTTGACACCTTACTTTCGTGTAGATGAATTTACAGGTGATCACCCTATTGGTAAGTCCCTTTTAATGAAGGTGGTATCTGAATATGATGCAATACTTACCATGTTTAATGATGTCATAGATAAAGAGGTTTTATCTAAAGCGAAATATCTTGAAGTTATTTCTAATTATGCCATTGGCTTAAATAACATCGACTTAGACCAAGCAAAGCACAAAAAAATCTCCGTATATAATCTTCCTGATATTGTAACAGACAGTACAGCAGACCTTACTTTTGCGATTCTACTCAGCTTAATTAGACAAATCATTCCCTCTAATCAATATGTTTTGCAAGGGAAGTGGAAGGGGACGGACCCCTTGCTTTTTATGGGAGAAGAGCTTCGAGGAAAAACACTAGGGATAATAGGTTTTGGAAGGACTGGCCAAGCTGTGGCTCAAAGGGCGTTAGGCTTTGGTCTTAATATTATTTTTTACAATCGATCCAAAAAAGAAAGTGACAAAGGAATAGAGCAAAAAAGCTTCGAAGAGGTGTTAAAGCTCTCTGATTATATTTCTTTACATGTGCCTTTAACAAAAGATACTCATAAAATGATTGCTGCTAAAGAATTTCAAATGATGGAGAAAAATCCTGTTTTAGTAAATATGGCAAGAGGATCTGTTGTAGATACGGATGCTTTAGTAGAAGCGCTCAAGAAAGGCTGGATCAGATCTTGCGCACTCGATGTAACAGACCCAGAGCCAATTGCTAACGACCATCCCTTGTGCTCCTTTGAAAACTGCTTAATTGTCCCTCATATTGGGACGGCTACTAAAGAGTGCCGTTATAATATGGCTCAAAAAGCAGCGGAAAATATTATCACTCACTTTATCCCAAACTAAATAGTAGCATTCTTTTGCAATTTAACGATTGGCTGCTTATAAAAAAGAATATGAATACAGTGCCTTTTTTTATCTCATTATTTTTTCATATTGTCGGTCTCGTTCTAGCTTTTGGCTCCGTGATTGTCACAGATCTTTTCGGCTTGCTTTGGATTTTTAATAGAATTCGTTTTCCACACTTAGTAAGCATAAGTAATGAAACAAAAAATTTTATCTGGCTTGGATGGGTAATAATGATCATGTCAGGGATTCCTTTGATTTACCTCAAGGGAGAAATAGATAATTTAATGGTCATTAAACTTTTCTTTGTAGCTCTTATTGGGATCAATGGAGTTTTTTTGCATAAAATTCATGAAAAAATCCAAAACTATAAAAAAGGAGAGCATGTTCCAAATATTACAATGTTTCATTTAGTGTTGGGTCTTTTTATATCACAGCTTGCATGGTGGTGTGCTCTTGCTATTGGTTTTGTACATCGTCATATTCAATCAGTTATTAACTGGCCACCTTTTCCATTTTTAGTATGCATTTCTATTGCCGTTGGTTTGATTATTATCTGGAAAGTCGGAGAACGGGTATTTAACGAAAAGAAATAATATTCTTAAAATAACTTCAGTAAAAATAAAATTTAAACAGTGAATAGCTCTTTCCAGGAAGTAGTGTAGCGAGGAGATCTTTGCGCGGAAGCGCTTTTCCATTTTTTATGTACACCTTCAGAGGCAAAATATAAAGCTGTTTTGTCATAATGCTGATTAATTTGATCTATTGCTTGCATAGCTCTATTTTTCTTTTGCTCATTTTGTGTATTTTCAAAAATATCTGTTTGGTGAGAAGAGCCTTCTATAAAATCTGTTAAAAGTACGCCTGCTTTTTTATAAGAAAGACCAGGTTTGAATATTTGAGATAACCCGTTTTTAGCTTTAGAAATTAATTCTGGAGTATAAGAGGTGTAGTTCGGTAGTACTATTTTACACTGGTTAAAATACTGATTTTCATAAAATGCGCCAGTAGCTAGAAAAACAGCTAGAAACTTTGCCTGTAGCTTTTCTTCTCGAAGTTTTTCAGCAGCCCTTGTCGCAAAAAAAGAAACAGCTTCTTGTATGTCTTCAAGAGTTGTCAGTCTTTCAGCAAAAGACCTGGAGCATACAATCGACTTTCTACAAGGGGGATTTTCCTGAATGGGATAACAGGCAACTTTTCTAAGTTCTAATGCTACCTTTAGAAGGTTGACGCCGAGAGTATTTCTAAGGTGTATGTCATCCATTTCCTTAAATGCTCTTGCATTGAAGATCCCTTCTTTTTTTAATCTTTTCGCTACCCTTTTTCCTATACCCCATATGCTTTCTAAAGGAAGGGACTTTAAGGCAAAGTCAATCGTTTGATCATCAAGAAGTACACTAATCCCTTCTTGTTGCTTAGCTAAAAAGCTAGCAGCTTTTGCCAGAGTTTTAGTAGGAGCTATTCCTACAGAAACTGGAATCCCTGTCCATTGCTCTACAGTTGCTTTAATTTTGTAACCTAAAGACAAAAGATTTTCTTTGTTTTCTTCATCGATAGACAAAAAGGCCTCGTCAATAGAATAAATTTCTATTTGTTCAGAAAATTGAAAAAGGGTCTGCATTACTCGCTGTGACATATCGGCATATAAGGAAAAGTTAGAAGACCTAGTAAGCAGCGTGCCTGACTCTATCAGGTTTCTCAGTTCGAATAAAGGTTGCCCCATCTTTACCCCTAATTGCTTGGCTTCTTTTGATCTGGCAATTGCGCAGCCGTCATTACTGGATAAGATGATTAAAGGTTTGTTATGCAGACGCAAATCAAAAACCTTTTCACAGGAAGCATAAAAGTTATTGCAATCGACTAAAATAAACATCACAGTTTATGAATTACATAAGTTACAACACCCCAAACGTGAAAGTCTGAGTCTTCCTCTACTTTGATAGGATTAAAAGAGGGATTTTCAGGACATAGAAATATTTCCCTACCCTTGATTTGCATCCTCTTTACCGTAAATTCGCCTTGAAGAGCAGCGATTACAATTTTTCCGTTGGATGGAGGGATCGCTCTATCAACAATTAAAATATCTCCTTTATGAATGGAAGCACCTTTCATAGAATCGCCATCTACTCTTACAAAAAAGGTAGCTGCCGGATGCTTTATTAAATGTTTATTTAAATCTAAAGACTGCTCTAAGTAATCTTCAGCAGGCGAGGGAAAACCAGCCCTTACAGGACTCATAAATAAGGGTAGGTCACAAGGGGTTTGTAAATCAGATTTCAAAAAAGTTAATTTCATAAATTTAATTCCAAGTATCAATTATGATTTTTAATTCACATTTACTTTTTATTATATTAAGCTTTTTGAGTGTTTTTATAAGTGAAAAAAATGAAAAGAGAGTCCTGGAAAAGTAGAATAGGCTTTATTTTTGCAGCATTAGGTTCAGCTGTAGGTCTCGGTAGTATATGGAGATTTCCTTATATTGTAGGAGAAAATGGTGGAGCTGCCTTTATTTTGCTCTATCTAATCTGCTTAGCCCTTATTGGTTTTCCTGTTTTAATTTCAGAAATCTTAGTGGGAAGAACAACGCAAAATAGCCCTGCAGGAGCTTTTTTTCAACTCGGCCGCTCTAAGGGGTGGAAGTGGGGCGGAAAGCTCACTATTGCCACCGGATTTATTGTTAGCTCTTTTTATAGTGTGATTGCTGGATGGACATTAGGGTATCTAGTAGAGGCTATTCTAGGGAATTTACACAAATTTAAACTCTCTGATGAAGCTCTTGTTCATTTTACTAATTTAAGTGCATCTCCTCTTTGGACAGTTGGTTTTCATGTTTTATTTATAACGATTTGTTGTTTAGTTTTGCTAACTGGCGTTCGAAAGGGCATTGAATTGGGGTCTAAGATTATGATGCCTCTTTTATTTATGGTGTTGCTTATTTTAGTAGTAAAAGGGATGAGCCTTCCTGGAGCTTCTCAAGGAATAGCTTTTTTGTTTTCTCCTAGGTGGGATTTATTAACCCCTTCGGCTATTGCAATGGCTTTAGGACAAGCCTTCTTTACTTTAAGCTTAGGTCAAGGGACTATGATCACATATGGCAGCTATCTCTCTCAAAGGGAAGATATTCCTAGAAGTTGTATTCCTGTAGTCTTACTCAATACTTTAGTCGGACTTTTAGTAGGTATTGCGGTATTTTCTATTGTATTTTCTGCAGGTCTTACTCCTTCTTCTGGCCCTGCTTTGATCTTTGAGACTTTACCAGTAGTCTTTAGCCAAGTCAGCTGGGGCTATAGTCTGGCTATTTTATTTTTTGTGTTGGTGACAATTGCTGCAATTACTTCGGAGATATCCGCCTTAGAGCCTGCTATTTCTTATCTAATGGATGAAAAAGGTTGGAGTCGTAAAAGATCTACTTTCACTGTGGCTTTTGGAGCTTTTGCTTTAGGCATCCCAAGTGCTTTATCTTTCAGTTCTTGGAAAAATGTTACTCTTTTTGGCGCTACCTTTTATGACGTTGTTTCTAACCTTTCGGTAAACCTCTTAGTCCCGATTGGAGGGTTTTTAGCGGTGCTCTTAGTGGGGTGGAGATGGGGGATACAACCTGCTTTTGAAAATTTAAAAACGGGGTCAGTCAGCTTTTTTCAAGACAGGCCATATCTAGCTTCTTACTTTCGAGTTTGCATTAAATATACAGCACCTATTCTCATTGTATTCATTTTATTAAATCTTCTTGGTTTGTATTAATTGATCTTTTATAGATAAGATCATGGACATACTCAGAAATTTCTTTGTTGCCTTTTTTGTAGTAACGATTGTTTCTCGCGTTATTGCCTATTTTGCTTTTAAGAAAACTGGTTTAACAAATGTAGGAGCTACTTACTTAACTTTGGTGCTTTCTGTAGTAATTTTATCTCCACTTGCTTTTTTCATTGGTCTTGACGTTTTTGTATCAGAGTACTTGGTCACCATTTGTATCTGGTTAGTGATAGATCTTTTAAGAGTAAGAACAAGAAAATGAGATATTTGCTAGAATTTATCGCAACATTTCTTGTGCTATGGGGGCTTCACTTTCTCATTAAATATTTTTTTATGAAAAAATTTAATAGAGTAACCAGTTCTATTTTTTCTTTTGTTATAGTTACCTTGCTGGCGTTTCTCACTATTTCTTATCTATTACAATTTCCTTATCCTGCGGCGTTTTACCTTCCCGTTTTATTATTCTTTCTTATCATTGATTTAAGAGACTCCATGAAAAGCTCTTAAGTTTTTCGAGACTTTCTAGATTTTTTAGAAGATTTATCACCTGTAGACACTCCTTCTTTAGTATCGTCAGAAGGATTTTCAGGAGCTTCATCAAGAGTGGCTGCAGGTGTGGGTGTAGGTGTCTCTTCCCAGTCTTCTATTTCTCCATCTTTATGCTGTTCCTTGAAAGTACCTGGCTCGTAGTTTTCAGCTAAAGGGTTATATCTGAAGAGCCTATTTACAAAACTACCTGGAGATTGGCCATTTTTAAGCTCAGTTATATGATTTGCAAGGCTTAAAAATGTGTGGTCTCTAATTTTAATAAATTGTTCATTAATTCTTTTAAACTCTTTTTGATATAATTCTAGGGTCATTAAGTTAGCGGAGTCGCGTATATGTGTACCAAACACTAGCTCTCCTTCTTCTGGATTTGCTCTTTTTAAAGGCTCAATAGTATCCACAGAAAAAGAATTAGCGGCATTAGAAGTTCTTGCAATAAGTGCATCAACTTTAGCTGCTATTTTTTTTACCTTGGCCATATCCTTATGGAGATCTACAAGCTTCGAATCAAATTGTATAGCTCGCCCAACCAATCTTTCTAAATCCGAAATGGCAATAGTTCCATTGGAATATGTTATTTTTATAAAACGATTTAGATAATCAACATCAATCTTAAATTGATGCATTTCATGCTTTAACTTATCTCTGAACAGATAGGTATTTAAAACTTCAGAGCGAAGGGTTTCAAACTCGCTTGCTAGCGATTTTTTTTCTATAGCTGCTGTCATCTTTTTCTTTTGAAAAATTAATCGTTAAACAATTCTTCAAAAGATTTCTTTTTTGGCAACTCTTCTCCAAAAATTTTTTTTACTTTTTTAAAACAAGAGTCAGAGGGAGTGTTGTGTCTAAGGCTAAAATCATCGCAAAAGTTCATGCGATCTTTTTTGCTAATGTTATCGGTATTGGGGATATTGCAATCGTTAGGCTTACCAAGGCAATGGTGTTGGCAGTTTAAACAAGCATGCTGTTCTGTGAAGCAGCTTTCACATATTGTTCTAAAATTGATTTTTTGATCTTGCAGCAAAGCATGGCACTGCCAGCATGTTAGTTGCTTATTCATTGAGCTCTCGGCGCTTTTAAGAAAATAGTAAAGGGAAAGCAATATTTTTTAAATATACTTTCCCTATTATGTGATTTTGAGTGTTTAGTCCAAATCATCAATGCTAGATAGATTTAAACTAGCTATTTGAGCTAACAAATCAGCTAATTCATCACTAGATAAAGGTTTTTCATTTCCACTAGGTATTTGAGCCATAGCTTGACCAGTTATTAAAGAAGGAGCTAAGTCTGCACTTTTTAAATGACTTGTTTTAGCAAAAAAAGTAGAAGGCTTAGTCCTTGGTTGATCTTCAGATAAGCTACTTGCATCAGGTTGAGCATGAACTCTACTAAAGGTTCTAGATAAATCTAAGCTTTCTAATTCATTGTCATTTGGAATTTGAGCCATAGCTTGACCAGTTATTAAAGAAGGAGCTAAATGAAGGGATCTTTCAAATCTTCTTTGAGCAACTTCTTGAGTTTTAGAATCAGCTGGATCCGTTGCAGCTTCAGCTTGAGGTGCTGTGGATTGTTGTGAATGACTTACGGGTGTTAATTGACTTGCCATAGTTTTTTCCTTAAATTTTTTGGTTTATATTATGTTAATTATGGTTTTAGCTTTGAAATCTATCAGCTAAAGCTTCTCGAATGTAGTGAAGCTTAGTTTCTAAATGAATTGCGCTTTTTCGTCTAATAGGGTTTCTACTTGTTCGTGCATTTAGGTTTTGTTCATTAGCAATTGAAAGCTCACTGTCAATTACTTGTTCTTTAAAAATTAATCTTGTAGTAAGATCTATTTGTCTCGAATCAACTGTTGATTCGTGTGATTCGTGAGTTTCAGGACTCCTTATGATTGCTGGGGTTGCCCCTCCAATTGTAGACGATGGCATATATCCTTCTATATAAGTTAGATTAAGATGAGAAGAGTATAACAAGTGACTTCTCAATAAACACCTGAAAAATAATCTTTTAACTAAATTGTGTGCCTCGAGCACTTTAGGTATTAAGTCCTCCTTCGAGGAAGTCCTCTAATAGGAGGTTGGTTATTCTCAAATGTTAAATTTCCTTGACCAGCAGAGAACTGAACTCCAGTTTGAGGATGAGGAGGTGGAACTCTTTCTCTTTCTTCAGTCTCTGTTTCATGAGGCGGAAGACCTCTTAATTTTGCTCTTGGACCTACATTGTTATTATTACCAGTTCTTCTACTAGGGAGAAAACTTTCTCCACGTTGAGGTACAGGTGCACTGCTACTAGTTAAATTGGTATGAGGAAATCTTCTAGCAGGAGGTGCCGAAGGTGAGCTACCTTCAAAAGTTAAATTTCCTTGACCAGCAGGGAATTGAACTCCAGTTTGAGGGAGGGGAGGTGGAACTACCTCTCTTTCTTCAGTCTCTGTTTCATGAGACGGAAGACCTCTTAATTTTGCTCTTGGACCTACTCTAGGAAGAAAACTCCCTCTATTTTGAGGTCTAGTTGTACTATTTGTATTTCGAATGGATAACTCTATTGCTGCAGGATCTGGAGCCCAGCCTTGATGTCTTTGTCTTCTTCTATTAATTGTGTTTTGAGAAAACGATGAAGATAAATGCCTGAAAACTGTGTGTGTAATGTTTTTTGCGGTATTGTGGTTATTTATAAGAGTAAGCAAACACGCTGCAAGGCAAGTTGCAGGAAAAGGAGAAAAAAGAGCGTATGATCCTATTACAGAAATGATGGATAAAGCAAGTTGCGTGATTTTGGTTAAAAATCCATTACTGTTATATCCAGAAGGAGGGTGATTAAATGGATGAGAAGGTCCGACATGATTTACCATGATTTTACTCCTTTAATTTTTTCTAACTCTACAGTGATTGCCCATATTGGCATTAATTAAAATGTGTGTGTCTGATTCAAAGCGGCCTTTGTCATATACACCAATAATGATTAGATCATCTAAAGCCCATTGCTCTATAATCCTTCGGTCTTTAGCATTTACATGCCAGACTGATTGATCTTGAAGCATTATTGCACTGCAATCATTCTTAATATCGTAAATATAGTTGGTATTTTCCCCGTCGATAAAAGGGGCTAGGCTTAAATTAACTTCAATGGTTTGATTGGTAGCTTTATTCAATATTCTGTAACTATAGTTAGAAAACCATCTATAATTGGGATGAATAATAAGAGCATCTTGGGATTTCCAGTTGAAAATTTTGTGGCTATCTTTAGGAGAGATATCCCAGACAGATCGATCCTCAAGTTGTATAGTATCTCCAAGGGTTGATATGGCATAAATCCAATGACAGTAGTTAGGAAAATACTGAGGTGGCGTTGAAGCATTGGAAAAACCAGGGAGTAGCAATGAGAGTAAGGTTATTAAACAAAGGGTTTTAAACTTTTTCATAGGATCCTCATAAGTTATTACCTCTAAAAGGAAAGGGAGGGAGGTTAACAACCTTTTTGATTTTTGTAATTGAAAAACAAAGCTATTTGTAAAAAAATATTTTTTATGAAAAAAACATGGTTCGTATTTCTTTTTTTTTCCTATGTTTGCGCCTCTGAGCCCCCTTTGCTAAACTTTGGTGTGGGAGTGTTCGATATTAAGCATGAAAAATATCGAACAGCCGAGTTTAGAGTTGAGTATAGACCAAATGTAGTATGGTATACTTTTAGGCCTACTGTGGGGGTCATGGCAACAGCTAAAGGATCTCATTATATTTATGCAGGGTTTGGCTTTGAGTGGTTTATTAAAAGGTTTATGTTTTCTCCTAATTTTGCTGTAGGGTATTACGGAAAAGGAGGGGGAAAAGACTTAGGGTTTCCCATTGAGTTTCGCTCAGGTGTAGAAGTTGGTTTTAAATTCCCTAATCACGCTAGGTTAGGTCTTCATTTTTATCACATGTCTAATGCTAGAAAGTTGTTTCATTGGTCAAGTCGAAATCCTGGTGAAGAATCTCTTGTTTTATTTTACTCTTTTCCAATTAGTTATTAATTAACATTAAAATTAATTATTGATTAATTAATATTTTTATTTAAAAATTAACAATAAGGGGTTGGTTAATTAAGAATAAAATGGGAGATTGCCGTGTCAATAGAGCTGCCTTTTGATCCTTTTCCATTATTTCCAGGGTCGCACCAGCAAACAATCATTGGCACAATATTTCATCTGCATAGACAACCCCTTTCCTTTCGCAAGCTAGTTCAATTACCTGATAATGATCAATTAGCTTTAGAGGTAACAACGCCTGAAGACTGGAAAAAGACAGATCCTACTGTCATTATGATACATGGTCTCTGTGGCTCTCATCGATCACCCTATTTAGTAAGAATGACGAAACTATTGGAAAAAAGAGGAATCAGGGCAATACGATTAAACTTGAGGGGATGTGGTTCAGGTAAAGGACTTGCCAAGAATATTTATCACTCCGGAGTAAGTGATGATGTACTGGAGATATTAAAAGCATTGCAGTTAGAAACGCCATCTTCTCCTATGGTTTTAATGGGTTTTTCCATGAGCGGCAATATCGTATTAAAATTAGCTGCAGAACTACAAGAAAAAGCTGGACAATTTTTACAAAAGGTAATAGCTCTTAACCCACCGATTGATCTTTCTTCTAGTGCAGAGCTTCTTTCAATGCGTAAAAATAGAATCTATGAGTTGTATTTTATGAGGCACCTTAGGGCTGATATTTCCTTTAGGCACCGTACTTTCCCTGATCTGGAACCATTTCACTTTCCTCGTAATATGCGCTTTACTGATTTTGAAAATGATTATGTAGCCCCGCAGTGCGGCTTTAATGATGCAGAAGACTATAGGCAAAAAAGCAGTTCCTATAAAATAATTCCAAATATCACCATACCTTGTGAAATTCTCTTTTCTAAAGATGATCCCATTATCTGTTCAACTACCTTGGATGGTGTCATACTGCCGGATAACATAAACCTCTACAAAACTAATAAAGGAGGTCATATGGGTTATCTAGGAAGGAGAAGGTTCCATTGGATGGATCAAGTGCTGATGAGCTGGATTGAAAGCTCTTTTTAAAATTATTTCTTTATTTACTTCTAAAATTAATAACAAATTAACTTAATGAAAAATTAATATATTTTTGATAAAATGCATTATATTTAATAACAAACATACATCATGATTGATTTACAAGTAATAACCAGATTCGGCCAGAGCGTAAATAGCTGTAAGACAATGGCTTTGAGCTCTAATAGTGTTGCTGAGTGTAAAACGCAAAAAATAGCATTAGCCTCAATTA
Organism: Chlamydiota bacterium; assembly: GCA_050049995.1. Taxonomy (GTDB): domain Bacteria; phylum Chlamydiota; class Chlamydiia; order Chlamydiales; family SM23-39; genus 21-14-0-10-35-9. The sequence goes on along the minus strand of JASFVE010000019.1, from coordinate 7,549 downwards.
ACGCTTTTTGCCTTGGCAGTATCGATCGGTTGAATAATCGTTTATTATCAATAAACCCTTTTCAAAAAGAAGAACAAAAAGGGGTAATTTACTTAATAACGTATGTTTTCAGGCTCATAATTTGGAAGTGGAATTCTAAAGAAATAGCATTGCTTAGCTCACAAGTTGAAGAGTTAAAAAGTCTTCAACAAAAGTGTTGTAAAACATCTTTAGAGCTAAATCAAAAAATAGAAGACCTGAAGCGTGAAAATGAGCTTAATGCAGCTCCTGTCCAGGTAAGGGAAAGTTGGGGAGATTGGTTGAAATCATGGGGAGACTGGTTTAAAAGCTTTGTTGTAGATGTAAATAGCTTTAAAACTAGTAAGGGAGATGATTCAAGTTCTTCTAAAAGATTTACCTTGGAAAAAAGCGAGTACAAAAAATTCCTAAAATCGATATTTTTTTATTTAGCACAAACTAAGAAAAATGAGGTCATTAAGCAAAAACTAGATAGCTTTGTGAATATTTTTTTCAGTCTTGAGAAAATTAAAACCTTCTCGGTGGAAGGAGAGGAAATAATAATACAATACCCAGAAAGTTTTGATAAGATTATTTACCATAAATTTTTTATGCCAGTGTATTTCTGCTTACCTGAACAGGTTGTGTTTAAGCAAACAGAAAAACAAGTTTTTGAAAGCGCCAACTGGCCCGTTATAGAATTTTCAGGTGAGTTGCCTAGCATTCGATATGCAGGAATATCCAGCAAAATCCGTTCCCTTACTTTCGATACAGATAATGTTTTTGTAGAGCATGAAAATGGGTCATTTCAATATTTTTACAACTCTATCATTTCTAAGTATCTATAAAGGCTTTAAAAAAAATCTTTACACAATTTTTATTAAAAATTAATAATGGAATTTGTTGTTATCCTGAGGTAAATTATGGCAAATTCTATTCCAAGTTCTATTCCTCAAATACAGTTACATGTTTCTGGGTCGAATTGCTGCAATGATGGAGATGTTGTAGTAGTAGATCAGACGAATTTGAAAACCACGTCTCAGAGTTGGTGTTTATGTTTTCCTTATTTTCAAAGAAGAGCTTTGCAAAAATATGAAGAAACTATTGTTCATTTTGAAAAATTACTTAATGAATTTTATGGAGCGCAAGTTTCTTTTGATGCTCAAACAAACGCAGGGTGCTTGTTAGAACAGAAAAAGATTGATAAAGAACCTCTTTTTGTTCATGAGTTTGAAACGATAGTAGCTGAAGCTATGAAAATTTATCAGGAGCAAAGCCCTGGGGTGTGTAGTTAGTTAATATTGGACTTTACCTACTTGTAAAGTCCAATATTTCTATGAATTAAGACTGAGCCAGTTCTTCTTGTGGAGCTTCTTCTTCTGTTTTCTGGCTTTTAAACTGCTTGTCTAACGTTCGGATAGATCCAATCCATTTGATAACTGCCAAGATAATGATAGGGAACAGGAAGTAAGTTATTGATAAAACTGATCCATTTCCTACAAGCTCCAGTAAAAGAATTTGAATCCAAGCAGATCCTGACTTTCCAAATCTTGAGCCGACTATGTCAATTGCAGCTTTTCCTTTTACTTTAGATTCTGGATCTAGGGGAATATAGGCAATTTCCTTAGTTGGGTCAAAGAAAGAATATTTCATGACCTTTGTGGAAATATTTTGAAAGGCCCCAAATAAGACAATCATAAAAAGAGGAGTCATCCCAAACCATAAAGGTAAACTGTCTTTGAAAACAACCATGGTTAAAAAGGCAATCCCAGTAAAGCCAAGTGAAATAGGGGTTATAAGAGCACTAAAGCGCCATCCAAAAAATCGGATAATAGAGCTTCCAGCTAAAAAGGCAGTTAAAAAAGAGACCACACCAACACTGGAAGTAATATTAGCCATAAAGGACTGATAGTCCGAGGGGTTGGGGTATTGCATTTTTAAATGGGCCTTCCATGTAACTTCAATTAAATTAATAGTCAGGCCATAAGCGACAACCATCATAGCTATGGATCGTAAGTATTTTGACCGAGCTAAGAGCTTGATGCTTTCTTTTAAGGATAGCTTAGTTTTACTTAAAGCTGGGCTCTCATCAGGAACAAGCCTAGGGTCTGTGAGTACATTTTTCGTAATCCATCGATAGAGTCCCATTATGATAAGGTCAAAAGTAATTATATAAATAGCTAGGCTTTGTAGGGTATTAGTGAAATCAAGTCCGATATATTTCTTCGAATAATGCCAAACTAATGGCCCTGTGGCTATAGCTGCTAAATCTCCTCCAGCTATAAAAAGTGTATAAAACCTTTTAGCTTCACTGACACGGTTAATTTGGTTAGCAAATCCCCAAAATAGCAAGAAAATGGCAACTGTTGACCAAAGCTCAGCCATTACAAAAAATAATACCTGCATCCAATTTCTGTAGATGGAGACCCAATGTTGGTGCTTCGTTCCAATAACATTGGTTAGCCAATCTGCGCTAGCATGAGGGCTGAGAAGCTCTCTATTAGGGTAGAGAATGAAGGCATAGACGAATATAAACGTCAAAAAGGTGAGGATAATACTATAAAATAAGGTAGTCTTTTTTAGGTGGTTACTAAGCTTTGTATAAAGCAGAGTAACAGCTAATGCGATAGGTAAAACGATCCAACCTTTTAATACTGGAATTACCTCAGCTCCTGATCCTTTGGCTGTGACTATGAAAGTATCTTTCATAGAGGTTAAAATTCCGTAGTTGAAGGAAATAAAAAACTTTATCAAAAGAAGCGGGATAAACTTTTTTAGCTCAAATCTTTTGATGGGCCAAAATTTTTCTTTAAAATTCATGATCTCAAAATAAATTAAAAAACTATCATACTCCAACTTTCCCTTTATTACTACGTTCTAAAAAAAACTTGTACATACAAATAATATTTATTAATCTCTTTCGCCCATAATTACGAATTTGGAGAGTCTATGAATAAAAAATTATTTTATTTACTAATGGTTTGCTATTGTTGTGCGGTCTTTTCTAAAGATGCGAACTTCATTAAAACTGAGCATGTTATAACTCAAAACGGGCAAGAGTTGCCTTATCAGGCAGCTGCTGGAAAGCTTCCCATAAAAAACATGGAAGGCAAGGAGATCGGAAAAGTTTTTTTTATCTCCTATACTTTAAATACTCAGGAAGAACACAGGCCGGTGACTTTTATTTTCAATGGAGGTCCTGGATCTTCCTCTGTATGGCTGCATTTAGGAGCTTTTGGACCTAAAAGGATAAAGCTTATAGAAGAAGGGCAGCGTATTACGCCCCCTTATGAGTTGCTAGATAATGAGGAAACTCTTTTAGGGGTGACTGACTTGGTATTTGTCGATCCAATAGGAACAGGCTTTAGCAGCTTTTCGGAAGAGGTTAAAAAGGATCTGTTTTCTGTAGAAGGAGACTGTCTATATCTTTCAGAATTTATAAGAGACTATTTAACTGAAAACCAAAGGTGGAATAGTCCTAAATATATTATTGGTGAGAGCTATGGAAGTACAAGAACAGCGGGACTTTCTAGCTATCTTTTAGAGCATGGTATCTTTCTAAATGGAGTAATATTAGTTTCCTCCGCGCTTGATTTTAAAAATTTTGTTTTTTCTGAAGATAACCTATTGCCCTATGTATTTTTCCTACCTTCTTATACAGCAGCAGCATGGTATCATAATCAATTACCTAAGACATTTACTTCTTTAGAAGAGGCGGTAAAATACTCTAGAAGGTTCGCTTTTGATGTTTATTTGCCAGCTTTAATGAAAGGGACTAATTTAACTGAAAGGGAAAAAGAGAGCTTGGCTATACAATTAAATGAAATCACAGGCATTTCTAAAGAAAAGTATCTGATTCATAATTGTAGAATTTCAGATGTTCTCTTTTTCAAGTATCTTCTAGAAGAGCAAAAAAAGGCAATTGGACGAATGGATGCAAGGGATACAGGGTGTTTATCAGTTGCTCCTGATGCACTAATTTCTGATCCCAGTTTCAAGCATGATGGAATTTTTACAAGCCTTATGAATGATTATTTAGTCACGGAACTTCAATACACGGAGAATGCCCCTTATCAGATTTTTAGTAATGAGGCTCATATGTTATGGGACTTTTCCCCTGTTTCCTTTAAATTTCTAAATATAAAGCCATTTTTGCACCAAGCAATGATGGTCAATCCTGAGCTTAAGGTTTTTGTTATAAATGGTTATTACGATCTTGCTACTCCTTTTTTTAATAATGAATATATTTTTCAACAACTTGACCTTCCTGAAGAAATGAGGGAAAACATCTCTATGAAAAATTACATCGGAGGTCATATGATGTACTTAGACTTATCGACGAGAAAAGAACTTAGAAAAGATCTAGAAAAGTTTTACAATTAATTTTTTAGGGCAGGTTTAACTGCCCTTTCTACCCCAGTCTTTTTATGAACCCTAATATAGATTTAGCTTTTTTCTATCAGATCTATGAAAAAAATAGAGCTATGATGGGATTTGCAGAGCTCTTAAACCTTTACCATTTACTATCTCGGGTCTTGTTAGAAAAGACTGAAGGGGAAGTAGTGGAATTAGGCTGCTATAAAGGGTTTACAGCTATTTTAATGCAAAAGCTTTTAGATAGTGTCGCCTCTGATAAAAGGCTTTTTGTTTATGATTCTTTTGAGGGTCTTCCTGAAAAATCTGATAAGGACTTATGGGATAATGCTGAAAATATAAGAAAATGTGATTTTCTAGATAATAAAAGGGTTGGTAAGGGATGGTTCAAAGCAAGTCGAGAAACTTTACTGGAAAACTGCAAAAAACTGGAAGTTAAAGAACCAATAGTATGCCAAGGCTTTTTTGAAGAGACTCTTCCCTTGAATCTTCCAGATAAAATCTCTTTTGCACATCTTGATGCGGACTTTTACTCATCCACTTTAATAGCTTTGAAATACGTTTATCCACGCCTTGTTGACAATGGGATACTCCTTATTGATGATTATTGCGATCCTAAAATCTTTAATAAAAAAAATACTCTTCCAGGAGTAAAAAGAGCGTGTGATGAGTTTTTTAAGAATACTTCTCAAAAAATCATAAACCTTCCTGGTCTACCTAATCAAAGCCAGGCTTACTTAGTAAAAGAAGCTAAAGGGTAGTAAATACCGGAAATTGGAGCTGCTTTAAACATTTGCATAGCTCTTTTCGTATGAAAGTACCGAAATAGAGAGTAAGAGTTAATGAAAATGTGGTATTCGCCTTTAATTTTAACAGCTGCAAAAAGCCGGGTAAAAGTTAAGGCTTTTACAAGAAATGACAAACGCTCGTCGGCAACTACGCCAACTTTAAAAGCTGTGAATGTTTCATGGGGAAAGTTTGTATAGTTAACTGGAAACATTCCACGAAAGATCCTGTGTGTAAGTGAATTAGATGTTATTTGAAAAGACATATTGCTCATTTTTTAAAAAATTCTACTAAAGGACTTCTCTTTAATTGTATGGATTTCACTTTGTACAGTGAATTGTCTAAACCATTCTTGTATTAAGTAAAAATGCTCTATTTTTCGCAAATATTTCATTTGTTTCTCATGCTTTTTCATTGACTTTGTAGGTTCACTTTCTCGGTCCTGTGCATTTTCAGCAACAATAATTTCGATTTGTAATTGAGGGGAAAAGCTAAAAGAGAAAAAAGAGGTGAAGCAATTTTTTGAAAAAAGCTCTGAAAAATTAGTCGGAAGCAATAAAAGATTATAAAGAGGCAGCTCTACAGAAAAACTTTCAAAATTTAATTCATCTTTAATGTAGTCGGTAACTTCTTTATTTAAATTTGTTTCTTTCATAATTGTTTTTGTTATTCTATAAGTTAGTATTTTAATGAATTAATTAATAAAAGTAAATGTTTATGGAGTTGTGTTAAATCAATCATATGATTATTTTAAAATAAATTTTATACATACTTTATATGCGGCACGTAGTTGATTTTTTTAATCCAGTGGTAAAAGTTCTTTTATTTATTATTTTTACAATTGGAGGCTCACAGATTATCTATGACGAGACACTTTACCGTGGTTTTCATTTGCTGTCCTTTAGCGTGTATAACCCCATTCTAGACTTGGATTACGGAAGATTTATTTTCAGGGGTGTATTTTTTGTGATAGCTTTAATGACCTATTTCTTTGTCGAATTTATCTTAAGTAAAAGTAAATGGAAAGATATAGAGTTTTTTTCTGCCAAGAAAAAGGCCTCACCTTTTTTCAAAGGTGTGTTTTGGGGAGCTCTCAGTATACTAGGGGTGATTTTACTTGTTTGGTTATTTAATATAATCACTTTTACTGGTATTGATTTTTCTGCAAAAACTTTTTTTACAGCCTTTTTTTTATATTTACTATCTTCTCTCATAAGCGCATTTGCCTTTGAGTTGGTATTTAGAAGTTTTTCTCTAAAAAAATTAGCAGAAGCTTTTCCTTCTCATGTTGCCGTTATCCTTTCTTCTGTGCTGTATGCAAGTGTTTTTGTGTATCATGCGAACGATTTTTATCCAATTACCGCTTTTTCTATGGGACTACTCTTAGGGTATTCTTACTTGTTATATGGATTTTATTTTGTATTCGGATTTCATTTCATTTGGAGTTTTTTAGAGTCTATTTTTTATAGCAATACCATTTTTCTCTCTACTTTGGAGTTAACATCTGATAATGCTAAAGAAATACTTAACTTAGAGAGAATGGTAGCCTTTTTTATATTAGTTGCTCTAGCAATTGCACTTCTTATTTTTAAGAGAAAAAAATTTCCCCGATCAAAAAAAGCAACGTAGTATGGAAAAAAGTCTTTCTACCTATAGAAAAAAAAGGGATTTCAAGAAAACGACCGAGCCAAAAGGAAAAAAAGGCAAGTCTTCTAAAAGTTTAAAATTTGTGATCCAAAAGCATGATGCCTCCCGACTACATTATGACTTTCGGTTGCAGGTTGGAAATACCTTAAAGTCATGGGCTATTCCTAAAGGTCCTTCCTTATCTACCAAAGAAAAACGGCTAGCCGTTCTTACCGAAGATCATCCCCTAGAATATGCCAACTTTGAAGGAGTCATACCGGAAGGAGAGTATGGAGCTGGAACTGTAATGGTGTGGGATAGAGGTAAGTATAAAAACTTAAAAGAAAAGCCTATTTTAAAGTGTTTTAAAGAGGGCCATATTGAAGTATGGCTAGAAGGAGAAAAACTTCAAGGTGGGTTTGCTCTTGTGCATTTTCGAGATAAAAATTGGCTGCTGATCAAAATGAAAGATGAGAAAGCAGATAACCGTAAAAACCCTGTAAGGTCGCAAACTAAATCAGTAAAAAGCGGCAAGTCTATGAAAGAGATACAAGTAGGAAAAAAATGACACAAAAAGCGTCACAGCCTAATTGGATATCTCCCATGCTAGCTACTTTGGAAAAAAGGCCTTTTTTTGAAAAAGGATGGATATTTGAAAAGAAGTTCGATGGGATAAGGTGTCTTGTTTTTGCTAAAGGAGATACCATTAAAATGTATTCCAGAAATCACAAGCTTATTAATAACACCTATCCTGAAATTTTAACTT
>JASFVE010000018.1:0-27889 GCA_050049995.1 Chlamydiota bacterium | reverse complement strand
GGAATTATACGTCTTTTTTATCCTGAAAATTCAATAAGTGAAATGGAAAATGCTCCTTTAGAAATTGTAAAAAACCCTTTTAGCCTCGAAGATTTTTCTTCCATTTTACAAGAGTTAAAAAGAGCTAAAGCATGTTTTATTGGTCCAGGTCTTGGAAGAGAAGAACATACTAAAAGATTTTTATATAATTTTGTTCCAAAAATTGAAGTGCCAACTGTTTTTGATGCTGACGCTCTTTACCTTATTGATAATAATAGTTTTCCCAAAAATAGTATTTTAACGCCTCATCACAAAGAGATGATGAGATTATTAAAAATAGAAAGTGTAAAGGATGATGATGAGCTTTATGACAAATGTCAGGCCTATGCCAAAAAACATCAGCTGGTAATTGTCTTAAAAGGAGCTCCAAGTGTGATCTTCCATTATGAAAATAAGCCCGTTATAATCGCCCATGGTGATCCTGGTATGGCAACAGCTGGAACAGGAGATGTTCTGACAGGCATTATTGCAGCAGTATTAGCTCAAAATGTAGATTCTTATCAAGCGGCTTTACTAGGTGTTTTTCTTCATGGAGTTGCAGGGGAATGGGCGGCAGAAAAAAAATCTTCTTATAGCTTAATTGCTTCTGATTTAATTGATATGCTGCCACTTGTTTTTAAACAATTGCAGCTTCAAGTAGGTAGAATTCTTTAAACCATTCGACAAATCTTTTCATCCCTTCATTAAAAGGGGTCTTAGGGGAGTAATTTAATGCTCGCCTGCTTTTATGAATATCTGCATAAGTTTCTAATAATTCCCCCGGCTGCATGGGAAGCATTTTAATATTAGCTTTTTGGCCAAGAAAACTCTCCAATGTTTGCACCAACAGCATTAAATCAATAGGTTTACTATTACCCAAGTTAAAAATTTCAAAATCAGATTCTTTATCAATGGCTGCTATAGTCCCGTCGACAATATCATCAATATAGGTAAAGTCCCTTCGCATTTGGCCACGATTAAATAAAGGGATTTCCTTTTTCTCAATAATTGACTTAGCAAAGAAAAAATAAGCCATATCAGGGCGTCCCCATGGGCCGAAGACAGTAAAATACCTTAATCCTGTAGATCGAATATTATAAAGGTGGCGGTAAGAAGCTGCCATTACTTCATTTGATTTTTTAGTAGCGCCATATAAGTTGGCGGGATGATCTGTTTTGTCTTCTTCTTGAAAAGGGGTTTTTTTATTTGTACCGTAAACAGAAGAAGAAGAAGCGTAGACTAAGTAAATATCTGGAAATTTTCTAAGTGCTTCCATAACCGAAGAAAACCCATTAATATTAGAGGAAATATAATCTTCTGGATGATTAAACGAATGTCTTACGCCAGCTTGAGCTGCAAGATGAACGACATGAGTTATATCATGTGAGAGCAATAGTTTTTCCAATTCACTTTGTTGGAGTATATCTATATTGAGAATGGAGATACCATTTTTAGATAATATCCTTTCGCGTTCTTTTTTTAAGGCAACATCGTAATAGGTATTGAAGTTATCTATTCCAATTACAAAGTCTCCTCTTTTTTTACATGCTAAGGCAAGGTGAAATCCAATAAATCCTGCGGCACCTGTTATTAAAATTTTCTTCATTTACCTTCTTAAAATCTTTTTTACATATCTAACGTTATGCTATATAAGGTTAGCTTAAACAATTGATAATTTAAATTGGACCGTAAGTTCATTTTTCTATGGGGTTTTTAAAAAAGATTAGTTTTTGGAACCTACTTTTAGTAGGTTCTTTATTTTTTTCGTCTTGTTCAACCCCTTATATGGGAAAAGATGTGTATGGAGCTGACGAGTTTGTTTTAGATTCTTATAAAATCAGAGAAGGTAAGTTTTCCATTTTAGAAATGGAAGGGAAATATCAAGACGATCTTCCTGAGGAATATTTAGCCGAATACAAAGATACCATTCATGAAGATGATATTCTAAAAATCGAAATATACCACCCTAAAAGAGATGATATTGTTCTAGCAGTTTCTAAGATTGGGACAAGCATTGGTTATAGGGTTATGGAAGGTAAAATTTATTTGCCTGATTTACCGCCTATTGAAGTGCAGGGACTTACTTTAAAAGAAGCAAAAGAAGAAATTCAAAAAAAATACTTAGAGCAAATCAATGACATTGAGGTCTTTGTCACCTATAAAGATCGTATTATCAAGCGAGTAGAGCTAGCAGGTTTGGTTGCAGCTTCAAGCATTCCTGTAAACGGGAAAATTCGCCTTTTTGATGTTTTATCTATTGCTAAGCCACCTCCTAATGCAAATCTTTTTAAAAGCTACATGATACGAGATAATGATTTTGTAGCAGTCGACTTTTATAAGCTTTTAAAAGAAGGGGACATGTCTCAAAACATAGTTATGAGAGGAGGGGATAAGATTTATATTGCTGATACTTCTTCAGCGAATTTAATGGTTTTAGGGGAAGTTGGTTGCGAATCTATTGTCCCATTACCCCATGGCTACATTTCTTTAAGAGAAGCTTTAGCAGCGGCAAGAGGAATTCCTTTTACAGGAGATAAATCATATATTCAAATTATTCGTGGCAATATTGTAAAACCTAAAATCTATACCCTAAGTTGGAAACATGTCATTCATTTGCCTAATGACAGTCTGCTTTTAATGCCAGGGGATATCGTATATGTTGCAGCTAAGCCAATTACTGAATGGAATAGATTCATATCCCAACTCCTTCCTGCTTTTACTGGATTTGAAGTTCTAGGAAACAAATGTCGAGGTTGGGGGCTATTTATACCATGACAGAAGAGGTTGTTTTTTGTTTTTCCGATTTAGTAGCAATATTTCATCGCTATAAAAAATGGATGATCGGTGTTGGACTACTTTGTGCCTCAGTTAGTTTTTCTCTTATGATGTTAAGAGCTCCTAAATACGAGGCGTCGGGTTCATTTATAGATTCTAGCGGCAAAAAAGAAAGTTCAGGAGGCTTGAAGGATTTATTAATATCCCTTGATACAAAATCTGACTCCAGTAAAGGTGTTATGCTTTCTAAAGCAGTGATTAAAGATCTATCTAAAAAACTAGGACTGCAATTTTGCTGCGCTGAAAAAAAAAGAAATATTTTCTTAAGGGTTCTTCGAAGGTATAGAGATAATTGGTATGTGCAAACAAACAAATCTTTATACGACTTAGACCAGTTTCGTTTTGCTAATGGCAGCTATGAAAAAGAAGTCCCTTTAAACTTATATCTTCAATTTTTAGACAAAGATTCTTTTGAAGTTTTATCTAGTGAAAAAAAACTATTAGCGAAAGGAAGAGTACACATTCCTGTTAAACTACAAGATGTGGAATTTACTTTAACCAATGTTCCCAAAACCTACCGAAAAAAGCATTTATATACCTTGAGTATTACTCCTTTTAACTTCATTTATGAAAGTATCAAAAGGGACATTAGCATAAAAACAGATAAAGATGACCAGCGCATGCTTCATATTTCTTATAAAGACAGAAACCGGCATTTAGCGAAAAACATCGTAAATACTTTAATGAAGTCCTATCAACACTATTTAATAACACAAAATGAAAAATTTGCTAAAGCGCAGCTTGCCTATTTGCAAAAAAGAAAGGAGGAAATTTCAGAGCAGTTCGACCATTCTTTAGAACTTTATAGTGATTATTTGCAAAAAAACCTGCTAGAAACAGGTTTTTTGGGGGTAGAAGAGCAAACGGAAGCATTAATTAAACCGCAAGCGAATTTTGCTGATCGACTATTTCAAAATGATTTGGAAGAATCAAGACTTGATAAATGGAGAGGGCAATTCATCACAGATGGAAAATTTGGCTCGGAAATATCCCTTGTTTATCAAGAAATCAATAAGCTAAAACAGGATAAAGACGCTCTTGAGATAGCTTTGAATTCCAAAGAATCTTTAGACATTGTTGCTATGGAAAATCACTTGCAACAGCTAGAGCAGTTAAGAGGGGATCAGCAAAGTCTTGTCTCTTTAATTAACTCTGTCGAGCAGGGAAAGCCAGTGTTAAAGAAAAATGTTTTTTTAACCGATGTCCCTAGAAATCTTGTTTTTTTATGGTTAGATAAGCTGCAAGAAAGCACTGAAAAAGATTTTATAAAAAATGACTTTGTTTCCTATTTGAAAAATTATACGAGAGTACTTTCTTTAAAAGAGAAAATTTTATCGGAAAGAGTAAAGCATTCAGAAAAAACTTGGCAGGATTTTGAAGGGATCGATCTAGATAGTGCTATGGGACTGTATATAAATTATAATAAAAAGCTAGATGATGTACAGGCAGAGCTAGAGCATTTTACACATGTCTTAACACAACTTAATGATGAGAGTTTTGATATTAGTTCTTTAAGTAGTGTGTTGCATGATGGCATCAGCCAAAATTTGCTTGTGAAAGCAGGGGATTGTTATTTTAAGCTAAATGATAGAAAAAACTTAAGTGAAAAGGACATTGTTCGGATAAAAGAAGATCTTAAACTTATTCGCACCTTTTTAAAAGGGCATATCAATGAACTTCGTCATGTGAAGGAAATTCAGCAAAATATATTTAAAGAAAAAATCCATTCCCTTCAAATGGTCACATTAGATCGAGTAAACCAAAGGATTTCCATATTAAACCACAGAGTACAAGACTTTGTTCAGGCTAGAAAAGTAGACTTATCTCAAGAAAATAGCCTCATTCAAAGTAAGATGGAGGAGCTGAAAGGAAAAATGGTGCATTTACCCACCAAATGGAAATTAGAAAAAAAATTAACTCTTGATGCAGATATTGCCATCAAAATGATCGAATCTCTAACAACTTTGACAGAGTCTAAAACCATCTCTCATAATTTAGATCTTATTAATTCGAATACTTTGGACTTTGCGTCTCTACCTTATCGAGCAGAAAAGAAAAACATTATCGTTTGGTTGATTGCTACGTTTTTTTTAGGATGTTTTCTTGCCTTTTTATATAAGTTTTTTACTTTTTTCCATCGAGGTTTTCAGGCGTCACTCGATAATTTAAAAGCCCTTCAACAAAATGCTTTGGGAGAGGTTTCTAGGCATTTGGATGGACCTAATTTAGAGTACATTCAGGACTCTGATTTGGAAACACTTCGTAATATATCGTATTTTATTGGGACAGATAAACCAAACATTGTTAGTATTATAGGAGGTAAAGGTCCTGACTTTTCTCATGGACTTGCCACTGTTTTAGGAAAGATAGAGAAAAAGGTTCTTGTTATTGATTGTGATTTTCACTCCAATTTCCCTTCGAAAGAGTCTGCAGGATTGTTACAGTTCATAGAAGGCAAAACAGGAAAATATATAAGAACTGTAGGATGTTATGATTTCATGACAAGCGGGGGTAAGACCAGGTTTGGATATGAAATTTTACGTTCTTCTTCTTTTAAGCAATTGATAGAACAGTTAAAAGAAAAATACGATATAACAATATTATTTACCCGAATGAAAGCACAATTTGTCGAAGCAAAAGCTTATTCAGATATTTCAGATAAGATGGTTGTTGCTTTTGAAGAGGAAACATTGCAAAATTTACAACCTTTTTTCAATAAGAAAAATATAGGGTTTGTTAAAATTGTAATGCCTACATAGGGGAGTTGGATGAGAAATAAGCGAATACTAGTAACTGGAGGCGCAGGGTTTTTAGGGTCTCATATTTGTGAAAAATTAATTAATGACGGGCATTATGTCTATTGTTTAGATAATTTTTTTACAGGAAAAAAAGAAAACATTGCCCATTTACTTTTGAATGATCGCTTTTCGTTACTGGATCGTGACATTTGCCTTCCTGTCGATTTAGAAGTACAAGAAATTTATAATTTAGCTTGCCCGGCTTCACCTTACCACTATCAACTTGATCCCATTCAAACTCTGAAAACAAGTGTGTGGGGTGCAATGCACATGCTAGAGCTTGCAAAAAAAAATAATGCAAAGGTTTTGCAGGCATCTACCAGCGAAGTTTATGGGGACCCACAAGTACATCCACAAGAAGAAAGCTACTGGGGAAACGTCAATCCAGTCGGAAGACGTTCTTGCTATGATGAGGGGAAAAGATGTGCTGAAACACTATTTTTTGATTTTAGAAGAGCCTATCGAATTCCAATTAAAGTTGTAAGAATCTTTAATACCTTTGGCCCTCGAATGCAGCCTAATGATGGAAGGGTAGTCTCTAATTTTATCGTGCAGGCTTTAAAAAATCAGCCATTAACTATTTATGGAGATGGCAAGCAGACAAGATCTTTTTGTTATGTAGATGATTTAATTGAGGGAATATTTAAAATGATGAATACTGACGCCTCAATTACAGGGCCTATTAATCTTGGAAATCCCCTTGAATATCGGATCATCGATTTAGCAGAAATAATACTCAAGCTAACGGGGTCTAAGTCACCCATTATATCTCTGCCTCTTCCTTCAGATGATCCTAAAAAAAGAAAACCTAATATTGAGCTAGCCAAAAAGAACCTTAAGTGGCAGCCGACTAAAAAATTAGAAGAAGGTCTTAAAGAAACAATTGAGTATTTTGCTCAAATACTAGAAGAAGATGCTTCTTTAAGTTCAGGTACTTGAGTTCTATATTTTTTTTTCAGTTCCCTATACTTTTTAATAACTTCAGAGGCAATAGGCGCGGCTTCTTTTCCCGCATCGCCAAAGCGTAAGTAAACAATTACTACAAGCTCAGGATATTTGAAAGAGTCAATGGAGACTTGAGATTGCTTGGTGGGATCAAAACAGATTCCTCCAAACCAGATGTGTTTATATAATTTAGGACGCTCTTTTGCACTTATATAAGGATTATGAAAAACTTCTGCAGTAGAAGTCTTTCCTATTAGCTGAGATGCAATTTTTTTATAATTTTTCATAAGATCTGGGCTTTTGTATAAGTTTTTAATAATTCCTGCCCTTGCGGTTCCCTTTTTACCTGAGACAACTCGTCTCATCCCTTCAAAAAGCTTTGCTCTTACATTTTTATCGATAGCTAAATCTTTTCTTACAAAGCTTGAAAAGTTCTGCACGCAAAGAAACTTGTTGTTGTACGAGCTTTCGTCAAATACAGGGAAAAATATACCTAAAGTATTTAACTCTTTTTGCAGAAGATATTTTTCAGGGAAAAAGCTCAAATGAGGAGTTCGTTGTTTGCCTGCAATTTGTTGAATAATTTTAGGCTCAAGTATTTTTCCAAAGTTAGCCAATGCTGATAAGAATACAGCTGTTTGAAGAGGGGTGACAATCAAAGTATGATGTCCAATGGCATAGGCATAAAGGCCTGTTTTATTAGTGCTCAAATCATTGGGTAATGAACCTGAAATTTCACCTGGAAGCTGAATATAGGTTTTTTCTCCAAATCCAAAATTTCTAGCTGCATAATTTAAATCTTCAGGGGATTTAAGAAAGTCTCCAGCTAAGATAGAAAAGTAAGGATTACTAGATTTTTCAATAGCATCTACGAGACTTACTGTACCAATATTGCTGTGTGCGGACCTCGGTAGTCTGCCATGCTTATAGATTCGGTAATAGGGTTGCTGGTTTTCCTTTAAGGCGATAATCAATCCTTTATTGTCAGCTTGTACTGTATCTATGATAGTAAAATCAAAAGATGGCTTTTTTTCTAAGGCAGCGTAAGCTGTGACTAACTTGAAAATAGATCCTTGCAATGCAGGCTCTTGAAATGAAGTAGCTCTCATATATCCATACCCATCTTCAGGGTAAAATTTGGCGGCAAGATCTTTTTCAGTAGGGTTTTTTTTGTAAACTTTTCTGTATTTTGCAAGAAGAGGTCTGGTAAGTTCTTTAAACGATCTAACACTTTTGAAAAAAGCAAACTGTGTAGGTTGATTATAGTCTTTTAAAAAAAGCTTTAGTTCGTCGTATGCTTTTTGGCATTTCTTATCGTGGAAAGTTTGTTCTTGGAAAAGCTCTTTCCATTTTAGAAACTGATCTTTCATTTCTTCTTCAAGATCTACTTCAGTATTACCTAGGGATATCAACAAAAGCTTTTCTTTGTTCTCTTGCCAAAAGGCTTCAAACAAAATGTTTTTTTTCTCATCCAAATAGTCAATGTAAGGCCTTTGGTATGTATTCCTTTCTTTTTCTTCTTTTCTTTTTTCTTTTAGAAAAGCGTGTAAGTTTTCTTCTCTCCATTTTTCAAAATAGTATTTTTCAAAAAGTGTATATGCTTTTTTATGGATGGCTGAGCGTAAAACAAGAACGTTTCTTGATTGATTATGATAGTCTTTTAAGCTCAAGGTTTTTATTTGGCGGATAAGAGCATCGCTGAAAGCAGGGCTAAAGACTGCAATTTTGCAAATATCAATTATTAAAAGTTTATCTTTGTTGTGTTTTACCTCATGCAAAAAGTCTTTTAGCCTATCTTCATAAGGAGCGATTCTTTCTTTTATTATTTGATAGATATTTTGATAATTCTCTTTTTCAGCAAGACTTGCTTTTTGTTCACACAAGATATCTTCACTAAAAATAGTATCAAAAATTAAAGGGGCATTTCTTGTTTTGAAGAAATAGAAGATAGCTTCGATATCTTCTTGCAGTTGAATAGCATCTTTGACAGTTTGAATTTTTTGCATGCACTGATAACACGAAGAGTTTTCAGGGAATATTTCTTGTAAAAAAAACTCCCAGGTAACTGGTATACTTTCTTTTTCAAATGCTTTTTTAGGAAAGGAATACCAGCTTTTTTCCAATTCATTTTTGCCATCCCATATGCTGGCTAAAAAAGATTCTGTTTCTAGCCACTTTTCTACGTTTTGCTTTTTTTGTTCTTGGTATAAAGGATTAGTAGAAGGGATAAAATCGTTTGGGTCATAATTAGGGTAAGAGGCCATTGTTATAATCTCACCAGTATTGGGATCCATGGCAACAACAGACCCTCCTTTCACAATCGGCTGCTTAAGTGTCTCTCTTTTTTTCTGTTTTGCATTATAACGAGTAGATCTGCCTTCCCGTATTTGTTCATCTTGTGCAAGAAGCTTTTCTGCAAACTCTTGCAGTTCTACTGAAATAGCAAGTTTAATATTGCGACCGTCAATAGCAGGTTTTGTAAGTGGAAGCTCCTTTACAAAAGTGCCCATGATGTCGACCTCCATACTCTTTTCTCCATAAGAGCCCCGAAGATCTTCTTCAAACTGTTTTTCAATGCCGCTTTTCCCTACCAAATCGTTAAAACGATAAGACTTTTCCTTTAATTGTTTTAGTCTGGTTAGGACTTCAAATTTACTTTTGTATCCTTCTGGGAGAAAAATAGGTTCTAAATTTGAGTCCTGCTTTAATATATTTTCTAAAAACTTAATTTCATTAGCTATTTTCAAATACTCTTTTTTATTGATAGATCCCATGTAGCCAAGGATTTTAGAGGCGGCTTTTTTGTGGGGGTAGTACCTTTCAGAGGTACTTTCTGCAAATAGGCCTGGCCAGTCTTTTTCTAAAAACTTTAATTTATAATAAGTCTTCTCACTAATGTTTTCCTTTAAGATAAAAGGCATATGGGGGAATAAGGAGGCTTTACTGTGGATTAAGTCATCAACCCTAGTTTCACTCAAATCTAGTTCCTTGGCCAATAGTTTGGACAGCTTTTCGATATACTCTTTTCGGGGATAAGTCTTAATTTTTTCCTTGTTTTCTCCTTTAATCCACTTGACTCTTGGAATTTGAAGAATCTGCCCGTAATAAATAGCTGCATTATAGCGTATTCTGTTGATAGCCAAAGGAACTCCAAATCGATCATGGATAGCTCCTCTTTCAGACTTTAAAAGTATAGTTTTTCTTTGAGGTTTTCGGGCTTCAAACGATTTTTCTTCTTTTTCATAAAAACAAAGGTGCCAAACACGAAAAAGTAAAATAAAATTTATGATAAAAACGCCTTTAAGAATTCTGTGGGTCTTTAAATATATTTGTTCTTCTTTGCTCATTTTCGCATAACTTCTATAGATGATATTAATTTAAATTTTTTGCATTTAGCTTGTCATCATAATTTTCCTTGGAAAAAAATAGTTTTTTAGAGTAAAAATGTTGTTTCACTATTTGTAGGTTATAAAGAAACTAAAATAATGCGCCTGTAGTTCAATGGTAGAACAGTAGCCTTCCAAGCTACGAGTGTCAGTTCGATTCTGATCAGGCGCTTTTGAAAAGTTAAAAAAAAATTGAGGTAATCAAATTTTGGCGACAAGAGAAGACATCACTATAAAGGATTTATTAGAATCAGGAGCTCACTTCGGACATCAAAAACGACGCTGGAATCCAAAAATGAAGCGTTTCATTTTTGAAGAACGAAATGGCATTTACATTATTGACTTAGCTAAAACCATGCAGCAAATACGAGAAGCGATTAAAGCCGTCACCGAAGTAGTAGCAAAAAGAAAATCTATTTTATTTGTAGGAACAAAAAATCAAGCAAAGTCAACTGTCCGAGAATCTGCTGAATCTTGTGGTGAGTACTACGTCTCCGAAAGATGGTTAGGTGGTATGTTAACTAACCTTACTACTATTCGTCAGTCTGTCAAAACCTTAGAGCGCATTGAAAAGCAAATTGCAACAGGCGGAGATGGACTTACTAAAAAAGAATTATCGGAGTTATCCAAAGAGCAGATTAAACTAGATCGCAACCTTTCTGGAATAAGAGCAATGAGAAAGCCTCCAGGACTTCTTATTGTTGTTGACCCATCCAAAGAGCACATAGCCGTTAAAGAAGCAAAAAAATTAAGTATTCCAGTACTTGCATTAGTAGATACTAATTGTGATCCTGATCCCATTGACTATGTCATTGCCTGCAATGATGATGCATTAAAGAGCATCAAATTAATACTAGGAGCGATTTCTCAAGCTATCTCTGACAAGAAAAGTGAGATGAACATAGCACTTGCAAAAGGTGATGAAAAAATCCAACAAGAGAAAGTTGAGCCTATGGGTGAAATGGAAAATAGCCCTGAAGTAGAGGAGAAAGGAGATGAAGACAATGAGTAATTTGACTATGGAAATGATTAAAGAACTCCGCGAAAGAACTGGAGTTGGCATGGCAAAGTGTAAGGAAGCATTAGTAGAGTCTGATGGTGACTTAGATCGTGCTATTGAATATTTACGCAAAAAAGGGATGGCCTCAGCTGTAAAAAAAGAAGGGCGAGAAACTAAAGAAGGTTCTATTGCTTTTGCTGATATTGGCCAACATATTTCTTTAGTAGAAGTTTGCGCGGAAACAGACTTTGTTGTGAAAAACGAAAAGTTTCAACAGTTTTTACAAAATATCGCAGCTCAAGCTGCAACAACAAACCCCTCTTCTCTTCAGGAGCTTTTAGAGCAACCAACTTTGGAAGACAAAGCTCTAACTGTTGATGCCTATAGAAATACAGTTATTCAAGCTCTAGGTGAAAACATTCAAATCAAAAGAATGGAAATCATTCTTAAGAATGAAACAGCATCTTATGGTGTATATTCTCACATGAATGGAAAAATCGTAGCTGTAGTTGAGATTGAAGGTTCTAATTTCGAGCAAGACTTAGCAAAAGATATTGCTATGCACATTGCAGCGGAAGATCCTGATTACTTAAGTTCTGAAGAGATTCCAGCAGAAATCAAACAAAGAGAAGAAGAAATTGCCAGAGCGCAAATCCAAGGAAAACCTGCTGATATTGCTGAGAAAATTATAGCTGGAAAATTTAAAGCTTACTGTGATCAAGTCTGCTTACTAGGTCAGAAGTTTGTAAAAGATCCATCTGTTACTGTGGAAAAACATGTAGCAAATCAAAGTCAAAAAGTTGGTAAAACTTTAAAACTTACTAAGTTTTGGCGTTGGACTATTTCCTAATCTTTCAAGGGTAAAAAAAACATGACCATTGAAAAAGAAACAAAAAGCAGCATGGAAGGTGCGATTACTCATTTGCAAAATGAGTTGAAAAACCTTCGTACATCTCGCGCTAATCCATCTATTTTAGATAGTGTAAGTGTAGAAGTGTATGGCGCTAAAATGCGCTTACGTGACGTTGCTAATATCACTGTTCCAGAGCCTAGGCAAATTCTTATAACTCCTTATGACTCTAATAACACTGGAGTAATTGGTAAGGCTATTGAAAATGCTAATCTAAATCTTCAACCTATTGTGGAAGGTAATGTAGTTCGTATTAATATTCCTCCTATGGATGCAAAAATGCGTGAAAGCATTGCTAAGCAGTGCAAAAGAAAAGGTGAAGATGCTAAAGTGGCTGTTAGGGAAGTGCGTAGAAAAAATAATGAACTCATCAGAAAGCAAAAGGCCGATGGGGAAATTCCTGAAGACTTAATGAAGTCTTTAGAAAAAAAGATACAAGAACTAACAGATAGTTATTGTAAGCAAATCGATGAGATTTGCGAAAAAAAACAAGAAGAAATCTTAGAGATTTAGTCTTGTTTTAAATTAGGCAAAGAGGTTAAGATTTAACCATTCTTGGCCCCATCGTCTAGCCCGGCCTAGGACATCGGATTTTCATTCCGGTAACAGGGGTTCGAATCCCCTTGGGGTCATAATGAGGCTTTAGCTCAGTTGGTAGAGCATCTCCCTTTTAAGGAGAGGGTCGTTGGTTCGAGCCCAACAAGCCTCATTTTCTATTACGCCACCAATGTTTATCCTCTACCATTCAACTACACACAACTATTTCTAATTAAGTTATCGTGATCTTTCTACTCTAACAAAGAGCAACTTTGTCGCTTTTAATTATCTTTTCTCTTCTAAAAAATGACTAATATCAATAAATTTATTTTTAATATTAACAAAGAAAGAAGAGGCTTGCATGAAGCTGAAGTTTGCGTCGTTATTTTTTACCATGTTTTCTATGGTTAACATAGTTTATGCAAATATGGAAAACGACATTACTCCCCAATCAAAAAGCTTTCTCAACGAAAGAAAAAGAGAGCTAGATAAACAAAAAGAATACGCACAGTCATGTTGCCCAACTCTTCCTTTACCAATTAAAGATAATCGCTATTTGTTTTTGGATGGAGAGTATCTTTATTGGAAAACATATACGATTATTCCTTATGCGATAGCAAAATTTGCAGTACCACCATATGTTATAGAAGGAAATGATACCGTTCCCTCCTATACCAAGGGCTACATTCCTTTTGATCAAGAAGTAAAAACAGTAGAACTTCATGCTCATACTGGATATCGACTAAATTTGGGCTTTTATTTTTCAGATTGCTGGCTTTTACTTGGAACATATAGGCAGTTTCAATCGCGTGGAACAGATGGGATTTCAGTTGGTGGAGCCGTTAGTGGAGAGCCGAGGCCAGGGTATTCTTGGATAGATATGGTTTGGATGGATAACTATCCTGCAGATCTCTCAACTCCCGGTGCCCCTCCAGGAACTGGCTTTGAAGGTCATCCCATATCTGCAAATGCAACGCAGAGATATAGAGAAAAAGTTTTGGATATAGACTTTATGAGGTCATTTACATACCATCGCTTTACTTTTAACCCTTTTCTAGGCACTCGTTTTGCTTGGCTCAAAACTGATTTAAGAGTTGATTATCTCATCAATCATTCTAATACTAATACTTATTCCGGTCTTCCTTTTACTAATCATGTGGATGTTGCCAACCATATGAATCTTGGAGTAGGTGCTCATGCTGGCCTGACTTCCAATATAGATCTTGGTTGGGGGTTTGGGTTTGGCGGAAAATTTGCGTTTAGTGCATTAGTTGGCCAATTTCAATATGCGCATAGAGAAGATATTTTTGATATTGAACAAACTCCTTTTACAATTACAACTCCAACGCTTGAACGGTCATTTAAAGCAACTAACTTTCAAACAAATTGGGAATTGGGAATCAATCTGAATTGGGGATACCACTTTAATGACTGCAAATATTTTCTTGGGTTAAAAGCGGGATATGATGTGAATATCTGGCCAGATTTTTTTAATGCCATTCGTCAGGCGACGTTCTATACGGAACCGCTTATTCCTATAAATTACAACGATATAATGAGCACCTGGACTGAATCTTTATTAACACATGGTCTTAGTTTAGGTGCGAGGTTTGATTTTTGAAAATATTTAAAATGATATCTATTTTCCTGCTTTGAAAAATTCTGCTTGTAAATGGATCGCTGTTAAAAAGAGTGATGTTTTTGTGCTTGGAAGTCAAAAAAACCTAAATTACTTCTATAAATATTATTACAAGCAATGTAGCTTAGCTAGGGTTAATGGCATTTATTTTTAATATTGGAGATCTGCATTTTAGTTTTTAAATTTGAAAAGAAAATATTTTAAATAGATTTTGATAAAAAAAAATTTCTTTGCTATATAAAACACTCAAAAAAGGCTTTTTGCATGAAGTTAAATTTCAAAGCTTCCATATTTTTTATCGCGCTTTCTACTGCTAATATTATTTTTGCCAGTAAAGATATTAATGGAGTTGAGGGAAAAGAAAATAAAGAATATTTCCCCACGTATCAAGAAAGTAAAAAGAAAGAGTGTGACTATATGTCAAAATGCTCATGCTCAGACTATAGAACATGTTGTCCCTCTCTTCCTCTTGCTAATGAAAATGGTTATGTAGTTTTAGCAGGTGAGTATCTTTATTGGAAACCATATACTTTAGTCCCTTATGCCATATTGAATGCTGCAGTGCCCCCTTTTGTAGATGAGCAATCTGATCCAGCCTATGTTTATTATAATAAGGATGTAAAAACTGTAAAGCTCAATGCACATACAGGATATAGACTAAATTTAGCTGCATATTTGCCAAATTGTTGGCTTATAAATGCAACATTTAGGCAATTTCAAGCACATGGGACAGATGGAACTTCAGGGAGTGGGGATAGTTCTAGCATACCTCTTCAGGAAAGAGGATGGATTGATATGGTTTGGGCATCAATATATCCAATCATAGGAGGTGGTAACGCTCAACAAGGGCTTCCTGTTTCAGCAAATGCTACGCAAAGATATAGAGAAAAAGTGTTAGATATAGATTTTTTACGATCATTCGTCTGTAATAGATTTACTTTTAATCCTTTTATGGGAGTTCGTTTTGCCTGGCTTAAAGCTGACTTAAGAGTTGATTATTTAGTGGGGGATTCTTTTGGTAGCTTAAGGCTGCCATTTACAAATCATGTTGATATTGCGAATCATTTGAATCTTGGAATAGGCCTTCACACAGGATTGATCTCGAATATTGATCTTGGATCAGGTTTTGGTATTGGCAGTAAAATAGCAATAGCACCGCTCATCGGACAATTTCAGTTTGCTCACAGAGAAGAAATGTTTGATTTTCTTACTGTTGCAGCTCCTCTAGGGTTTCCAGGAAGGTTCACAATGGAGCGCTCTTATAAAATAACTAATTTTCAAACAAATTGGGAATTTGGAGTGGATTTAAATTGGGGGCATCATTTTAAAGACTGCGATTATTATTTGGGACTCAAAGTTGGATATGAGTTGAGTGTATGGCCTAAGTTTTTTACGGCCATTCGACAAAGTGAAATTACAAGGTCTGGAACTCATGCTCTCTCAGTCCCCAATACAGTAGATATAATGAGCAAATGGACTGAATCGTTATTAACACATGGGCTTAATTTAGGTGCTAGATTTGATTTTTAAAGTATTAACTTGAATCTTGTTTTTCAGGATTAAATCTGCTGTTTAAAAAGTATGATAAAGATAATCAGAAAAAACATAAGTTTATATTAACCAGAATAATTTACAAGAAAAGTAAAAATAAATTTTAACAAAATTTTGATTAAAAAAAAATATTTTGCTATACAAAACACTCAAAAAAGGCTTTTTTGTATGAAGTTTAATTTTAAGGCTGTTGTATTTTTTATGATGCTTTTTATGAGCAATATTGCTTTGGCTAGCACCGGTGATAATGAAGCGGATGTGCAAGAAAAAAATGGGTATTTTCTCCAGCAGCGGCAAGATATCAAGAAAGAGTGTCACTATATATCAAAATGTAGATGTTCCGACTATAAAACATGTTGCCCCATGCTTCCCCTTCCTAATAAAAATGGGTACGTATTTTTTGCAGGTGAGTATCTGTTCTGGAAGGCATACACGGAGATTCCTTATGCGATATTAAAATATGCGGCGCCTCCTTTTCTCTTAATTAATAGTTCAGAACCATTTAATCAGGAAGTAGAAAGCACTGAATTAAATGCTCATAGTGGATATAGAATCAACTTAGGTATTTATCTTTCTAAAAATTGGCTTTTCTTAGGGACATTAAGGCAATTTCAAGCTCATGGAGCAAATGGTATTTCAACGGGTGGTGATCCCACTGATGATATGCCAGTTCAAGAAAAAAGTTGGATCGATATGGTCTGGATGAGCAATAATCCAGCAAATCTGAATTTTAATCAGGGAGCTCCTGTTTCAGCGAATGCAACGCAGAGATATAGAGAAACAGTTTTCGATGTAGATTTTTTACGATCATTTATCTGCAACAGATTTACTTTTAATCCTTTTCTTGGCGTTCGTTTTGCTTGGCTGAAAGCTGATTTAAGAGTGGACTATTTACTAGGATCCTCTAATGACACTCAGGGAAATCTACCCCTTCCATTTACAAATCATGTGGATATAGCGAACCATATGAACCTTGGAGTGGGCCTACACGCTGGTTTGAGCTCTAATATCAAACTTTGTTGGGGATTTGGAGTGAACTCAAAAATAGCTCTAGCTCCACTAATTGGACAATTTCAGTATGCTCACAAAGAAGATGTGGTAGACAGTTCAGATAGGCCAACATCGACTTATTTTCAAAGAGTGGCTTATACGACTAATCGCTCTTTTAAAGTGACTAATTTTCAAACAAATTGGGAGCTTGGAGTCGACCTTAATTGGGGGCGCCACTTTCAAAACTGTAAATATTACCTCGATCTAAAGGTAGGTTATGATGTAAGTGTATGGCCAAGGTTTTTTACAGCGATTCGTCAAAGCGAATATCGAGGAGATGATACTAATGTATCATTACAGATGCCTAACCAGACAGACCTTATGAGCAGTTGGACTGAATCATTATTGACACATGGTCTTAAATTAGGAGCAAGAATAGATTTTTAGACCAAAGTCAACTTTCTAGATGAATCTTTTACAACTAAAAGATAATAATAGGCATTATTTTCTAATGCCTACTTCGTAATTTTCTATTTTCTTGTGTGGATTTAACAATCCACTTCACTTTTATTAAACAAGTATTAAGAAAACATACTTTTCTAGAGGCTTTTTACTTATAACTTTCGTGTTAATTCATATAAGAAAAAGTCCTGTCAGAAAAAAGTTTTAAAAAAAAGTATGTATAAATAAATTATATTTGTTATACACCAAAGTAAAAAAGGAGGCTTATATGAGGCTTAAGTTTATGATGGCCGTATTTTTTGCTATGGCTTCTATAGCAAATATGGCTTTTGCAGACACAAATGATGTAGCTGCAATGAGAAATGGGAATAGAAGTTATTCAAAAAGTGGATGTCCAAAAAAGGAATGCCAAGAGGTATGCAAATGTCCAAAAAAGGAGTGCAAAAAATCTCCTTCAAGCTGCACATGCAGTGATTACCTTACTTGCTGCCCTATGCTTCCTCTTCCAGCAAAATGTGGTTATGTAACCTTAGCAGGTGAATATCTGTATTGGAAAACATACACAACTGTGCCATATACAATATTTAGATATGCATCTCCTCCATATGACCTATTAGATGCTGACTATACTGCATTTAATGCACAAGTAAGAACAACAGAGTTGAATGCTCACTCTGGTTATAGATTAAATCTTGGAATTTACTTTTCAGATTGCTCTAACTTACTTGCAACTTATAGACAATACCAAGCCAATGGAACAGATAGCGTTTCTGGAGCAGGGGTTGATAACGGAATTCCAGTACAAGAAAGATCTTATGTTGATGCTGTATGGATGACTAATACACCACCAACTGGTTTTGCTGATTATGAAGGTTTACCAGTATCAGCAAGTTCCATTCAAAGACATAGAGAAAATGTTTTAGACATTGATTTTCAAAAGACATTTGCTTGCAACAGATTTACCTATAGCCCATATGTTGGGGTTCGTTTTGCTTGGGTAAAAGCTGACTTAAGAGTTGACTACTTATACGGCTCAACATCTGATGGACGTACAGTTCCATTTACTAACCATGTTGATATAGCTAATCACATGAACCTAGGTGTGGGTCTTCATTCAGGTATTAATTCTAATGTAGATCTTGGTTGGGGCTTTGGCTTTTATGGAAAAAGTGGTGTAGCTGCTTTAATTGGTCAGTTCCAATATGAACATAAAGAAAGCGTCTTGGCTAGAGGTACTAACGTTTTTGTTACTGAGTCTTTTCCATATACATTAACAAGATCGTTTAAAGTAACTGACTTCCAGACTGTTTGGGAAATGGGTGTTGGCCTTAATTGGGGTGCTCATTTTGGTGACTGCGGATACTACCTTGGTTTGAATCTAGGCTATGACTTAAACGTATGGCCTAACTTTTTCAATGCTATCCGTACAGCTGAATATGCTGGATCTCAAACACCAAATACAGGTGACATGATGAGCATGTGGACAAGATCATTGTTAACTCATGGTCTTACTGTAGGTGCTAGATTCGATTTCTAAAGTATAGAGGTACTTGATTACCTCTTGGTTTTACTTGATAAGGGCTCAATTTTGAGCCCTTATTTCTATTATATCTCCACTTAAATTTTCAGATTGCAATACAGAAATAATTTTTCTGGCCACTTCTTGAGGGGGTAACAAGTCTTTGTTGTCATCATTAAAATGATCTCTTCTCATTTTAGTATCCGTTCTTTGAGGAACTACAATATTAACTGAAAGGTCTTTCTTTTCTTCAGCCAAGCTTTGTGAAAAGTTGACAAGAGCAGCTTTAGTGGAAGAATAGATGCCATAGTCTTTTCTTCCTTTAAAATAAGAAGAAGAGGCGATATTTATTATATGGCCTTGGGGTTTAAGCTTGGCGTGCTTACAGGATAAAATAACACC
Source organism: Chlamydiota bacterium (assembly GCA_050049995.1). GTDB lineage: Bacteria > Chlamydiota > Chlamydiia > Chlamydiales > SM23-39 > 21-14-0-10-35-9. Next base: position 8,897 of record JASFVE010000018.1, on the reverse strand, counting down.
AGTTAAATTGACTTGTAACGTTTGCTTGATCTCTTTAAGGGAAATTATGTCTAGTGGTTTTTTTACAAGGATCCCAGCTGCGTTAATTAAACCGTCCACCTCTCCATATTTTAAAAACACCTCTTGAAATGCCTTTTCAATACTTGCCATATCACTTAAGTCGAGGGTAATTTCAGTACTATGTCTGGATAAAGGGATAACCTTGGCTAAGGATTCTTCTAATTGACGGCAAATCTCTTTGCCTATGCCTCCTGTAGATCCTACAACTATGAAAGTCTTTCCAGTGAGAGAAGTTTTAGAAGATGAAATGTTTTTGTTGGGTAGGCGAAAAATTTGCTCTGCAAGAAATAGATCCAGGTTAGTGGTAATTTTTATATTTTTTTCTTCTCCTTCGACAATAGCTATTTCGTGTCCTAGCCTGTGAACTAATTGGCAGTCATCGGAAGCATCCTTTATAGCATTTGCTATGGCTTTTTCATGTGCTTGTTTAATAAGTGAGTGGCTAAAGCTTTGAGGTGTTTGTCCTCTTAGATATTCCGATCTGGGAGGGATGGCATTAATATGGGCATTATTTTTAGAGTGGACAATAGTGTCAGCGCTTTTAATGCAGGTATCTACAGCCTTGTATTGAAGGACTTTTTGACAGTTTTCTTCTAAAATACGCCTGCTTACAAAAGGCCTTACACCATCATGAATAACTACATAGTCTGTGTTTTTTGGGCAGGCAAGCAGTGCTAAATAGGAAGACTCCTGTCTTGTTTTTCCACCAGAAATGACTTTGCAATGGGTAAAACTTTGTACTTCATGAGCAACCATTTTTGTAAATTTTTCGTCACAAACTAAAATAATTTCCTGGAATAAATTGGATTTTAAAAAAATATCTAATGTGTGAAAGTATACTTTTTTTCCTGATAAATTATGGTACTGCTTGGGAAGTGAGCTTTGAAAGCGGCTTCCAATGCCAGCCATAAGAAGTATTGCTGTAATGTTAGAATCCTGCATAAGGATTCTTATTATATAAGCATGGTAGGTTTTATTTTTACTTTAAATATATCAAGTAAAATGAAGTAAAAAAAAGAGGGAAAAAATTTCCCTCTTTTTTTCATGAGCTTTTTCATTGTTTTCTAAACTTAGAAATCAAGTCTTGCGCCTACAGTTAGACCATGTAGAGCAAAAGTTCTGTTAAAGTCTAATAGTGGCTCGTTAGCAGGTGTTCCAAGAGCATCAGATCCTGCAAAATTTCTTTGTTTTTGCAGTTTTCTAAGTTGGATAACATCTGGCCAAATATTGGCTTCATAGCCAACCTTAAGTCCAAAGTAGACTTTATCACAGCTGAAGTGCCGACCCCACTCCATACCTAAAGCTAACTGAAATGCTTCTCTAAGAGCATACCAGTCATTGGCACTGGTAGTAGAAAAGTTTAAAAATGCATCTGCAGGAGAGGTTGCAGATAGTGCAAGGGCATTTTCTCTTTGTCTGATGTCATGCTTACCATATACTAATGACATAGAAGCATTACCAAAAATCTCAAGACCATATCCTAAGACCCAAATTCCTCTGAATCCACCACGGATACCCCAAGCTCTATAGTTGCTTTGCACCCTTGCTATGTCAGAAACATTAACAGTAGCAGATGCACCTTGGTCAATACCAAGATAGGTAACATCCAATTGGTTAGTAATCCAAGCACCTCTTACACCAAAGTAAGGCGTAAAAGTAAAACGTTTTTTCCAATAAATAGTGTTTTGAAGTACCCAATCAAATACTTGGTAGCTAAAGTGTTGTTTTGCGCTTGCACTAGTTAATCTTTCAATAGTGCCAGAGTTATCGCCTATACCTTCTGTTCTCCAAACAGCATCTAAAGTTTTCGTGGAAGCTGCATTAGTTAAGGTGTTCACTGGTTCGCCATAACTTGTACTTCTGTTAGTGCCTTTAATCCAGGTATATTCACCAGATGTCATCCATCCTTCTGGAGGAAGGTAAATACCAAAACCAACTTTAAAACCAGATTTGGCTTTTAAATTTACTCGTTCAATAGTTCGGTTGGTTGTAATAGAGAATAAAGTTCCTGCAGTATCAGGTTGTTGATATTGATCAGAAACGACTGCGTAAGGAATCTTAGCGACTGGTTTCCAGTAAATATACTCAGCTTCAAAAAAAACATTTCCTTTTTGAGCTGTTAGCGGATTCACATAAGTTCCGCATGGTATTTTTTGATCATCATACGTATTTTGTGTTGTGTTCCTAGCTACAAGTTTTGCTGCAGGGTTAATGTCTGCAAACACTGCAGTGGAAACAACTAATAAAGGTAAAAGTAGTTTTTTCATGACTTCCACATAGGTTAATTCTCTCTTCTTGAACCAACCAATAAACAACAACAAAAGATTTGTCAATTTTTTTATTTAATTAAAAATGGAATAAATAGTTTTTTATTTTAAAATTAAAAAAAGTAAGAAATTATATTTCTTTGAAAATCAGTTATTTGTGTTTTTCCTTTTCTAAGAGAAAAAGATAAGTAATAAAAATGGATTTTTTTAGAAAAAAATAAATAAAGTTATTCTTTTTGTTGGTAGTTTATTTAGATGTAGAAGTATTTGACTCTGTCGTATGAAAAAGATGAACATCTCTTACAGGGTATGGTATTTGAATATTATGTTCTTTTAATGTTGTTTCTATAGTCCATAAGTATCTAGCTAAAGTAGACAAAGTTCTGGCACCAGAAATATATTCATTGACCCATACCACAAGTTCAAAATCAAGACTGCTCTCTCCAAACTTAACGAGCCATACTTGAGGCTCTTTTTCTTCTATAGTTAAGGGAACTTTCTTTGCGGCTTCGATAATTATTTTAGATACTTTTTCTTTATCTGTTCCATAAGCGACTCCAAAGGGAACTCGGATCCTTCTTATTTTTTCAGATAGTGTCCAGTTAGTGAATTTTTTCATGACAAGCTCAGAGTTAGGAATTAAAATCTCCAAATTGTCCAATGTTTTGATAAGAGTAGTCCTTACCTTTATTTCTTTAACCGTTCCAAGCTCCCCACTTTCTAAGCCGATAAAGTCACCAATGCGTACATTTTTTTCTAAAAGTACAATAATGCCTGCTATAAAATTATTAAAAAATGATTGCAGGCCAAATCCAATCCCTAGTGAAAGGGCCCCAGCAATATAGGCAAAAGCAGTAAAATCAATACCTATTGTAGTAAATGCTATAATGATGCCGACCGTCATCATTACATAAAAAAATAGTCTTGAAAGTGTATAGATGCCAGCTTGGTTAAGTTTTTTATGTTTAGATCCAAGTCGGATAATTCCCTTTCTTGTAAGCCAAGATATGAAGTAAATAATAATAATTGTAATAAGGAATTTTATTAGGGCAAAAGGGGTAATAGAGGTTTCACCTATTTTAAAAAGTCTTTTTTCAAACCATGAGGCATTTTCCCTAAAAAATCCGATGGTTGACTGCCAACCTTGGGTGATTTTATCTTTAAAAGTAGCATAATGCTCACTAATAAGAAGCTTTAGTTGGTCTAAAAGAAATTCGGAAAGATATAACTCTTGTTCGATTTTTTGCAGTTGTACCAATGCTGTTTCATTCATAGTCAGAATGTGTTGATACATTTCTGTATCGACACTTGTCTGGGACAGTTCTTCTAAGGCGTTTTCCAGTTCTACACGTGCTGTTTTTCTTCTAATCGTCTGTTCGTTTTGAATTTTTTCAATATCCATTCGCCATGCATCTATTTGCTGGTAAAGAGTACTCAAAGATATGTCTTCACTATTTATACCTAGCAAAACAATGTTTTTTTGGATTTGTAGATCGATAAGTCGAATTTTTTCTAAATTTTGCTGGACGAAGGCATTTAATAGTTGTTGCTCCGTTATCCTATCTCGATGGGTGGACATGCGAGATTGTATAAGTAAAACTTCTTGTTGCGCAGCCTCACTATGGCTTTCCTGGGTATATAAAGCAGAATTAATACTTGTAAGGTCTTCTTTTGAAACTACTAGTACTTTTCTTGCGTGTGCAATTTCTTCTTCTAAAAATTCTTCTTCAATTTTTAAATTTTCCAAAGAACCGTGTTGCATTTTAAGACGAATTTGATCGCTTGCAATGTTCATTCTTGTAGCAATGATTTCTAAGCCTAGTAAATACCTGGTGTCAGATGGATCTAAATCCATATATTCTGCTTTCAAAGAGTCTAGATAAATATCTTCACTTTTTATTTTAGAACTTTCTAAATTCACTTTTGTGTGTAGAGCATCAATTTTTTCACTTAGATCTTTTTGTGTATTTCCTAAAGCGACAAAGGAGGTAAGGTTGTACGCATTTTGAAACGCTGGCTTGGAAGAGGGAATAGGAGGTGTTGCCTTCTTTAAATTGCTTAACGTACTTGCGGCAATTTGGACTTTGTCCATTAAGTAAGTTGACTTTTGATAAGATGCAGAGGGAAGTTTTTCTTGCATTTGAGCAAAATACGCCAAAGCTTTTTTAGCTCTTGTATCAAAAGCTTCTCCTTTGACATCAAAAAAACTCCACCAATTAGAGGGAAGGTCTGCAGGGTTGGGGATGTTGACTGACTCTTGCCTCGACTCAAGGGTAAAAGAGGGAGTATCAGAAAAAAGATGAGATTGGAATAAAATAAAAAGTAATAATAGCTTTTTCATGGACTTCTCCTTAACTCTGCAATATAAGAATTCAGAATTAAGGAGCAAGTATTTAACTTTTCTTAGAAGCAATTGATTACTTGCATGCTTTCCCAATTAAAGTGAAATAGGAAAATCTATGCAATATTGCAAAAAAACAATCCTTTCTTAAGCTACCTGCGTCAAATTTCATTTTGGAGGCAAAAAAGTTATGACAACACCAGTTTCTCAAACAACGCCACTAGTAAAACCTCGTACAGCTCCAATTATAGCTACTCTGAGATCTTCAACTTGTGTTTTTCAAGTACGTTGTGAATCTACTGGAAAATGGATCTCCTCAGCACACAATACTTTTGGGTGGGCTCCTGGAGAAGAACAAGATGCGTGGCGAGAGGCTTTAAAAAAAACTGCCTATCGGTTTTATAAATGGAAAGAAGATGAAAAAGGGAATTTGTGGATTACACCACCTGTGGGGTATTGGCTTGCAGATGGGCGCTTAGTTTCTTCTGCATGTAAAGAAGGAGAGCGTGTAGAAGCTTATTATGGATCCAAAGCTGAAATAGTAGACAGGCGCATTATCCGGTTTATTACAGATGGACCATTCACTTTTTTACCAAGAAAAGAAAAATAGCCTTTAAACTGGGCAAGGAAGCAATTTTTATCCTTGCTCTTCCATATTACTATAATCCCAGTTCTACAAAAAATTAAACACGTTCTAAGACAACGGGTTTATCAGCTACTACTAGATAAAAGTCAATCAGGTCTTCTTGGTAGTGCTTTTGCCATTTTACTCCGCTTGACCCTTGAAATACATACTTGCCAAGTGGCTCAAAATGGATATCTTTAAATCCGATATTTTTCATCTGAGTTTTTACATCATCAGCAACAACAATATTCAGATCATTTTCTTTTTTGGCTAAAATAGTTGCAAAAGCAATTCTCCCGTCTGGTTTTAAGGCTTTATAGATGTCTTTTATAAATGCCTCAAAAGGGTGAAAGTTTTTAGGTTCATCAATAATAAATATTTTGGTTGCTGACTGGTCTTTAAAGTCAAAGCTTCCAATGCCTATTATTTGATTTTCAGACAGGTTATATTCTTTAAAAATACTAACATCTATGGTTGACTGATTTAAATCCAATACAAGGTCTTCGTCATTTAAGTCCAAATGGTCTAATACATAACGAACTAGGTTGCTCTCATAGTCAGTTACTTGCGCATGGGGAAAATATTTTTTGTCAAAAAAAGAATATTTTTCTTGTTCTGCAAAGGATAGTTGTACCCCAGTAATGAAAAATAAAGAAATTATTATTAAAAGGCTTTTTATCATATTAAATTAATATTAATTAATTGCTTAATTATTTTAACAAAAACTAGCCTTTTAAAAAAGTTAATAAAACTGTTTAAATGTAAATTTATTTTTTTAAATCAAGCTGGACAAAAAAAAATCTTGATTATACTTTGCGGGTTTAGAGGTTTATTAACTTTAACCCATTCAAGGAGAGAAAAAATTATGAAGAAAAAGGATCTATTAAAGATAGCAATGATCGGATTAGCATCGGGTGCTTGTATCGCAGCTCAAAATAATACAGATGATCTTGATTTAAACAGCTTGCTAGCTATGTCTAAATGTACAAAAGATCAAAAGCAAGATCGAGGATCTTGTGGCAACGGATCTTGCAGTAGCAAAAGCTCATGCAGCAGCAAAAGCTCATGCAGTAGCGGAAGCTGCGGCAACGGTGGCTGCTCTAATGGCAATGGAAGAGATGAAACTAGAAATAAAATCTTTGGAAGAGATGCTGAAGATAATCAAAAACCAGAAGATCAACGCTGCGGTAAATTCTATAACGACTAATATTCATAAGGCAGAAAGGGTTTCCTTTTTGCCTTAATTTTATATGGGAAAAAATCAAAACATTAAAAATTTAGGAATCGGAGTTGGGTTAAGGCCGGTTCACTATCCGGAAATATTTGCGAAAAAATCAGATATCGACTGGTTTGAAATTATCAGTGAGAATTTTCTAATAGATGGTCCTCCCATTAGAAATTTAGAAAAAATATTAGAAACCTATCCTGTTGTTATGCATGGGGTAAGTTTAGCTATTGGAAGTCCTGACCCTATTAATTTTGATTATTTAAAAAAAATAAAAGAGCTGGCTCGTAAGACAAAATCACCCTGGATTTCAGATCATCTGTGTTGGGGAAGGGTCCCTGGCTCTCATTACCATGATCTTCTACCATTGCCTTATACTAAAGAAGTCATTGACTATGTAGTAGAAAGGGTAAAGATTGTGCAAGATTATTTAGAAGTGCCTTTTGCTTTAGAAAATGTATCTTCCTACGCAGCTTTCCAAGAAGATGAAATGCCTGAATGGGAGTTTTATACAGCTGTCGTAGAAAAATCAGATATTTTCATGATGTTGGATGTAAATAATATCTATGTCTCCAGCAAGAATCATGGATTTGAACCTGAAAAATACTATGAAAACTTGCCTTTCGATCGAGTCCTGCAAATCCATTTAGCAGGCCATTCAAATTACGATAAATTTATTATCGACACCCATAACAATTATGTTTGTGACGAAGTATGGCAAATTTACAAAGAAGTGTATCCAAAAACAGGTGGAGTATCTACTTTATTGGAGTGGGATGACCATTTTTTAAGTTTTGAAGACACCTGCAAAGAAGCCTTAAAAGCTAAACAATTTCAACAGGAAATAGAAAATGTATCTCCTAGATCCTAAAGTTCCTGCAAATTTGCTTAAACTGCAAAGCTGGTTTGGAAAAGCCATTTCAGACGATACGGAAGGGTGGGACGAGCTAAATCTTCCTGTTTTAAAAGCTAAGTATAAAGACACAGCCCAACAATATGTAAAACCAGGCAAGTATTTAACTTCTGCTCAAAGAGTTGCTATTTACAATGAACAATACTGGCTTAGACTAGTCAGCTGTTTAAAAAATGACTTCCCTTTATTAGTTAGGCTTTTTGGAGAAAAGGATTTTGAACATAAAATCGCCAGAAGATATTTAGAAAAGTATCCCCCTAGCAGTTGGTCGCTCTACATATTAGGGGAGAACATGGCAAAGTGGGTAGAAGATCATTATCCCAATGAAATGGAGAAGCCATTCATTTTAGAGGCATCAAAAGTGGATTATGGATATATGCTCAGCTTTTTTTCAGCAGAATATCCTTCCGTGCAAAACTTAGAGTTAACGACAAAAATTTCTCTCCAGCCTCATGCTCATCTTTTTAACTTGCCTTTTGATATTTTTACTTTTAGGCAAGAAGTTCTACAAAATTCAGAAAATTTTTATTTGGACAACAACTTTCCAGAATTGGAAAAAGGTAATTTTTATTACATATTATTTCGATGGGAGAAAAAAGTGGTTTATAAAAGTCTTTTCAAGAGAGAGTATGAAACTCTTCAATTATTGGAAAAACCAATAGCTTTTCAAGACTTCATTGAAAAGATAAATATCGCTTCTTTTGATCTGCAATCTTTTTTCGAAAAATGGTCTAAATTAAAAATTCTTACATGAATTTTTATTCAATGACATTCAGATATTCAAGAATATCATGAAAAAATTGATCTGACCAAATATCTAGTGTTTGTTTATTTGGGATAAAATTTTCAATATCTGACTTTGCTAAGTCCCAATCAATTTCGTCAATTTTTGCGTGCAGTTTTTCTAATAATTTTGTTTTATCAAGGATATCCGTTGTCTGTAAATGGTTTGTTTGCTGCATTCTTGCCTTTAAATGAGATAGATTGACAGGAATATCATTTTGTATGTACCAAATTAAGTCATACCAATCTCTTCCTTTGATTCTTTTTTGCCAGTTTCTGCATAGTGCTGCATGCATTTTTCCAGCAAAAAGGTCAGCAGGGGCATATGTTGCCACATAAAATGGTATAGGTTTTTTCACTAACTTACTTTCAAATGGCATGTGATTCAAAGGGGGAGTAGTGTCAATTTCTAATTTTATTTGAAGCTTTTGCTCTGGATGAATTCCTCGAATTTTTGTTCTTTCACGTATAGATAATAAAAGAGTGAGAGTGCTAGCCTTCAAAAAGGCGGACCATATTCCTGAGTTTGAACTTTTTTTTCGAATGGAAACATCTAAGTCAAAACCCATAGCTTTTAACTCAGCGTTCATTCCTTGTAGAAAAGGGTTGAAGTCAAAATTTGAGTTAGGTTTGATTAAAGAAAAATCTAAACCTTCACTATAACGATCAAGTCCATATAAAAT
>JASFVE010000017.1:0-28581 GCA_050049995.1 Chlamydiota bacterium | reverse complement strand
TAATAGCTTCTCTTTTTCTCTCTGGAAGACTTCTGGAAAAACTTATCGCTTCTTCAAATTTACCCCTTGCTTTATATTCAATTATTTTAGAGAGAAATCTACCAATAAATTTATTAGTGGGATCTAATTTTTGATTGAATTTCTGACGAGCAAGTCTTTCTATTAAATTGGGGAATTCCCAGATTAGTTCTCTTAATTCTCTGAGGGAAAGACCACCTAAAGATTGCATAAGAGCAAACTGCCCTAAAAGGCTTTTTGATGCCTCATGCCAAACTTTACTAATCAAGCTTGATCTTCCTTGTTCCTGAGGAGTTAAAAAAGCTAACGTAGTTGTGTAAATACTTGTTGGTAAATCTGAAAGGTATAGACTTCGATGTAGCTTAGCTTGGTTTGTCATATTTTTTTTATTTATTTTAAATGAAGGCAAGAAAAATAGAGAGTGCCTTGTTAAATGTAAACTTTTTTTCAAAAATTTTTCTCATTAAGTAGTGATTTTGAACTTTCCTAAAAGAGGGGAAAAGTGAATGATTCTTATCATTTTTTTTAGAAAGTGATATAAAGAAATAAAAATACCAGTTTTATAAATGGCATATACTCGTACGAAAATTATTTGCACCATTGGTCCGGCTGTTAACTCTTATGAAAAAATACTAGAGCTTGTTGATGCCGGAATGAATGTTGCAAGGCTCAACTTTAGTCATGGGACACACGAAAACCATCAAGCAACTATAGAAAATCTAAAAAGAGCAAGGGAAAAAAGAAAAGTACCTCTGGCAATTATGCTAGATACCAAGGGTCCTGAAATAAGACTTGGGAAAATCAAAGGGGATGCTTTAAAGGTAAGTAAAGGGCAATTGCTCAAAATAGTTCCCGATCCAGATCCAAATGATGAAAATCAAATAACAATCCATCCCTTTTCTGTGTTGATCACCATTAATAAAGGGATGAATATCTTGTTTGATGATGGTTACGTTTCTTCTAAAATTGTAGAAAAAACAGAAAAAGAAGTTACGATTGAAATTTTAAATGATGGCGTTCTGAAATCCAATAAAGGGGTTAATATCCCTAAAGCGCATCTCAATCTACCCGCTATGACTGATAAAGATATTGAAGATCTTATCTTTGGATGTCAGCAAGATATTGATATTGTAGCAGCATCTTTTATTAGGTCTTCCGACCATGTTCTAGCTATTAAAGAGCTTTTAAAGCAACAAGGTAAGTCTGAGATTTTAGTGATAGCTAAAATTGAAAACTCACAAGGGGTCGAAAACTTTGACAGCATAGTTCAAGTAGCTGATGGAATTATGATTGCAAGGGGAGATCTCGGCGTCGAACTTGACTTAGGAGATGTTCCTCGCTTGCAAAAGATGATGATCAAAAAATGTTATCACTCATGCAAGCCTGTCGTTACAGCAACGCAAATGCTCGAATCGATGATCTTAAACCCTAGGCCAACGAGAGCTGAAGTTTCGGATGTTGCCAATGCAATTTACGACGCCTCTTCTGCTGTAATGCTTTCAGGAGAAACTGCTGTAGGCAATTATCCTATTGAAGCTGTTAAGCAAATGAAACACATCGCGGAAAGCACTGAAGCAGATTTTGATTACAAAGAGTTTTTTCGCTCTCATTCTAATCGGGACTATCATGATATCTCCTCATCAGTTGCGCTAGCTGCAGTCAAGACTGCTTACAGTGCGGGTGCCAAAGCAATTTTTGCTTATACAAGCAGTGGATTTACTGCTAGGTTAACCTCTAGGTTAAGGCCTAAAATGCCTATTTTTGCGCTAACCCCTAAGAAAAAAAATTATCACCAGCTAGCCTTCAATTGGGGGGTAACACCTATATACGCTGAAAAATATAATAACAAGCAGGAGGCATTTTCCCTGGTACAGGAATATGCCTTGAAAAATGGATTTATTGAGTTTGGTGACTTAGTTGTTGTTACTGCTGGAACACCGTTTGGCAAAGTTGGCTCTACTAATATGATGGTAGTAGAAAACATTGGCAATGTATTGATTAGAGCCTCCAAAGGACACGGCAATAAAGTGAATGGTAAGATTGTCTTTGTTCTTTCTCCAGAGGCGCAAGATCCTATGGTTACAGAAGGGAAAATTGCTGTTTTACCTAGTTGTGACAATCGTTTTCTTGCCTTTATCAAGCACGCAAAAGGTGTTATTTTGCAAAATCATATTGATGATCATGCTTCAGAAAAATACCTTCTTCTTGTAGCAAAGTCATTTGATATTCCAACGGTGGTGCGAGCAGAAGGTGCTCTTGCAACACTAAAAGAAAATGAATCAATTACAGTAGATCCTAAAAGAGGGTTAATTTACCGCGGGTAATTCTAGCGCAATTGCCGCACTTGTAATAGCTGCGGTCTCTGCCCTTAAAATATTTTTAGAAAGGCTTACTCCTTTGAATTCTTTTTTTTCCAAGTAAGAAACCTCCTCTTGAGTAAGTCCTTTTTCTGGACCAATAATAATGAGAGAATTTTTTACATAAGATTCTTTTATCAACGGCGGAGCACTTTCTCTTACATCGGCAAGAAGTGAATGTCCTTCATTTGAAGGTAGTGCCATTAATGAATCGAATATAAGAACCTCTGGTAAATCAAGCCTTCCACATTGCTTTATGGATGCAATAAGTAAAGATTCTATTCTTTTTTGTTGAGAAGGGGAAATCATTTTCTTCTCAGAAAGTTTAGCTGGAAAAATCCAAAAGCTTGTCACTCCAAGCTCTGTTCCTTTTTCAAAAACTAGTTCCATCTTTGAAAATCTTAAGATAGATAGGCCTAAAATTAAGGATCTTTCCACTTTTTTTCTTTTTACATCAGTAATATAGATTTCAGCTTCAGCCTTTCCGATAGTTTCAATAGAGCCTAAAGCAAGTTCCGATTTGCCATTGACAAGCTCAACTATATCTTTAGGCTTAATGCGCATTACTTTTAAATGACGAAACTCATCTTCTCTTAAAGTTACTAAAGCTTGTTCTTTAAAAGGTGTATCAATAAAAAATCTATTATGAGGCATAAGAACTCAAAAAGGTATGGGGTCTACACAGTTTTTGTATTATAGCATTTGATAGGTTTTGTTTTTTCGAATTTTTTACAAAATCGTCTAAAGATAAAAAAGCAATAGCGCTTTTTCTTAAATAGTACTTTCTTGCGAGAGTATAGGAAGTAAAATTGATGACCAATTTAAAGCGATAATCATCTCGTAGCATTTGCTTTTTTGATGTGTATGTCAAGATCTCATCGACATAAGAAAACAAATCTTTGTTTAAAGAGACAGGAAGCATAATAACTAAATATTCTTTTTGATAAATAGCTCTTATAGTTTTAAGAGCCTCCGCATCATAATTTTCCTCAATAATAACTAAAAGACAGTCATGTCGATATTCTTTAAATACAGTTTTTGGCGTTTGCTGTTTCCAACGATTGTGCTGCCAAAGCCACTGTCCTGGCGCTTCTAAAACTTTTTTTTCTAAGATTTTCAATGCCTTGTCCATCATTCGCTTTACTTCGAAATCTAAGGAATTATCTAACTGAGGGTATATAGGGTCAGAATAAGTAATCTCATAAAATCCCTTTTTTCTTAGTGTTGTTGCTACAATTATTGGGCTTTTTGTTTTGTACGAAAGTAGTGCAGGGGCAGTAGAGTTAAAGGCGGGTCTTCCTAAGAAGGGAAATATATAAGCACTTTCAGGCATGGCCTGGTCGCCGACAATACCCATAAATTTACCTTGCTTTAAGGCTCTCAAACCTTCTTTCAAAGCATTTTTAGGGCAAACAATCTTACCACCATTTTTCTCCCTTATCTTTAGTATCCACCGATACAAGAACTTATTTTTAATAGGCTTCCCAATAGCAACTCCTTTCATGTTAATATTCCCATCTAAAAAAAGTGTTTCCCAGTTAGCAAGATGGCCACAAAAAAAGATAATTCCCTGTTTTTTATTATAGAGTCTGTAGGCAGTTTCAGGGTTATTACACCTTATATACTTTGATAAGTCTTTGGCTCTGTCAAATTTAGCGTATTCTAAACAGTTGATAGCAAGGTTTTGAAAGGATTGTTTGGCATATTTTTTTATAGAAGCATTTCCTAGGTTTAAATCTTTGGCTAAAGCAAGATTGCTAAGTGCTCTTTTTCGATATTTTGCGAGTAAAAAAAAGGAAATACTACCTACTATTTTTCCCATAAAATGAAGAACCTTTAAAGGTAAAAAGCTAAGAGGGAAAGTAACAGACCTTATGAAAAAATAAGCGAGATAATCTTTTTTTTTCATGAAAAAAGAATCTCCATTACCTTTTCAAGCTGCAAATTATAATCTAGGTGTTCTACTGTTTTTCTAATAGTGTGAGCAAGCAGCTTTGTTTTTTGCTTATGTGAGATGCTATACTCCAAGGCTGAACTTAAAGTAGCTATATCTTGCACGTTTTCTAAAACCAAACCAGATGAAGAATTAATTACTTCACTTGCTCCATTATCTTTTGAAGTTATTACAAAAAGACCCATAGCCAAAGCTTCCACTGTTACGTTAGCAAATGGATCATAAAAGGAAGGTAAAATAAGTGCATCTGATACTTGATAAAAAGGTGTAATATTATTTTGAGGGCCAAAAAAAGACACTTTTTCTGAAAGGCCAAGATCATGGGTCAATTTCTTATAGTAACATAATTTCTTGTCTTTACCGACAACTAGCAAATGAAATGGCTTTTCTTTTATTTTTGACATGGCCTGCAGTATTTGTGTTAAACCTTTTCTAGCATAGCCATTACCAATAAAAAGGAAGGTAAAGTCCTTTTTCTTATAATTGTGATTTTGTAAAAAAGAATGAGAAAGAGAAAAGCTTTCTTCAAAAGCAGGCTGCATCTCTCTATATTCTACTCCATTATGAATTACATGGATCTTAGTCGGATCTACATTGTAATATTTCAAAACTTCGTTTTTGACGAGAAAAGAGTTTACGAATAGTTTTTGTAAAAGAGGAGATTCGAAGGCTGTTTTTTCTATATCTAAAACTAGGCGGTGCAAGGGGTTAATGGAAAAGGAAAAAGCCTTAAAAAAAGACTCTTGTTTTTTTCTTCTTTCCAAGTAGGCTTTGTGTACGCCATTTCCTGCACGGATATGTGTTTGGTGTCTATTCCTATCCATCCCGAAAATAATTTGATTCGAATCATTTGTTATTTGGTTTTTACAAAAATTATCGAAAGTCTGAATTTTGTAAAAGGAAGGTAATAATTTATTTTGCGGATAAGATTTAATAGTAAAATGAGCGTGATAAACGGGAGTCGGGTTTGTTGTTAGAATAGTTACTTGATGCCCTTTCCTATAAAGTGCTTCCGCAATTTTCCAGGCGTTTTTCTCAAGGCCTCCTTTACGGTTTAGGTTGCTCTTTAGAAGGACTACTTTTTTCATTTTTAACAGTAAAAGCTGAGTTTTTAGGTAAAACTTCTATTGTGTTAGTTTGAAGTTCGATGTTCAACGCTAATTTTTCGTTTTCTCGAAGGTATAGCCTGAACCGATTCATATAATTCCTAAAGCGATTTCTCAAGTATTCTTCTCTTAAATGAGGTTGCAGTTGATTGACCTCTTCTCTTTCTTGAGCAAGCACTTTAGAGACATACCTGTTTTCCAATTCATAGGGGTAGACAAACTGTACATTCCAAAGTAAGTTTTTCCTCTCGGATCTTGGGCTTACCACAGCTACAAGTTCTATTCGGTCCTTGACTATATCTAAAAATAACTTACTTACCCCTTTTGCATAAAGAGGAGCTGTGATCACTTTAATGCCGTTACTTTTTTCAACGAAGCCGTTTACAGAAAGAGAAAACGTATCTGGATTGATTGTTTCACTATATTGTTGTGGATAAAAAATATCTATGGGGATAGGTTTTTCAATAGGTAAAAAATCAGTTTTAAGGAAGTCAATTCTTAAATTCTTGGCATGTAAATCATCAATAAAAAGTGGTTTTTCAGAAAGAGCTGGGATATAAACTTTTTTCCACTTTTCAGGAACAAAATAACTGATTTCTTCCAGCTGACTTGGTTTTTTCTTGGCACTAAGTAAATCTAGATCATCTTTTGTAATTTCATTTAAGTTAAAGGTCAGCTTGACACCTGTTGTTTTAAGCCTTTTTACCACCTCTTCCGGGCCTTTAACTGATAGACGCAATCTGTAAGGGAAGATGTCATTAAACTGATATCCTCTAGGAGCCTCACCAATAGGTTCAGTAATGACAATGGGGATCTGTTCTTTGACCAGCTTACTAATTCTTAATATGATATCAGTCTCGTGAATCTTCTTAAAAGCTCTTGAGAGGTCAATATCAGGGTTTTTACATATTATATTTTTCTTCCCAACAGTAGTTACCCATTCACCTTCTTTATGCTTAGCATCTATGACAACCTCAATATCTCCTGAGGAAAGTTGATCCACCATGCTCTTGTTCCCTGTGATGGAAACTGGTATTTTTCTATTTAAGATGCCATCTGTTTGTAATCCTTCTACTGTTTTCCCTTCAGGGATGTTTAAAATACGAATAGCGACATCATTGATAGTTTTATTAACAGTTAATGAATGGTTGACTACCATCCAAATAATCATAGCCAATATCAAAGCAACAAGCTTTCTTTGCCAGTTTTCGATGAAAATTCTTTTTAATAAGGTTCTCATTGCTTAAGCCACTCTCGAAAGTTAAATTTAGGTTGTAGCTTCATCCTAGATGGAGGATTAAATATACTTCTCACAATTCCTTTGAATCGGTCTATTTTTACCCCTCTCGTCATGATTCCTTCCCTGGCAATTGATACTTTCCCTGTCTCTTCAGAAATAACAATTACGAGCGAATCAGTTAAATGGCTAAGACCAAGTCCTGCTCTATGTCTTGTACCCATTGATTTTGCTAATTGCGATGTATCTTCAGCAAGGGGCAGAATAACTGCAGCAGCAAGCATTGTTCTGTCTCTTACGATAACGGCCCCATCATGTAAAGGGGTGGTTGTAGCAAAAACACTTTCTAAAAGCTCAGAAGAAAAGTCAGCATTCAGTAAAACAGCTTTCTGTGCATATTCATCTAAGCTATCCTCATTTTCGATGGCAATTAATGCTCCGATCCTTTTTTCAGCTAGCCGGTAAGTGGAATTGGCAAGCTGATCTAAAAATTTATCGAACTCAGTTATTTCTTTATATCTTCTCCCTTTTAGGCTTAATTTAGCTAAAGCAACACGCAGTTCAGGTTGAAAAATAATAAGCAAACCAATTACAGCAACATTGCCTAAAAGTACCATAATTTTATGGAGGACAGGTAAGCGAAGCCATGTAGAAGCTGCAAAGATTAGAAGAAAGGCGAAAACTCCCCAAACCAGGTCCATTGATTTTGTATTCCAAAAAAAGGACAGCAGGTAATTAAGGATGACCGCGATGATCATCACTTCAATAAAAGGAGTTAGTGATTGTAAAAAAGCCATATTTCCCTATCCAGGGAAGGAGAAAACATCTATTAAGTCTCTATGTTCAGAAATATCGTGTACACGAATGATGTCAGCTCCCCCCACTAGGGCTATTGTATTCATAGCAATAGTTGCTGGCAATAGATCTATTGGATTTTTTTTAAGAATTTTTTTCATGAATGATTTTCGAGAAAGGCCAATTAAAATTTTGTAGCCTAGGTCTTTAAATGAAGGGATAGATTTTATTAATTCTAGATTATCTGTAACACTTTTACCAAAACCAATGCCTGGATCTAAAATAATATTTTCCGGTTTTACGTTTTCTTCTAAAAGCTTATCAGCTGATTGTTGAAGCCAGGTTTTCACATGAGCTACCACTCCCTCAGGGTAAAAAGTATTTTTTTGCATTGTTTGAGGAGTGCATCTCATGTGCATAACGCAAACTTGAACGTCATAGTCTGCGGCAAGCAATCGCATTTTTGGATGAGAAAATCCAGTTACATCATTAAGCATGCAAGCTCCGTGCTTTAAAGCAAATTCAGCGACTTCAGGTTTACTGGTGTCTATAGAAAATTTAACAGGGAGCTTTTTTATCTCCTGGATGATGGGCGCTACTCTTTTTAGCTCTTCTTCACATGATATGCCTAATGATCCAGGTCGAGTAGACTCTCCTCCAATATCAATGATATCGACTCCGGACTCAATCATGAAATTGGCTTGATTTAATGCAGCTTCAATGTTAAAAAAATTTCCTCCATCAAAAAAAGAGTCTGGCGTAACGTTCAGGATTCCCATTAAAAGAGGTTTTTGCATAAAGACCTTTAGAGTAAAAGTAGAAGTAATGATGGCGGTTTTATTTTTTTCACTCAACGAGAAAACAATGAGTATTGACCTTCCACCTATCAATGAATATTTTCAATCTTCAGTAGTTTTTTTAACAGATTTCTTAAGGCATGCAGAATGGGTTTCCCAAGTAGCCTCTGAGGTATTTGAAATGCTAGGGGATTTTTTTAAAATATTTATGGAATGTTTTAGAGGTTTTTTACCCTAGATGCCAATGCGAATATCTTGTCCTGTTGCGTATCTTAATTGATAATAGGAAAGAAGTAACGAGTAACTGGCTTTGTTTAGCTCATTTCTTGCTTGGGCTAAAGAATTGGCTGTCTCTCTAAAATCAATAGGGGGAATTTTTCCAAAGTCTAATTTATCTTTTGCCTCGGCCATGGCCTGTTCTGCTAACAAAACAGCTTCATGAGCACTAAGATAGGAGAATAAAGACTCTTCCATCTTATATAAAATGTTTCGAATATCCAACTCAATAACTTCACTCGCATATTGATATTGCAAGGCGGTAGAAACTTTTTTAGCCTTTGCTTCTTTAATTTTGTTTTCTCTTAAAAGACTGTCAAAAATTGTCCAGGAAAGTTTAATACCACCCTGCCATTGATAAGGCTCATTAAAAAAACTTTTTTCACCAAGATAGCCTCCATTATAGGTATAGTCAAAAAAACCTGAAACTTCAGGAAGGTACTTTCCTTTTTTCTTTTTTATTAGCTCATCAGCTATTGCTATCTGAATTTGCTGCTCTTTTAAATCAGGGCGACTTTTCAAAGCCAGTTCTATATACTTTTCCACTTCTTTTTCAGAGTATAAAATAAGCCTTTTGCTTTCTTCTAGGCTGTCAATTTTTTTCAGTAGTTGTTCTGTTGAAAAGTACTGATTGTATTGATAGGCAAAGCCTTCTTGGATGGCCTCCAGCTTTGTTTTGATATCTGGAATAGAAAAAATAGGAAGGTCTTCCTCATTTATACTTAAAATTTTTTCAAAGTAAGGCTCAATACCAAGCGCCTGCATAAGGGCATTCCTAGCATTTTGATAATTTTTCAAAGTAGAATAATATTTAGTGATAGCATTAGCTACTGATACTTTGCTTTGATTTACTTGATAAGAAGTAGAATTTCCAGCTTGTAGCTGTTTTTGCTCTAAGCTCATGGCATTTGTTAAATAAGAAATGTTTTCTTTTTGAATACCCAGGTCAATTTTATATAAAACAACTGAGTAATAATTTGCCCTGACCTGAAGAAGTAAATCATTATAAGAGTTTTCCTTAAACAGCCTGCTACTTTCTGCCTCAAGTTTTTTAGAAGTCAAATTATATATTAGGTCTGTTGAGAACAAAGGTTGGGTAAGTTCCAGTATGCTGCTATATTGGTTTTTAACTAATGTGAAAGCACCTGTTAAATAATTTTCCGCAAGAAGGGGCTTCTGTCCTCTTAAGTAAGTAGCTTCATATTCGACTTTGGGTAGCCACCTGGAAACAGCTTGGTTTTTGCGATAGTCAGCCTGCTTAACACCTTCATTAGCAATTAAGTAAGGCTTATTATTTCTAAATGCTATTTCTTCTGCTGCCTTTAAATCTAGACTTCCTAAAGACAAAAGATCATTAGGATCAACAGCAAAAATAGATGTAATGAAAAATAGAAAAATAACTTCTTTTTTCATTTCTTTCCCCCCGATGCTGTATATAATTGTGGCAGAATTAATTGACAATATTGACATTTAAAAAATATCTTGCGAGTCTCTCAAGAGGTTTAAATCAAGGTGGTTGCTATGGATCCTTTGACTTTATCAAGGATACAATTTGCTCTTAACGTTTCTTTTCATTACCTATTTCCTCCTATTAGTATTGGATTAGGATTGATGCTAGTTATCATGGAGGGGATGTATTTAAAAACAAAAGATGAAAAATATAAGATACTTACCCAATTTTGGATCAAAATTTTTGCCTTAGTCTTTGCTATTGGAGTTGCAACTGGTATCGTGCAGACATTTGCCTTTGGGACTAATTGGGCGAGGTACTCTAAATTTGTAGGTGACGTATTTGGATCAGCCTTAGCAGCCGAAGGTATTTTTGCCTTTTTCTTAGAAGCTGGATTTTTAGGTATTTTATTATTTGGCTGGGACAAGGTAAGTCAAAAAGTTCATTATTTTGCCACTATTTGTGTCTGTTTGGGGGCTCATTTTAGTGCAGTATGGATTGTAGCGGCCAATTCCTGGATGCAGACCCCTGCAGGTTTTACGGTGGAAGGAGAAGGAGAGAATGCTCGAGCTATCATTTCTAGCTTTTGGGAAATGATCATCAACCATTCAACCTTAGATCGACTAGCTCACGTTATTTTAGCTTGCTGGATTACAGGCGCATTTTTTGTGATGAGTGTGGCTGCTTATTATTTAATTAAGAAAATACATATCCCTCTTGCCGAAACTATGATGAAGCTGGGCTTAGTAATAGCAGGAATAACTCTTCTTTTACAATTAGTGTCTGGAGATTCTAGCGCAAGGCTAGTAGCTAAACATCAACCAGCTAAGCTAGCCGCATTTGAAGGGGTTTTTACTACAGAGCCTTACACACCAATTTCTGTAGTAGGATGGGTAGATAAGGCAAAGGAAAAAGTATACTCCATAAAGATTCCAGCTGGCCTATCACTCCTTACATATAGAAATCCAGAAACACCAGTTACCGGGCTAGACAAGTTTGATAAGAAAGATTGGCCTAATGTGTCGGTAGTATTTCAAACGTATCATTTAATGGTGGCCATTTGGGGAATTATGTTTTTACTAGCAGTTGCTGGATTTTATCTTTGGAGAAAAAAGCGTTTAGACAATGCTCGTTGGTATCTATGGTCTATGGTTTTTGCTGTAATTTTACCACATATTGCTCAGCAATCAGGATGGATCTCAGCTGAAATGGGAAGGCAGCCTTGGATTGTATACAATATTTTGCGCACATCTGAAGGGGTCTCTAAAAATATTGTAACCTCCCAGGTGCTGAGTTCTTTAATCATGTTCATTTTTATATATGGACTGTTATTTGCTCTTTTTATTTTCCTCTTAGATAGAAAGATTAAGCATGGTCCGGTCAGCTTTGAAGAAAAGCCAGATACCGCAGAAGTATATAGTGATATTTATAAAGCAAGTGAGGAACACTGATATGGAAGGTTCAATTTGGGAAGTTCTTTGGTATTTTGTGATAGGCATATCTATTGTCATGTATACTATTTTGGATGGTTTCGATTTGGGAGTTGGTATTTTACATCTATTTGGAAAGTCAGATCAGGACAGAAGAATTTTTCTTAACGCCATAGGGCCTGTGTGGGATGGTAATGAGGTTTGGCTTGTTGTAATTATCGGAGGGCTTTTTGCTGGATTTCCAGGGGCGTACGCAAGTTTATTTTCAGGCTTTTACTCTTTGTTTATGATTTTTATTGCTGTTATTATTTTGCGGGCGGTAGCAATAGAGTTTAGAAGTAAGAGAGAAGGCAAGGGATGGAGACTCTTATGGGATATTGTTTTCTCTTTTGCTAGTATCTGTTTTGCTTTCACCTTAGGGCTTACTTTTGGAAATATTTTACAAGGAATCCCTTTGAACTCATCGTTTGAGTATGAAGGGACATTTTCACAATTTTTTAGGCCTTACCCCGTACTTATTGGCTTTACCGCTATTGCTATTTTATCTATGCATGGAGCTACTTTTTTATTTATGAAAACAGAAGGGGAGCTACACAAGAATTTAAAGAGATGGGTTATGCCTACTATTGTTGTCTTTGCTGTTTTATATATTGTAACAACGATTACAACAGTTAACTACCTGCCCTATATGACACAAAATCTAAAAGAATATCCTATTTTGTTTGTCTTTCCGGCCATTGCCCTTTTAGCTATTGTGTCCATTCCGCTATTTGTAAAAAGAGACAGGGATGGATATGCTTTTATAGCATCTAGTTTAGCTATAACTTTTCTTCTTATTACAGCATTTTCAGGTGTTTATCCTAATTTAATTCGATCAAGCACTAATCCTGTAGAAAACAGCGTAACTCTTATGAATTCATCCTCAAGTGACTTTACTTTAAAAATACTATTAACAATTGCCGCCATTGGAGTTCCTTTAGTACTATCTTATGGAATTTGGGTATACCATATTTTTAGAGGTAAAGTAACTCTAGACCATACTAGCTATTAAAAGCGGCTTCCTTTTTACACAGAGGAAAACCAACCACAGCTTTATAGCAGGCAAGTAAATGTTTAACCCCATTCAAAGCTCGGTGAGGCTTTGATTCGGGGGGGATTTTTTGATAAGTTGCAATCGAGTCTTTAGAAAGTCCTATTTCCCAAGGGAAAAGCTGCTTGCTGTCAGCTGATTTTGGCATAACACTTGCCCAATGCATTGAAGCTAAATCAAGCCAGTGGTAGGGCCACATTAAGACTTCTTGCTCATCAGGGGAAATAATTTGCGAGAAAAATATCCTATCAAAAGAAGGGTTTTGGCAAATAAAAACAGCTTTTTCTCGATTAATTCCTAATATTTTAAAGAGAGTCCTTATTTCATTGGCAACGGTTTCTATGTTTTTACCTTTTTGAATCTCTTCATAAGTAAACCCGGTGACCTTTAAACTACCTTGATCACTTTTTTGCCACTTTTCAAATGGTTGTTTTATGATAGAGTCGAAAGTTTTTAAGGTGCTTCCATTAATTAAATCAACAACCATAAAGGCAATTTCTAAAATAGAATGTTCTTTATAGTTTAATCCATTGGTTTCAGTATCTAAAAAAACTCCAAACAAGGCATCCCTCCAGATCGTTCTTAAAAATTTGAACATAGCAATCATTTACAGATAACGCAAGTTTTAGCTTGAAAAGAAGTTTCTTTTTGTTAATTTAAAATTATTTTTATAGAGGTTAGGTATGGAAGTAGATATCGGAATTACTAAAACAGCTAGAAAAAAGATTGCAGATAAGTTGGCAATTTTCTTGGCTGATACATATGCATTGTATTTAAAAACACAAAATTTTCATTGGAATGTAGCGGGACCAGAGTTTTTTTCTCTGCATTTGCTTTTTGAAAAGCAATATGATGACATGGCAGAAGCGGTAGATGAAATTGCAGAGAGAATTAGAGCTTTAGGATTTTATGCACCAGGGTCATTTACAGCACTTAAAAAGCTGACAAAAATCACTGAGGAGAACAAGGTTGTTTCCTCCAAGGAAATGCTAAAAAGGTTAATTAAATCCCATGAATACATCTCTAAAGTAGGTAAGCCTCTTATTAGGTTTACTCAGGAAAGTTATGATGATATAACCTCAGATATGATAATTAAAAGGCTGCATTTCCATGAGAAAGCAGCATGGATGCTAAGAGCACATCTCGAGAAATTAAAATAATTTCTAACATCTATTGGAAAAGTAATTTTTGTGCTATGATCATGCGGAAATATAAATTAAGTCTGATTATGAACTTGCCTCCACAAAAATTTAGAGAAATAGTTTTTCAAATTCTTTATGCCTTTGATTTTACAGACCTTATAGAGGATGAGATCTTAGAAATGGTCATGAAACTTTGTAAAATTTCAAAAAAAAATGCGAAGGCATGTTATGAAAAATCTTTAATTATTTTTGAAAAATTGCAAGAAATTGACCCAATTATTGCTGGTTCATCTCCTAGCTATGAATTTCAAAGAATTTCTAGTGTGGAAAAAAATATTTTAAGACTTACTCTTTTTGAAATGCTTTTTGAAGAAGACATGCCCGAAAAAGTTTGTATATCGGAAGGAATTCGCCTAGCTAAAAAGTTCTCAACTACGGAAAGTACAGCATTTGTCAATGCTGTTTTAGATAATATCTATAAAACGAGACTTGCCGTTGCCCATTAAAATTGCCTCGGGTAAGCCCTTAAAAGAGATTTCTACTTTGCAAATTGGAGGGGCTGCGAGGTTTTTTACTGTCGTAAAAACTTCTCATGAAGCAGTAAAAGCTCTCCTTTTTTCTAAAAAGTACAAGGTTCCTTTTTTAGTTGTAGGAAAGGGATCTAATTGCCTATTTGATGATAGAGGGTTTAGCGGCCTTGTTATCTTAAACAAAATAGACTATTGGGATCTATCTTCTAATATTGTCAAAGTAGGCTCAGGATTTAATTTTTCTTTGTTAGGGGCAAGGGTCTCTAAAAAGGGGTTAACGGGCTTGGAGTTTGCTAGTGGTATTCCAGCGACTGTTGGTGGGGCTGTTTTCATGAATGCAGGAGCGAATGGACAAGAGACATTCGACACGTTAAAAAAAGTAACTTTTTTAACTGAGGAAGGAAAGCTTATGCAATTTTCCAAAGATGAGCTGCAGTATTCCTACAGGTTTTCATCTTTTCAAAAAATGCAAGGGATGATTATTGAAGCAACATTTGAGCTTAGTAATTCTTTACAAGCAAAAGAAATGCAAAATGCTATTGTTTCCTATCGAAGGAAAACACAGCCCTACAATGAGAAGAGTGCAGGTTGTATTTTTCGAAATCCTAATGATGCCTCAGCAGCGCAATTAATAGATCAATCAAATCTTAAGGGAACGGCAGTAGGGGGCGCTTGTGTATCACTTAAACATGCCAATTTCCTCATCAATAAAAATAATGCTTCTGCTAAAGATATGAAAATGTTGATTGAAAAAGTCAAAAAGCAGGTAGAAGGAAAAACAGGTATAAAACTTCAGGAAGAAATACGCTTTATTCCCTATGAATGATTTTAGAGCTGATTTACACACCCATAGCCTTTGTTCTGATGGTTCTTTGAATCCTATAGAGATCTTGGAACTTGCTAAACAAACAGGCTTAAAAGGAATATCCATTACTGATCATGATACATTGGAAGCATATGATTCCAATTTGTTAGAAGAGGCTAAAAACCAGGATATCTTACTACTTCCTGGTGCTGAGTTATCTTCTCAGTTAGGAAATGTTAATCTTCATATCTTGGCATATGGATGGGGCCTTTTAAATAATAATTTTAAAAGTTTTTTAAAAGAGATCCAGCTTCAGCGAATAGAAAGAAACCAGATGATCTTAGAAAAGCTTCATCAGAATGGGATAGAGATATCTGAACAAGAGCTGCAGGAGTTTGCCAAAAAAGAACTTCCTCATAAAAGTAAAATAATTGGAAGACCTCATATTGCTTTGTTAATGCTTAAAAAGGGCTATGTAACAACTATTCAGGAAGCTTTTAATAAATATATTAAAGATGACGCACCATGTTACGCGAAGGGAGCAAAATTCAACCCAGAAACGATTATTGATCATATACACAAATCAAAAGGGGTAGCTATTATTGCTCATCCCCATTTTTATAAAAGCCGCTCTTTTATTGATAAGCTTCTCAATATCCCATTTGATGGTATTGAATGTTACTATTCTAGAATCGACCCTTTTTATGAGAAAAAATGGGTTGATATTGCTACGAAAAAGCATTGGATCATCACCGGAGGCTCTGATTTTCATGGAGAGATAAAACCTCATATTCCACTGGGGTGCTCTTGGGTTAATTATGACACTTTTCAGTACCTTTACAATCTATGAATGCACAGATTTACAAATTATATCAGCTAGCCAGTCTATCTAGGACTTCCAAGCTTTCTTTGGATAATATTCAAGCACTTTACCACAAGCTGCATGCTCCTGCTAAAAATATTCCAATTATCCATGTAGCTGGAACGAATGGAAAAGGGTCTGTTGCCAGCAAAATAGCAAAAGCTCTTTCATTATCTAACCTAAAGTGCGGACTTTTTACTTCTCCTCATATCAGTTCATTTAGAGAGAGGATACAGATTAATGGTCAAATGATTGAGGAAAAATATCTAGAAAATCAACTTAAACTTCTTTTTAGTTTCATTGAAGAAAATCATCTCGAAATACACTTTTTTGAACTGCTAGTTATTTTAGCCTTACAATATTTTGAAGATCAGAAAGTAGATGTAATAGTTATGGAAGTTGGACTTGGTGGAAGGCTTGATGCAACAAATATCATTTCACCTATCCTTTCTATAATCACATCTATTGGCTTTGATCATACTCATATTCTAGGAGATACCTTAGAAAAAATAGCGCAAGAAAAAGCGGGGATTATTAAACAGGGGATTCCACTAGTTTTAGGTCCTAAATCTATGTATTTTCCCATTTTAGACAGAGCTAAAGATTTGGGCGCTGCTATTTATCAAGTAAGTGACCATTTTTCTTATTATGATGAAGAAAATAGCGCTATAGCAAAGCAGGCACTCCAAATTCTTTCTAACCGATTTGTTATCCCAGCAAATGCATTGCAAGAAGGCCTCTCTATAAGACCACCTTGTCGAATGGAAGTTATAAAAAAGGGAAGGCAAACAGTAATTTTAGATGTAGCACATAATCCTGAAGGGATTTGTGAATTAAAAAAAGCACTTAAAAAAAATTTCTCCTCGCAAAAATTTGAGATTCTTTTAAGTATGTCAAAAGATAAGGACATAAAAAAGTTCTGTGATGAACTCCTTTCTATAGCAGATAGAGTTCATTTAGTAAGATTTTATCACCCTCGCTTAGAAGTACCTGAAGCAATAGCTAAGTATCTTAAAAACAAAGTACCCTTAAATATTCATGACTCTTTTGAGGAAGTTTTAGGAAGTTTTCCAAACCATCTTCTTGTTTGTGGTAGTTTTTTTATTATGGAGCCCGTTAGAAAACTTTTGGGATTATCTGATGTTTCAGATGAGGTAAACCTTAATGAGTACTTTCTTCCACGTTCTTCATGAAAATCAAGGAAGGGGAAAGAGGTCTATTAATCCATTCATAATGGCAGATAGACCATTTTTTACGATCCAAATTAGCTAGAAACTGCAAAAGTCCATTTTTTTCCTCTTTTCCTTCACTATGGCCGGGATAGCACATAATGCTTATATAAGAGCTCAAGCTCAACCCATTTTCTATACTTTTAATTGTGCTTTCAGTCCTTGTGGTAATGCTTTTATCAAAGCCTGGCAGATAACCTAAATTATAAACAATGAGTTTGACATTCTTGCTAACTTCGGTAAAGTCCTCATGGCTTTTATGAAATAGCGCAACATTTTCTAGAGAAATATTTTCTTGTTGTAATCTTTGATGCGTATTTTCAATGGCAGACTTTTGGATGTCATACCCATATACAAAACCTAAGTCATTGTGTAAAACTTTTTTTGCCAAATAAAGCGTGTCAAAGCCATTACCACAGGTAGCATCAATAACTGTGTCTCCTACTTTAAGGATGGAGTCCCAAAGTGACTTTGCTAAATCTAGATGCTCCGTAAATTTTTTTGTCATAACTAGATTTATGGTCTTTGTAATAATGTGTTGATTTTTCCAGTTAGATAGGGGAGACATGTTAAGGGGTCATTGTGCCCTTCTTTTATTCCAAGAATTACTTTCTTGTCTTTACTACCGCTGTTTAATAATGCGCTTGCTAAAGAGCCGTCAGGGTGTATGATTCCATCATCAACAATTTTTGAGCTATCGCTAAGCTCTTCGCAATTTTCAACTCGAGCTGTTTGTAAGATGATTTCAGGAACCTGTAATTTTTTGGATGATGTAACTGAGTCTATATTCCAACCTAAAACTTTTACTAAAAGACCTACCACTCTGGCCATAATAAGAGATGTTAATGTACTCAAATCTGAAAAAGTTCTGCTTTTGACAAATACATATTTAATTTCTTTTTTCAACTCGTGTGTCAGTAGAGCATCGCCTTGGACACCCCCACCAATGGAGTGGCCATATCCAATAATTTTGCTAGCTCCTATTCCATTTTCCTTGTCTTCTAAAAATGTAAGCATGGCATTATATGCTTTTGTCATTGTTTGTCTGCTTATAGGGCCTGTGCTTGCACCAACACCAGGATAGTTAAACACAAGGGCATTACTGTTGAGTGCAGTAAGAGTCTCGTGAAAATCTCTATTGAAAGGCTTTGTCTCATAGAACTCTCCATTTCCATTGGAATATAACGTCCACTTTCCATTGTCTAATGTAGTGGGCTTTCCTACAATCATGGCGTCTATTTGATTGTCGTCAACAGCAACAGTAATGCGCTTGTACTTCCACTCTGTATCTAATGGAATGTTTTTACGATAAAAGTCATAGTCTAAAGTAGCTTTGCCAAGGGAAGCGGGGAGTATTAACGATCGAGCGATAGTCTGAATAAGTTTATGTAGGCCGATTGAGACAACAATAACCGAGAATACATGAAAATGCATATATAACCCAACAGGCAAAATTCCATAAATAAATACTTTTTTTGCCACTTGTTCAATTTTATATAAGATGCCGTATTCAGTGTTGTGTGTGTAGGTAACTGGCATTAATCTAGGGGGTTGAAGAGCCAGCGTTGTATTTGTGAGGTAATTAGATCTGTTATAAAAAGCATCTGCGCCGCTTAAGATTTTTTCTGTGGGATTTGACGAAGTGCTACTACAAATTGCTACTGAAGACATGAAACCTCTAAAGATTTTTAATTTTTTGCTATTATTTTACTTAAGTTAAATTTATCCGCATATTAAAGAAATTATTTTAAACTCTGGTGAATAACAACGACTTAATGTTTTTATTTGATTGAATCTTGAATTCAAAAGGGCTTTGCAGTAAAATTTTTTCACGTTTAATTCAACTGTACGGGGTATTAGCTCAGTTGGTTAGAGCGCCACGTTGACATCGTGGAGGTCAGCTGTTCGAGTCAGCTATATCCCATCAGTCATTGTTCATAAAACCATGGTTTACGACTCAGAAAATCACCGTTTTTTAGCAGCTGCTCATTTAGGGGTTGCTATCTGCGAGGTATTGCCTAACACCAAACTGCTTGAAAGTGGTCTTGATGCCTTTGGCTTTTTTTATCGCTTTAAATCACCATATGACGTCAAAAAAGAACATTTACAAGAAATTGAAAGGTTAGCGTCCCTATCATTAAGGGGAGACGGTTACCGGATTATGGAAATGATCCCTACCAACGCAAAAGAATTTTTAGATCATCATAGTCAAGAACTAAGGGAAATCGATTTTTCACAAACGACAATTTATATTTTGAAAAAAGGTGATTTTGTTGATTATATACCAGCTCGTCAGATTGTGGACTTTTCTAGCTCGAGTATTATACAGCTAGCAGATATCAAAAAAGTTGATGATGATGAATACATTATTTATGCATATTCTTTTAAAGATAAGACTGATGCTAAGAAATTTTTCAAAAAATTAAATGAGTATAAAAAAAACAATCACCTAGAGTTACTAGCTAAAAGAAATTGGTATAAAGATGGTTTGTTCCTGCCTAATGGAGAAAAGTTCAAAAATAAACTACTTATCTGGTATAAAAAAAATATTGAAACTCTAGGTTATTCATTAGTAGAAGCTTATCCAAAGAAGCATGACGCTTTTTTAAGTTTATGCGATGTTAAAAAATTTGCTGAAATTATCCACTTGCCTGAAGACGTAAATGCTTCCTTACTAGAAGTTAAAAAAACTATTTCTTATGAAACAGTTTTTTCTGAAAAAAAACAATTGAATGAAGCTTTCATTTCTTCCTTGCAATCGATGTATAAAATGCTTAATATGTTAGGCTTTAAGATTTCCTTTGCCCTAACCCCATTTAGGGGAAAGATGAAGGAAATGTGGTATAATGTTATAAAGACTACACTTGATGATTTAGGTGTAGAGATAGCTGAAAACATAGATTTGACCACTAGTTGTGAGTTAGTGCTTTATGCAGCCAACCCCATGGGGCAAAAGTGGCCCGTATCTTCTTTTCAGTTTAAAAATGACAGCTTTACAAGCTCTTTCATTATATCACTGGAACGATGGATTGCATTAGTTGTTGAGGGTGGAGTTATTCCATTTGAGCTTTTACCAGAGCAGGTAAGACTTATTCCTCTTAATAAAAAGTACCATCAATTTGCAGAAAAGCTTAAAGTAAAACTGCAGGAAAAAGGATTAGAATGCTCCGTGGATGTGTCAACAGATAAACTAGAAGACAAGATCCGCGAAAGTGAACTACAGCAAATCCCTTATATCAGTGTGATTGGGGACAAAGAAATAGAATTAGATATCGTCTCAATTAGGAATAAACAAGGAAAACTAGTTCCTATGAGTATAGAAAAACTATTGGAAATAAAGGGGTATTTTGAGAGTCAATAGACAGATTCGAACTGACAAGGTTAGAGTAATATCTGAAGATGGGAGTCAATTAGGGATTTTAACAGTCCCTGAAGCGATGAGAAAGGCTGAAGAAGCTGGATTGGATTTAGTGGAAATTGCTCCTAAAGCAAAACCTCCAGTTTGTAAGATTATTGACTATGGTAAATATCGATATCTCTTAACAAAAAAAGAAAAAGAAAGTAAAAAGTCACAGCATCAAATTAGGGTTAAAGAAGTAAAATTAAAGCCTAATATTGATGTGCATGATTTAAACACAAAGTTAAAGCGTGCCAGAGACTTTCTTGAAAAAGGAAACAAGGTCAAGATTACTTGCATGTTTCGAGGAAGAGAAATGCTTCATATGAATATTGGATATGAAGTAGTAAAAAAGTTTTGTGAAGATCTGTCTGATGTTGGATCAGTAGAAGCTCCTACAAAACAAATGGGAAGAACTATTACAACTGTTCTTGCTCCACAGAGCAAAAAAAATAAATAAAAAGGAGAGTTACTTGTGCCAAAAATGAAAACTCGTAAAACTGCGTCGTCACGTTTCCGTTTAACGGCGAGCGGTAAATTAAAACATTCGCGTTCTGGTAGACGACACCTTTTGGCGAAAAAATCATCAAAAAGAAAACGACAACTTAGAAATTCTACTACTGTGCATACTTCACAAGAGAATATGTACAAGAGAATGCTCGGGTTGTCAACTAAATAAGCGGAGATAAGCCACATGGTTAGAGTAAAATCGGCTGTTGCCTCTAGAAAGAGAAGAAAACGACTCTTCAAAAGAGCGAAAGGCTTTTTTGGTGACCGCAAAAATCACTTGCGTCTTACTAAAGATGCAGTGATGAAAGCCCTTGCGTATAATTATGAACATAGAAAACAGAAAAAACGTAACTTCCGTAGATTATGGATTATTCGCATTGGGATTGCTGCTAGAATTAACGGCATGAGCTACAGCAAGCTTATGCATGGTCTGAAGAAAGCAGGTTGTGATATCGACCGTAAAATGCTGGCAGACCTAGCAGTAAAAGATTTGAAAGCGTTCAGCGAAATTGCTGGTGCAGCAAAACAAGCACTTGCTGCTTAAAAAACAAAGTAATTTGTGAGCCTACACTTGTGTAGGCTTTTTTTATGGAGCTCACATGTCCCTTCTTAATGAAATCGAAGAGCTACGATCAAACTTCCTTATTGATCTTAAAAGCGTAGAAACCTCCCAAGAAGTAGAAACCCTTAAAGTCAAATATCTTGGTAAAAAAGGTCCTATTCAGCAATTGATGATGGCTTTGAAAACTTGTGAAAAGGATCAAAGACCAAAATTAGGACAGCTCATCAACAGTCTTAAACAAGAGTTTTCCTCACACTGTGAAAGCAGTCTAGCGAGACTTAACAGCCAGGAACAACTTAAGAAATTTACAGAAGAGAAAATAGACATTACCTTGCCAGGACGAAGAAAAAGATCTGGTAAAGCTCACCCCATCACACAAATGTTGGACCGCTGCATTTCTATACTTAAGGAAATGGGGTTTGCCGTTCAGCATGGTCCGGATGTTGATTCCGTTTTTTATAATTTTGAAGGACTAAACTTTCCCCCCGATCATCCTGCCATGGATATGCAGGATACTTTTTGGATATCGGATGATATGGTATTAAGAACACATACTTCTAACGTCCAAGTAAGGGTAATGGAGGCAAATGAACCTCCTATACGGGTAATTGCACCCGGAAGATGTTTTAGAAATGAAACCATCTCTGCAAGATCACATGTGTTTTTTCACCAGATTGAAGGTTTTTATATTGATACGCATGTTTCTTTTGCAGATCTTTTAGCTACTATGAATGAGTTTTGGAGTAAACTGTTTAATCGAGACGTACAGACTCGTTTTAGACCAAGTTACTTTCCATTTGTGGAACCTGGCATGGAAGTAGATATTAAGTGTACTTGTAAAACGGGTTGCCGTATTTGTAAATATACAGGGTGGCTAGAAGTGTGTGGCGCAGGAATGATCCACCCTGAGGTTTTAAAGTCAGGTGGAATTGACCCTGAGAAATATTCAGGTTATGCATGGGGCATGGGAATTGAAAGACTTGCTTTATTAGAATATGATATTCCGGACATTCGTATGTTCACAGAAAATGATATTCGATTTTTACAGCAATTTTCTTGATTTTTTTCTTTTGTTCCTTATAATTTTTACTTTTTCCAATACGGAAGAGTGGCAGAGTGGCCGAATGCGTCTGTCTTGAAAACAGAAGTTGGGAGACCAACCGGGGGTTCGAATCCCTCCTCTTCCGTTTCATACAAGTCTTTAATCTTTAAATAGCTTCAGAAATTTCTTATTAACATATATTTGATGTGAATTACGTGTGTTGTTCATTAACTTTTTGAATTTTCACATTACTTTTCACACCAAAGGATTTTTTTAGGGATTTTATGAGTGCGAAAATAGGTTGTATTAAAACAATTAAAGGAAAGCGGGGAAATACTTACTGCGTACAAATTAGATTAAAAGGGCATAAGAATACATCACGTACATTTAAAGAGCTTAAAGAAGCGAAGAAATGGCTTAAGGAAACACTTTATGCAATATCTCAAGGGAAAGCCTATGAAACAAAGGTGATGCGTTCACATACGTTTTCTGACTTAATAAATAAATATATCGATGAAGAGCTAGATAAAAGTTCATCTAACTATAAGACAAGGCTAGGCCAGCTAAATTGGTGGAAAGCTGAATTAGGTCATTTATCATTGGTCAATATCAAAGAAGATGTTATTTCAACCTGTAGAAAAAAGCTTTTAGGTACAAATGACAGGTATGGCAATCCAAGAAGCATGACCACTGCCAATAGATATATGACATCTCTATCTGTAGTATTACGAAAAGCAGTCAAAGAATGGCGTTTAATGACTTATAACCCTGTAAGTAACTTTCAAAAATATAAAGAGCCTAATGGAAGAGATAGATTTTTATCAGAAGAAGAAATCGAGAGACTTTTGAAGGCATGCAAAAATTCTTCAAATCAGCATTTATATTCTATAGTTCTGCTAGCATTATGTACCGGCATGAGAAAAGGGGAAATTATTAACCTTAAGTGGGAGGATATCGATTTTCAAAGGGATTTGATTAAACTAAAAAAGACAAAAAATGGCGACATGCGTAACGTCCCTTTGAAAGGCTCTATATGCGATATCCTTAAAAAACGTTTTTTTGATGAGCGACCATCTTTAAATCTCTATGTCTTCAAGGGAAAAAAGTGCAATAAGCCGATTAATTTTAGGGGAGCATGGTCAATTGCTTTAAAAGAAGCCGAAATTAAAGATTTTGTGTTTCATTCATTACGAGCTACTTGTGTAACATACTTGTCAAAGCTTGGTTATTCACTACATCTTATAGCGAAAATTGTAGGGCATAAGGAAGTATCAATTACTTATAAGAGATACGCTTGTTTGAGTATGGATGAGCACTTTAAAGCTACTGAACGGCTAGGAAGCTTTTTTAAAAGTTTACTCTAAAGTTTGAGTTGCACATTATTGCATAGTGCATAATTTATTTAAGTAACCCCCTTTAAAGGGGATATATATCATATAGCCTTCCTATTCTATTCCTAGGGATGATATTAAATCTAACGATTATTTTAAGATAAGTTCTGTACTTTTAGTTACTTAGATGATAAAACAAATTGCATTTGTCACATATTTAGTACATTAAAATACATTAGCTTACGGTTGCAATGAAAATAAACGCAAGCATCACTGCCAATTTTTTTTTAAAAAAAGCGAGGCAAGAAAAAATACCAGTAACACCTATGAAGCTTCAAAAATTGGTCTATATTGCTCACGGATGGGTGTTGGCAATTTTAGGTAATGAAACAGGTGTGCTAGATAACGAAGAGATTCAAGCTTGGCAGCATGGCCCTGTTATTCCGTCTTTATATCATGAGTTTAAACATATTCAAAATTCACCAATTAATGATTGGTCACGAAGCCTTTTGAAAATAACTGATTCTCAGTTTGTCACTAACCCAGTTCATTTTGAGGAAGTCGAAGAAGAAAATAAAAAACAATTGCAAGAAATTTTAAATGCTGTTTGGGAGGCTTATAAGAATTACACTGCTTGGGGATTAAGTCAAAAAACTCACGAAAAGGAAACGCCCTGGAATGAGGTATACGTAGAAGGTAAAAAACATATAGCTATTTCAAATGAATTGATAAGAAAATACTATCAAAATTACCTCCATAAATTGATGGAAAACAATGACTGATAAAAGCTTATTGAAATCATTAAAAAAACTTTCTCAAGTAGAAAAAAGGGAAGGTGAGCTTAAAGGTCTTTCAAAAAAAGAATTATCAAAGAGAATCAATTTTAATTATAATGATATTTACCGATCACTTGTATGGTTTGTTAGAGGAGTGGTTTGCATTGCATTAATTTGGATTATCTATATGGTAATTGTATTATCTATACATTTATGGTCTGACTACTCAAAACTGGAAAAAGTTCTTTCAAATGTAGTACAATATATTTTCATTATTCTTGCCACTTTAGGTGGGCAGGGGATACTTAAGAAATTGATGAGATAAGTATTTCGCTCACTTATATCACATTTATATAACAAAAAAATAATTGTAAGTTAAATATCAATGCAGATGTTGCTGCAAAGCAATCCGCATATTACTTCTTTGAAAATTTAAAAAACTCATTTTGATTACTTATGGTTGGAACGTGGTTGTTTTTCTCTGAAAAACTTACGAAGTGCTTTTAAAGTTAGGCTAAAAGGTAGCCTTAAGTAAGCTACCTTTAACTTTTTAGATCTTCCGTTGGAAGGTATGGAAATAGTTAGAAAATCATCTAGAATTTAAATTATAATAAATTTGTTTAACCAAGTAAGCTATGAGCAATAAAAATAGTTAAATTTAAAGCTAGAAAAGTTGCTCCAAATTGAAATCCTATGATTACATTTTTAGCTAGTAAGGAAGAGCTTGCCATTGCCTTTGCATGACAATAAATAGTAGCTAAAGAGCCTACAAAAACTGCTTGTGCAACATGTTTAATCACATTAGAAATAATATTGTCTTGTATTCTATATACATCAAACACGGTTGCTCGATTACTTCTTAATACAGGGCTAGCCATAATTTCTCCTTTAAGTTGTGTGTAAATTTACATCAATAGACTTCTCATATTCTCTAATAGTGCGACTAAAATAATCCTTAGCTGTATGAAATTTCAATACATCATCATCAGAGTCTCCATTCTGTTGTTGCAATGCAATTCTTTGGGTTAAAGCATTAACTTTTCTATCTAATCGACTTAATCTACTGTGTTCAATTTGGTTTCCTATTTTGCCCGTCTTTAACATAAATTTACCCAAAGCACCTATCGATCCACTTCCACCACCTGTTACAGCAAATACAGTTAATGCTGAAGCAGAAGTGGCGAACAATGCAACCCCAATTATACCTCCGATGATAGCTGATGTAGCTCCCCATTTAGTGACATCAGGTTTAGAAATTTCTCTTCTTACTACTTTATGATCATTAAAAATGTGAGTACTTTCTTCAATATCCATATCTTCTAAATAGCTATTAATTTCTTCAATTCCACTGCATTTATGAGCGTACATTTTATCAGAGGGGATTTTTCCTATATTAGCATGATCAAAAATATGAAAGTTGGCATCATCATCAGATAATAATCTCATATATTGTTGGTTAGAAACAATTGCTGTCATACATCTCCTATTAAAATTTTTAAGTGTGTGAATACTAAAGATTTTAGTTTGAAATCGCAATTACAGAAATTATTTTAGTTTTTTTACTAAGAAAATAGCACACTCTTGGCACACCTCGAAATCAAATGCTATGAAAAACTCAGAACTACATTCTTGATCAGTTACTAGCATAGCATTACTATCAAGCTCTATCACTCACCGCACCTTATAGCGAAAGATTAGTGATCAGGTATTTAAGGTGATGTTGCGCCATTCTTGCACCCATAATTGAATGTTAAGATTCAATTCTTTATTAAAAGCTATATCTAATTTTTATTATCTTTTCTTTACTTAACAAGAGTAAATGCAACTAGTTAAACATCGATCATCTTTTCCAACTTGGAAAAGCATTGTTCAAATTTTTGGTCTAATTGAATTTGATAGTCATTTAGTTTTTGTATGTTATGTTGATTTCTATTAAATGACGAAATATCTTGTTTTACATCTTCACCTTGAGAAATCAGTAAAAGTATTTTAGCGTTTTTTAATGACATTTCACAAGACTTGGTGTTTGCGATAGCGTAAGCTCTGATCCATTTATTTT
Source organism: Chlamydiota bacterium (assembly GCA_050049995.1). Taxonomy (GTDB): domain Bacteria; phylum Chlamydiota; class Chlamydiia; order Chlamydiales; family SM23-39; genus 21-14-0-10-35-9. The sequence continues at coordinate 1,826 of JASFVE010000017.1, read as the reverse complement.
CGTTTTTTAGTAAGGGTTCCCACAAGTTGTAATTTTTTTCATGAATATTTATGAGTTGATCAATTTTTTCAGCAAGCAGCCAAAGAGGGGTATCAGAAGGGGTGTAAAATTTTTCCTTTCCTTTCATAAAATCAAAATAAGGATAAATCTTATCCTGTAATTCAATATATCCTTCATCTTCTTTATCTAAAGTCTTCCAGATTTTGTCCCATTCTTTATCGGAACCTTTAGTAATTTCATTTGTGGTTAGTTCTGAAATGGGAATTAAATCTTTAGAAACATTTTCTGATTCTTGAAATTTGTTTTTTACAAAATTAAAACCGAATGAAATTATGGGTATTAAAATCCAAAGGTATTTTGAATAGGAATTATTGCTTTTTGACATATGTTATATTTTTATTGCTTTTTTAATATTTATATTATTAAAAAACTTACGGTTTAGAACAAGATTAAAGTTAATTATACGTTAACTTTATTAATTTTATTTTAAAAATTATTAATTAATTTAATGTTAATTATGAATGTTTCAATAGAAACATACAGATAGAATATAACTCTTAAAAAATTGTTGTGCTTTTTTTTATCTCCATACCTATTGAGATAATCTAGTGCTTCGAATGTAGTTGGAGCAGCAAAGCAAAAGGCTACAGTTAGTGAAAATAATAAAGAAAATTTAAAAAATATTCATTGCTTTGTATCTAAGCTTGGAGTTTTTATTTGGGTTGATTCGAGTCTTGAAATCCCTCAATAACCCAACCGATACCTTTTGCTACAATAATTGGAATAAATAGGAGCACTATCGGAGTTAGAGTTGTTAAAACTATTAATTGAATAACTTCATCAGGCTTATGGTAATAGGAAAAACCACCTGATATTGCTATAATGAACTCAATTAATATCGCAATTGACGACAAGGTAATGCCAATGGCAAAACCTATTCTATGAAAGCCCCTTTTAATGGGGTTTTTATCATTAACAAATGCCTTAAGGAAGGCTAGAATTTTATTTAAATATTTTTCCATTAAAATTCTGTTTTAATATATTTTTATGCTTTGAAAAGCCAGTAGTCTGCATAATTTGCTTTTCCATCAATCTCTTCTACAATTGACACCACAATTGCATTGAATTCTTCATCATCTCTTTTAAATTTTTTTTCACATCTACCGGCAAAAGTTTTTGCTCCATCATCCCACTGCTCGTAAACAATTTCTTTTATTATAAATAGTTTATTACTTGTTAAGTCTCTAAATTCAATCTTATAAGGGAGATTTTCAGGAGATAAATTCAAACCCTTTTGATTAGATGGGCCCTCTTTAAAGTAAAAAGTTATATGAGCTTGCTGAAAAGAAGCAGTTAGTTCCCATTCTTTTTTTTGCTTATTAGCCCAAGCAATTTTCCATGGTTCTTTATCATAATATGCAATTCCAAAATAAGAGCTTTCATTTCCATAAGTTGAAATTGAAAAAACACTTAAAATTACTAATATAAATAAAAAGTAAACTACTTTCATTGGTAGAGGAAATAATTATTGTGGTTTTTAATGGTTATTATACTAACTAATTAGTTAAAAGTTCAAGGTGATACATTTTTTATATTATGTTTTTAATAAATATTTAATGCTTTTTAGCTAAAGATTGACATTCTTTTGAACCATTTAAAAATGACAAATTATAACCGAATCTTAAATAATTATTTAAATTGATTTAATTAGTTAAGTTAAATTAACTTTAATAAAAAAAAAGAATTTAAGAAAAAAATTATATTTATTTAATAGATAATTTTTTTCTTTTTAATTTAGAAAAATTAATGGTGCGATTATGAAATTT